>NZ_WQGD01000010.1:0-182293 GCF_013034475.1 Ruegeria sp. HKCCA6837
CAATCGTGCCGATGTTGACGTGCGGTTTTGTACGCTCAAACTTTTCCTTTGCCATGATGGCCTCCTTTTTCGGTAATGAAGGGAGCCCCGCACCGGAGCTCCCTCAAATCTTCGCTTATGCGTATTTCGCCTGAATCTCGTCCGAGATGTTCTGCGGAACCGGATCGTAGTGGTCGAACTGCATGGTGAACTGGGCACGGCCCGACGACATCGAACGCAGAGTGTTGATGTAGCCGAACATGTTCGCCAGCGGAACGAACGCGTCGATCGCGATTGCGTTGCCGCGCGGTTCTTGACCAGACACCTGGCCACGACGCGAAGTCAGGTCGCCGATGATACCGCCGGTGTATTCTTCCGGGGTGATCACTTCGACCTTCATGATCGGTTCCAGCAGTTTCGCGCCTGCTTTGCGCATACCTTCACGCATACACATACGGGCCGCGATTTCGAACGCCAGAACGCTCGAGTCAACGTCGTGGAACTTACCGTCCAGCAGGGCAACCTTGAAGTCGATGACAGGGAAACCAGCCAGCGGGCCGCTGTCCATGACCGAGTTGATGCCTTTTTCAACACCTGGGATGTATTCCTTCGGAACAGCACCACCAACGATGCGGCTTTCGAACGAATACCCTTCGCCCGGCTCAGTCGGCTGGATTTCCAGTTTAACTTCACCGAACTGACCCGAACCACCCGACTGTTTCTTGTGGGTGTAGGTGTGCTCGACCGGCATCGAGATGGTTTCACGATAGGCCACCTGCGGTGCACCGATGTTCGCTTCAACCTTGAACTCGCGCTTCAGACGGTCAACCAGAATGTCCAGGTGAAGTTCGCCCATGCCCTTCATGATGGTCTGACCCGATTCCAGGTCGGTTTCCACGCGGAAAGACGGGTCTTCAGCGGCCAGACGGGCCAGACCCTGGGACATCTTTTCCTGGTCGCCCTTGGTTTTGGGCTCAACCGCGATCTCGATCACCGGATCGGGGAAGGTCATGGTTTCCAGAACCACCGGATCCTTCGCATCACACAGGGTGTCACCGGTGGTGGTGTCTTTCAGACCCGCCAGCGCGATGATGTCGCCTGCAAACGCTTCTTCGATCTCTTCCCGGTTGTTTGAGTGCATCATCATCATACGACCGATGCGCTCTTTTTTACCTTTGGTCGAGTTCAGGATCGAGTCACCCTTGTTCATGGTGCCCGAGTAGATCCGGGTAAAGGTCAGCGAGCCAACGAAGGGGTCGTTCATGATTTTGAACGCCAGGCCCGAGAACGCCATTGCGTCATCGGCGCGACGTGCGATGTCACGAACTTCGTCCTCGTCGCCGGGCTTAAAGCCCATGTAATCAACAACGTCCAGCGGGCTGGGCAGATAGTCGATCACAGCGTTGAGCAGCGGCTGAACGCCTTTGTTCTTGAACGCCGAACCACCCAGAACCGGAACAAACGCGATGTCCAGGGTACCTTTGCGCAGCAGTTTGCGCAGGGTCGGAACGTCGGGCTCATTGCCTTCCAGGTATTCCATCATCGCGTCGTCGTCCATTTCGACGGCCGCTTCGATCATCTTGCTGCGCCATTCGTCAGCCATGTCTTTCAGGCTGTCGCGGATGGGGGCTTTGATCCAGCTAGCGCCCAGATCTTCGCCCTGCCACAGCCACTCTTCCATGGTGACCAGGTCGATCAGACCTTCAAGCTCGGACTCGGCGCCGATCGGGATACCAACCGGAACAGCGCGTGCGCCGGTACGGTCTTCGATCATGCGAACGCAGTTAAAGAAGTCTGCGCCGATCTTGTCCATTTTGTTGACGAAAACCATACGCGGAACCTTGTAGCGGTCAGCCTGACGCCACACGGTTTCGGTCTGGGGCTCAACACCGGCGTTTGCGTCCAGAACGCAGACGGCACCGTCGAGAACCGCCAGCGAGCGTTCAACTTCGATGGTGAAGTCAACGTGGCCGGGGGTGTCGATGATGTTCAGGCGGTGCTTGGGGGTATCGGCGGTCTGACCGTCTTCGGTGCGTTCCCAGAAGGTGGTGGTCGCAGCCGAGGTGATGGTGATGCCGCGTTCCTGCTCCTGCTCCATCCAGTCCATGGTGGCTGCACCATCGTGCACCTCACCGATGTTGTGGGATTTACCAGTGTAATACAGGATACGCTCCGAGCAGGTGGTCTTACCTGCGTCGATGTGCGCCATGATACCGAAGTTACGGTACAGTTCGAGCGGATATTCGCGTGCCATTTTTGATAAGCCTCTGAATTACCAACGGTAGTGGCTGAAGGCTTTGTTTGCCTCGGCCATCTTGTGGGTGTCTTCGCGCTTCTTCACGGCAGTACCGCGGGACTGTACAGCGTCCAGCAGTTCACCGGCGAGGCGTTCTTCCATGGTGTTTTCGTTGCGGCCGCGCGCAGCAGTGATCAGCCAGCGGATGGCCAGTGCTTCGCGGCGCTCGGGGCGCACTTCGACCGGAACCTGATAGGTTGCACCACCAACCCGGCGCGAGCGAACCTCGACCGACGGTTTGATGTTGTCGAGCGCTTCGTGGAACACTTCGACAGGAGCGCGCTTTACCTTGTTCTCAACGCGGTCAAACGCGTTGTAAACGATCCGCTCTGCGACCGACTTCTTACCGTCGATCATCAGGTTGTTCATGAATTTGGTCAGTACCTTGTCGCCAAACTTGGCGTCAGGCAGGACTTCGCGTTTTTCGGCGGCGTGACGACGTGACATATCAGCCTCTCCTTCTTACTTGGGACGCTTCGCGCCGTATTTCGAACGACGTTGCTTACGGTCTTTGACGCCCTGAGTATCCAGAACACCGCGCAGGATGTGGTAACGCACACCGGGAAGGTCTTTCACACGGCCGCCACGGATCAGAACAACCGAGTGTTCCTGCAGGTTGTGGCTTTCACCGGGGATGTACGAGATGACCTCGAACCCGTTGGTCAGGCGCACTTTGGCAACCTTACGCATAGCCGAGTTCGGCTTTTTCGGTGTGGTGGTGTACACGCGGGTGCAGACGCCGCGCTTCTGCGGGCACTGCTCCAGGTGCATGGATTTCGAGCGTTTTACTTTAGGCTGCCGCGGTTTGCGGATCAGCTGTTGAATAGTTGGCATTCCGGTTTCTTCCCCGTTTTGCAACACACATGACATGCACGCGAGCTGCGTGCGGCTAAATTCGTTGCACTCATGCGTCCACAAGCGCAAAATCCGCGAGCGTTCCCATTCCGAGGTGAACGTCGCGGTTGGTTATCAGAGGACGCGAACTGCAAAATTGTCCGGGTCTTGACCAGTTCATTACTGAAATCGGTTTTGGGGCGGCCCCCGGTACCGAGATGACGCGCGTAATAGGCGGAGTCGACCCAAGTGTCAACAGCACTATACCGGCAGCCTCGGGCGGGCAGAGATTAGGGCGTCGGAGACTTCAACATAAGACGCTACCACCCCGTTGCAGCCGTTTCACGGCGGGGGCATAGTCGTGCGGAATACCAGGTGATGGACAACAGATGCAAGTGATTGGCCTGTGCCGCTTTTCCTATCCTTCGATTGGCGGCTTTCGGCTCAGCCAAGACTCAATTGAAGATCAAAGGCGGTTTCTGTATGACACCGACAGGATGGAGGAACGCTTTCGCCTGTTTGAAACCATCACTCTGCCCGGCTTTCGCTCCCAAACCGATGAGGCGTTTGAGCTGCTGGTGCTTACGGGAACATGCCTGCCGCCACCCTATGCGCAACGGCTACGAGATCTGACCGCTAGGATCAAACAGATCTGCATCATCGAAAAGGAAGCCGCAGATCATAAGCGAGTGATGCGGGAGGTTCTGAACACCGCCCGAACAGACCCGCATAAACCCTGCCTTCAGTTTCGGCATGACGACGATGACGCGGTCTCGGTCGATTTCATAGAAAAGCTACGCTCTGCAATTCGCGAAAATGCAGGACTGGTACAGCAGAGCGAGTCGGTCGCGATAGACTACAACCTCGGTTACGTCGCCCGGCGTGACAAAAATGAGTTACACGTCGCGCAGGTCTATCGGTCGCTGCTGGGGGTCGGCTTGGGTATGTATGTTCGGGGCGGAAGTAAACGGACAATCTTTGACCGACTGCACAACAGACTGGCGCGGTTCATGCCAGTCGTCAGCTACCCGGACGCACCAATGTGGGTGCGGATGCTGCACGGGTTCAACGACTCGGACCACGCCCGGAAGGATACGCGTGATTTGTTGCCCGTCACTGGGGAACAGGCAATGGATTTGCGTACACGTTTCTCTATCGACCCCGAAGAGGTCGAAACTACCCCTGTTGGGACTTGAGAAGATGCAGGTCCTCGGTCTTTGCCGCTTTTCCTATCCCGCCATTGGTGGGTTTCAGACCATGCATGCCTCTGTCGAAGAACGGCGGCAGTTCCTTTACCGTCATGATCGGCTGGAAGAGCGGTTCCGTTTGTTTGAAACCATCGCCCTGCCCGGTCTGCGGCAGCAAACCGACCAAGACTTTCATCTGCGGATCGTCATCGGTGAATGCCTGCCCAAACCCGCCTTCGATCGCCTGAATGACCTGACCGCTGACCTGAAACAGGTAGAAATTGTCGTCAGACCTCCGGGCCGGCACAGGAAGGTCATGCAAGAGGTTCTGAATGCGGCACGTCAAAATCTCGACGCGCCTTGCCTGCAGTTTCGTCACGACGATGATGATGCAGTGGCCGTGGACTTTGTCGAAAGGCTGCGGGGAACGGCAGTTGATTGCGCAGCGCTCTTGCAGAGCCGCACTATGGTGGCGATCGATTTCAACTGTGGGTATTTGGCGCGCGCAAATGCCCAAGGGATTCAGGCCATTCGCGTGCATCGCCCGCTGATGACAGCCGGGCTTGGCATGTTTGTGCAGGGCGGCAACCGGAAATCAATCATGAACTTTGCCCATAACAGGATGAACCGGGCTATGCCTGTGGTCACCCGCCCGGATGGCCCGATGTGGGTGCGAGGCTTGAACCGGTTCAACGACTCGCCCCGCACAAGAAGCACGAATGCCGACCTAAGTCCGCTTTCACCACAACAAAAAGCTGAATTCCTGTCCCGCTTTGCCATTGACCAGACCTATGTCAGGCAGGTTCACGCTGCACCTTGACGGGCCCGCTCGCGGAAGAGTGTGAACAACCCTGCGCCTACGATCAGCGCTGCACCCAGCATCGTCACCGCATCTGGCCATTCGTCAAAAACGACCCACCCCAGCCCCAACGCCCAGAGCAGGCTGGAATACCGAAACGGAGCAACAAATCCAACATCCCCCTGACGCATGACCATGACGCTTAAAAGATATCCCATCAGCACAAAGACGGCAGCGACGGCGACCAGAGACCCTGCTGCAGCCGAGACCGGCGCCCATCCTTCAAAAACCGAAGCAATCGCCGCGGCAACTGCGATTGAGCCCGAGGTTGCCAGGGTCACAACCATCGACGGCACATCGGCGGACATGCGTCGGGTAACAAGATCCCGAACCGTAATCGACGCCACTGCGATCAGGGCGTAGACAGAATACACGCTGAACCCGTCCGGGCCCGGCCGTACGATCAACACCATACCAATGAACCCTACAACGATCGCCAAGGTACGCCGCCAGCCGACCTGCTCTGAGAAAACCAACGCCGCGCCCAGCGTGACAGTCAGTGGCAGCGCCTGCAAAATGGCCGTCACGTTGGCAAGCGGCATATTCTTCAACGCTGTCAAAAAAAAGAAAGTGGCAGCCAGTTCGGTCAAGCTACGCAGGGCGACCAGCCACTTGTCGTGCCGCGAAAAATTCAGGTGCAGCGCCCCCAGAGACCGCGCCAGCAGATAAACCAGCATAACGGCCAAAGCGCCCCTTAAGGCAACCAGCTGGAAAAGCGGCAATTCCTGTAACGCGACCTTCACCAGCGTATCGTTCAGGGTAAATGCCGCCATGCTGCCCATCATTAGCAAGGCACCTTTGGTGTTCGGGGTCATAAGGATTGGGCTCCGGGCTGGCAAACGCCTGTATTGGCCAGAGTATAACCTTGGATGTCAATATCGCTTGCCGCCATCATCCAGATGTCAGCCTAAAGGCAAAATAGTTCCGAAGAAGTTCAAGCTCGAAGGTTCCGTCGTGTCTTTGACAAAATCCACCGAGTCTTCTCCGCAGGTTTGCTCAAAAAAAACCGGGTAGTTCCAAACCAGGTTGTGAAAGGTGAATGTCGTCAGCAACGCGCCAACCGCTAGCGCACTTGCAAATTCTCGAAGCTTACCTTTCAGAAAAAGCATCACCATTATGCAGGCCCCACCCGCAAGGCCGAGGCTGACGAAATCCTGCGTATCAACCTGTCGTAGAACCGGTATGCCGACGGATTGATACTGAATGTAGCGGGTCAGAAAAACGGCAAAGATCCCCAGCAAAAACGCCCCGACAAATGCACCTGGATAGGCCAGGCGCCGCCAGAAGCTCTCGGCTCTGGGCCGGGGTGCGTTTCCTGCATTCTCGTCTGAGCGCTGCCTGATCCGCGCAACGCGATCTTCGAAAGAGTTGTGTTCTGTGCCCATGAGCCAATTCAAAATCAAAATAATATCTCTGGTCGGAGCTAAGCTAGAGATTGTGGGTCCGCAAGAACGAGGCACCGTGCTTGAAGGCAGTGTTGGATCAAATTGTCGTGCTGTCTTGCCACGACGCAATCTGCTTTCGTGTTAACAAGCGCGAACCGAAAACAGGACTTGGTTATGCAGCGCATTGACAGGCTTGATTGAGAAAAAGCTTACGCAAAGCCGGTGACATCTGTAATCTCATAGTCACCCAACGTCGTGATAGCGTGCGCGGGCCCCAGCGCAATTTGCCTTGTTCCAAAGTAAAGCGCTCAATTTTCCCAATACTTCCACAATAACTCTGAGGCCATGAAAGATGATTTCAGCCGCTTATTGCCGACTTATGGCACGCTACAATAGATGGCAAAATATCTCGCTCATCACTGCATCGGACGGCTTGACCGAAGCTCAGCGCTGGAAGGATCGAGGCGCGTTCTTCAAATTCATCGCTGCAACTATGAACCACCTCTATTGGGCCGATGCCCTTATGCTTGAGCGCATCAAAGGAAACGAACGCCCACAGGAAACAATCACCCATTCACTGACCAGCCCTTCGGATTGGTCTGAATTCAAAGACGTACGCACGCAGCGCGATACGGAAATCCAACAATGGGCGTCCATCACAACTAGCGCAGATCTCAATGGTGTTGTCAGGTGGTACCCACCTGGCAGCTTATCCAAAACCGAAATGCCTAAGGCCGTCTGTGTTGTTCAGTTCTTTAATCACCAAGCCCATCACCGGGGGCAAATACATGCCATGCTCACCGCCGCAGGGGCCGCGCCAGAGCCTACAGATATACCGCTAATGCCTTAGCAATTGCTTTCAATTGCCGTGGGCCAACGTTGACACTTATCCAAGAAAAAGGCCCCGCGTTTTGCGGGGCCTTTTTCAAATTTATGCTGTCGAGCTTACTCGCGGCTTTCCGGGGTTTCCACCAGAACGTCCAGCTCATCACCAACCATGTCGTCGTCGAAAGTCGGCGCGGCCAGAGCAGCGGCGGCTTCGGCCTCTTCCCGGCGGGCTTCGATGACCACGTTGTCACGCGACTGCGCGATGTGGCGGACGGCCTGAGTGGCCCCACCGGTACCGGCGGGGATCAGACGACCAACGATGACGTTCTCTTTCAGGCCAACCAGCTTGTCCTTCTTGCCCTGAACCGAAGCTTCGGTCAGCACACGGGTGGTTTCCTGGAACGACGCCGCCGAGATGAACGAACGCGTCTGCAGCGAGGCTTTGGTGATCCCCAACAGGATCGGTTCGCCCTGTGCCGGACGACCACCGCGCGAGAGGGTCTTCTCGTTGGCCGCGTCGAACTCCTGCTTGTCGACATGCTCGCCTTTTAGCAGGGTGGTGTCGCCTGAATCCAGGATCTCCCACTTCTGCAGCATCTGGCGCACGATGACCTCGATGTGCTTGTCGTTGATCTTCACGCCCTGCAGACGATAGACGTCCTGCACTTCGTCGATCATGTAATCCGCCAGCGCTTCGACACCCATGATGGACAGGATGTCATGCGGAGCCGGGTTACCGTCCATCAGGTATTCACCCTTCTGGATGAAGTCCCCTTCGGCGACCGGGATGTGCTTGCCCTTGGGCACCATGTACTCGATGGTCTCCATGGACTCGTCCGCCGGTTCGATGCTGATGCGGCGTTTGTTCTTGTAGTCGCGGCCAAAGCGCACGTAACCATCGGCTTCTGCGATGATCGCGTGATCTTTCGGACGACGCGCTTCGAACAGTTCGGCCACACGCGGCAGACCACCGGTGATGTCCTTGGTCTTGGCACCTTCACGCGGGATACGCGCAACAACGTCACCAGCTTCGATCTTCTGGCCGTCTTCGACCGACAGAATCGCATCGACCGACATCGGATAGTGAACCGGGTTGCCCGCGTCGTTGCGGACCGGCTCGCCATCTTCACCGACCAGAATGATCTCCGGCTTGAGGTCGCTGCCTTTGGGGGCCGCGCGCCAGTCGATCACGATCTTCTGGGTCATGCCAGTTGCTTCGTCAGTCTCGTCGCGGACAGCAAGGCCCGAAACCAGATCAACGTATTTCGCGGTACCGGCTTTCTCGGCGATGATCGGCAGAGTGTAGGGATCCCATTCGAACAGCTTGTCGCCACGGGCCACTTTGGTGCCGTCTTTGACGAACAGCTTGGAGCCGTAGCCCAGCTTGAAGCTGGCACGCTCTTCGCCATGTTCGTCGTTGATCACCAGCTTCATGTTCCGGCCCATGACCAGGCTTTCGCCAGCGGCATTGACCAGGATCTGCGGGTTCTCGAACGCGACAACACCTTCCTGGTTGGCTTCCTGGAACGACTGCTGACCACCTTGCGCAACACCACCGATGTGGAAGGTCCGCATGGTCAGCTGTGTACCGGGTTCACCGATCGACTGGGCGGCAATGATGCCAACAGCTTCACCGGTGTTCACCATGGTACCGCGTGCAAGGTCACGACCGTAGCAGGTTGCACAGACGCCTTCCTCGGACTCACAGGTCAGAGGCGAGCGGATGCGCATCGACTGAACACCAGCTTCGTCGATGGTGTCGGCCATACGTTCGTCGATCAGCTGACCTGCTGCGACGATCACCTCATCTGTGCCTGGACGCAGAACATCGTCAGCAGCGACACGGCCCAGCACACGTTCGGCCAGCGAGGCGACAACCTCACCGTCGTTTACGGCTGCTTCGGCAGTGATCGCACGCTCGGTGCCACAGTCGATCTCACGAACGATACAGTCTTGTGCCACGTCAACCAGACGACGGGTCAGGTAACCCGAGTTCGCCGTCTTCAGAGCGGTATCCGACAGACCCTTACGGGCACCGTGGGTCGAGTTGAAGTACTCGAGAACGGTCAGACCTTCCTTAAAGTTCGAGATGATCGGCGTTTCGATGATGTCACCGTTCGGCTTGGCCATCAGGCCGCGCATACCGCCCAGCTGTTTCATCTGAGTAACCGAGCCACGCGCACCCGAGTGGGCCATCATGTAGACCGAGTTCGGTTCCTGCTCGGACCCGTCCTCTGCCCGATCCGACGACGAGATCGTCGACATCATAGCCTCGGTGACGCGGTCGTTACACTTCGACCAGGCATCGACAACTTTGTTGTACTTTTCACCCTGAGTAATCAGGCCGTCCATGTACTGCTGTTCAAAGTCCTTCACCTGACCGCGGGTGTCATCAACGATGCCCCACTTGTCACCCGGAATGACCATGTCGTCCTTACCGAACGAGATGCCAGCCTTGAACGCTTCTTTGAAGCCCATCGACATAATCTGGTCACAGAAGATAACCGACTCTTTCTGACCGCAGTAACGGTAGACGGTGTCGATCACCTGCTGCACTTCTTTCTTCCGCAGCAGGCGGTTGACCAGCTCGAACGGCGCTTTGTTGTTCATCGGCAGCAAGGCACCAAGACGCAGACGGCCCGGAGTGGTTTCATAGCGCTTTTGAACTTCGTTGCCTTCGTCGTCGATCTGCGTGATCCGCGCGGTGATTTTCGAGTGCAGGTGCACCTCACCGGCGTCCAGCGCGTGCTGAACTTCTTCGATCGAGCCAAAGACCTTGCCTTCGCCCGGCATGCCTTCACGTTCCAGGGTCACATAGTACAGACCCAGGATCATATCCTGCGATGGAACGATGATCGGTGCGCCATTTGCAGGCGACAGAACGTTGTTCGTCGACATCATCAGAACACGGGCTTCCAGCTGCGCCTCAAGGCTCAGCGGGACGTGAACGGCCATCTGGTCCCCGTCAAAGTCAGCGTTAAAGGCCGAACAGACCAGCGGGTGCAGCTGAATGGCTTTACCTTCGATCAGGACCGGCTCAAACGCCTGAATGCCAAGACGGTGCAGCGTCGGCGCACGGTTCAGCATGACAGGGTGTTCGCGGATCACCTCGTCAAGGATATCCCAAACTTCAGGACGCTCTTTCTCGACCAGTTTCTTCGCCTGTTTCACGGTCGAAGACAGACCCTTGGCTTCAAGGCGTGAGTAGATGAACGGCTTGAACAGCTCCAGCGCCATCTTTTTGGGCAGACCACACTGGTGCAGCTTCAGCTCGGGCCCGGTCACAATGACCGAACGGCCCGAGAAGTCGACGCGCTTACCCAAAAGGTTCTGACGGAAGCGGCCTTGCTTACCTTTCAGCATGTCCGACAGCGATTTCAGCGGACGCTTATTGGCGCCGGTGATCACGCGGCCACGACGGCCGTTGTCGAACAGAGCATCCACGGATTCCTGCAGCATCCGCTTTTCGTTGCGGACGATGATGTCAGGCGCGCGCAGTTCGATCAGACGCTTCAGACGGTTGTTCCGGTTGATGACGCGGCGATACAGATCGTTCAGATCCGAGGTCGCGAAACGGCCACCATCCAGCGGAACCAGTGGACGCAGTTCCGGCGGAATGACCGGGATCACGGTCATCACCATCCACTCGGGCCGGTTGCCCGACTCGAGGAAAGATTCAACAACCTTCAGACGCTTGATGATTTTCTTGGGCTTCAGCTCGCCTGTTGCCTCGGCCAGATCAGCGCGCAGCTGCTCGGCTTCGGCTTCCAGATCGATCTGGGCCAGCATCTCACGGATGGCTTCAGCACCGATATTCGCCGTGAAGGCGTCCATGCCATAAGCATCCTGCGCATCCATGTACTCTTCTTCGGTCAGCATCTGGCCGTAGGTCAGGTCAGTCAGACCTGGTTCGATGACGACATAGTTTTCAAAGTACAGAACGCGTTCCAGATCGCGCAGCGTCATGTCCAGCATCAGACCGATGCGGGACGGCAGCGACTTCAGGAACCAGATATGTGCGACGGGCGCGGCCAGTTCGATGTGGCCCATACGCTCGCGGCGGACTTTCTGCAGGGTGACTTCCACACCGCATTTCTCGCAGACAACGCCGCGATACTTCATCCGCTTATATTTGCCGCACAGACATTCGTAATCTTTGATCGGGCCAAAGATACGCGCGCAGAACAGGCCGTCACGTTCAGGCTTGAACGTCCGGTAGTTGATGGTTTCGGGTTTCTTGATCTCGCCATAGGACCAAGACAGGATCCGCTCGGGCGACGCCAGCGAGACCTTGATCTCGTCAAAGACCTTCGGGGGCGTCAGCGGGTTGAACGGGTTGTTGGTGATTTCCTGGTTCATTTGTTACCTCAAATCTTGCGGAAGGGGGGACGGGAGAGAGGGCAGCGCCCTTACTCCTCAACCTCCGCATCCAGGAGTTCCATATTCAGGCCGAGGCCACGGACTTCTTTCACCAGAACGTTGAACGATTCCGGTACGCCCGCTTCAAAGTTATCCTCGCCCTTGACGATCGACTCATAGACCTTGGTCCGGCCGGCGACGTCATCCGATTTCACGGTGAGCATCTCCTGCAGGGTGTAGGCGGCGCCGTAAGCTTCCAGAGCCCAGACTTCCATCTCACCAAAGCGCTGACCACCGAACTGCGCCTTACCACCCAGCGGCTGCTGGGTAACCAGGCTGTACGGCCCGGTCGAACGCGCGTGGATTTTGTCGTCCACAAGGTGGTGCAGTTTCAGCAGGTACTTGATGCCCACGGTGACCGGACGCGCGAATTGCTCACCGGTACGACCGTCGAACAGAACCGACTGACCGCTTTCCGAGAAGCCCGCACGCACCAGCGCATCGTTGACGTCAGCCTCTTTGGCACCGTCGAAGACCGGGGTAGCGATCGGAACACCGCGGGTCACGTTGCCCGCAGCCTCGATCAGGCCATCCTCGTCCAGACCGGTGATGCCTTCTTCGTAGACATCTTCGCCATAGGCCAGCTTCATCGCTTCGCGCACCGGGGTCAGATCGCCGGAGCGGCGGTATTCACCCAGAGCCTCATCAATGTTCAGACCCAGGCCGCGTGCAGCCCAACCCATGTGGGTTTCAAGGATCTGACCAACGTTCATACGCGAAGGCACACCCAGCGGGTTCAGACAGAAATCAACCGGCGTACCATCGGCCAGGAACGGCATGTCTTCCATCGGAACAACCTTGGAGATCACACCTTTGTTCCCGTGACGGCCGGCCATCTTGTCGCCCGGCTGCAGCTTACGCTTCACGGCGATGAAGACTTTGACCATCTTCATCACACCCGGCGGCAGGTCGTCGCCACGACGGACTTTTTCGACCTTGTCTTCGAAACGGGCGTCCAGAGCACGCTTTTGCACTTCGTACTGCTCGTTCAGAGCTTCGACGATCTGCGCGTCCTGCTCGCCTTCCAGCGCCAGCTGCCACCACTGACCACGGGTCAGAGTTTCCAGCAGCTCCTCGGTGATCACCGACCCTGCCTTGACGCCTTTCGGCCCTTTGACAGCGGTTTTACCAAGGATCAAGCCTTGCAGACGCGCATAGATGTTGCGGTCCAGGATCGCCAGCTCGTCGTCCCGGTCACGGGCCAGACGTTCGACTTCCTCACGCTCAATCTGCAGCGCACGCTCGTCTTTTTCGACGCCGTGACGGTTGAAAACGCGGACTTCCACGACCGTACCGTAATCGCCCGGCTTCACGCGCAGCGAGGTGTCGCGCACGTCAGATGCTTTCTCACCAAAGATGGCGCGCAGCAGCTTTTCTTCCGGGGTCATCGGGCTTTCGCCCTTCGGAGTGATCTTGCCGACCAGAATATCGCCCGGCTCAACATCCGCGCCGATGTAAACGATGCCCGCCTCGTCGAGGTTGCGCAGCGCTTCTTCACCGACGTTCGGGATGTCGCGGGTGATCTCTTCCGGACCGAGCTTAGTGTCACGGGCGGCGACTTCGAATTCCTCGATATGAACCGAGGTAAAGACGTCATCACGCGCGATACGTTCGCTGATCAGGATCGAGTCTTCGTAGTTGTAACCGTTCCACGGCATGAACGCGACGACCACGTTCTTACCAAGCGCCAGTTCACCCATGTCGGTCGACGGACCGTCGGCAATGACCTCGCCCTTCTGGACGGTGTCACCCACCTTGATCAGCGGACGCTGGTTGATGCAGGTGTTCTGGTTCGAACGCTGGAACTTGCGCAGACGGTAAATGTCAACGCCAGCGTCACCCAGTTCCAGATCTTCGGTGGCGCGGATAACGATACGCTGGGCATCAACCTGGTCGATGATACCGGCGCGTTTCGCCTGAATCGCAGCACCCGAGTCGATCGCAACCTTTTCCTCGATACCGGTACCGACCAGCGGTGCTTCGGCCCGCAGCAGCGGAACCGCCTGACGTTGCATGTTCGAGCCCATCAGAGCGCGGTTGGCGTCGTCGTTTTCAAGGAACGGGATCAGCGATGCAGCGACCGAGACCAGCTGTTTCGGCGACACGTCGATCAGGTCTACATTCTCGCGCGGGGCAAGGGTGTAGTCACCGGCCTGACGGGTCGACACCAGATCGTTGATGAACTTGCCATCGGCATCCAGCGTCGCGTTCGCCTGCGCCACGGTGTGACGCATCTCCTCGGTCGCGGACATGTAGTGAACCTCATCGGTCACCTCGGCGTCTTTGACGACGCGGTACGGTGTTTCGATGAAGCCATATTTGTTCACGCGAGCAAAGGTGGCCAGCGAGTTGATCAGACCGATGTTCGGACCTTCCGGCGTTTCAATCGGGCACATCCGGCCATAGTGGGTCGGGTGCACGTCGCGCACCTCAAAGCCCGCACGCTCACGCGTCAGACCACCGGGCCCAAGCGCCGAGAGACGGCGTTTGTGCGTAACTTCCGACAGCGGGTTGGTCTGGTCCATGAACTGCGACAGCTGCGACGAGCCGAAGAATTCGCGAACAGCAGCCGCAGCAGGTTTCGCGTTGATCAGGTCCTGAGGCATGACAGTGTCGATTTCAACCGACGACATACGCTCTTTGATCGCGCGCTCCATGCGCAGCAGACCGACGCGGTACTGGTTTTCCATCAGTTCGCCAACCGAACGCACGCGACGGTTGCCGAGGTGGTCGATGTCGTCCACGTCGCCTTTGCCGTCACGCAGTTCAACAAGCGCCTTGATACAGGCCACGATGTCTTCGCGGCGCAGAGTGCGCAGGGTGTCCGGCGCATCCAGAGCCAGGCGCATGTTCATCTTCACGCGGCCAACGGCGGACAGGTCATAACGCTCGCTGTCGAAGAACAGCGTGTCGAACAGGGCCGACGCAGCCTCGACGGTGGGCGGTTCGCCCGGACGCATGACGCGGTAGATATCCATCAGCGCGGTTTCGCGGCTCATGTTCTTGTCCTGAGCCATGGTGTTGCGCATGTACGGACCAACATTGACGTTGTCGATATCCAGAACCGGGATGTCGGTGATGCCCGCATCGATCAGTTCTTTGGCAGTACCGCCAATCAGGTCACCGTCTTTGTCGTATTCCAGGGTCAGTTCATCACCGGCTTCGACATAAATCGCGCCGTTTTCTTCGTTGATGATGTCCTTCGCGACAAATTTGCCAACGATGTGATCGAACGGAACCAGAAGGTCGGTTACGGTGCCTTCGTCGATCAGTTTTTTGACCGCGCGTGGAGTGACTTTCTTACCTGCTTCGGCAATCACTTCACCGGATTTGGCGTCAACCAGATCATAGGTCGGACGGGTCCCACGCACACGCTCGGGGAAGAACGGCGTGATCCACCCTTTCTTCTTGTCCAGCTTGTAGGACACGGTGTTGTAATACGCGTCCATGATCGCTTCCTGATCCAAACCCAGTGCATAAAGCAGGGTTGTCACAGGCAGTTTGCGGCGACGGTCGATACGGGCGAACACGATGTCCTTGGCGTCGAATTCAAAGTCCAGCCAGCTGCCGCGATACGGGATGATGCGGCAGGCAAACAGCAGCTTGCCCGAGGAATGGGTCTTGCCCTTGTCGTGGTCAAAGAACACACCGGGCGAGCGGTGCATTTGGGATACGATCACACGCTCGGTCCCGTTCACGACAAAAGTGCCATTCGGCGTCATCAAAGGCATGTCGCCCATGAAGACATCCTGTTCCTTGATGTCTTTTACCGACTTCGCGCCGGTGTCTTCGTCGACATCAAACACGATCAGACGCAGAGTGACCTTCAGCGGCGCGCTGTAAGTCATGTCGCGCTGCATACATTCTTCGACGTCGTATTTGGGTTTTTCCAGATCGTATTTCACGAACTCCAGAACGGAGGTTTCGTTGAAATCCTTGATCGGGAAAACCGACTGGAACACACCTTTGATGCCTTCGCCGTCTGTTGGCTGCTCTGCATCGCCGGAGCGCAGGAAAAGATCATAAGAAGATTTCTGTACCTCAATAAGGTTCGGCATCTCCAGCACTTCGCGGATTTTGCCGTAGTATTTACGAAGACGTTTCTGGCCAAGGAACGTTTGAGCCATGTCAGATGTCACCTTTCGATGTTCTCAGCGGGCAAAGACACCGTCGGGCCCCGGCATCTTGCACAATCGAGACAACACGTCCGGATCAATTCATGGCCACCGTCCCGAAGGCGGCCTCCCGATCCGAAAACCGTGTCTTAGAAAACACCCCATGCGTTGAGGCCCTTTCTAAGACAGGTTCGGCTGGACCCGGATTTCTCCGGACCCAGCCAAATTTTTCGGCGCATCAGCGATGCACCTGAGACCAAGCTTAGGCCAGCTCGACTTCGGCGCCAGCTGCTTCCAGCTTGGCTTTGACGTCTTCTGCTTCTGCTTTGTCCACGCCTTCTTTGATCTTGCCGCCGGCTTCGACCAGTTCCTTGGCTTCTTTCAGGCCCAGGCCGGTGATGCCGCGAACTTCTTTGATGACGTTGATTTTCGATGCGCCGGCGTTCTTCAGAACGACGTCGAATTCGGTTTTTTCTTCCTCAGCTGCGCCGCCGGCGTCGCCGCCTGCTGCCATGACAACTGCGCCGCCTGCTGCGGGCTCGATGCCATATTCGTCTTTGAGGATGGTTTTCAGTTCTTGTGCTTCCAGCAGGGTCAGACCCACGATGCTTTCTGCGAGTGCTTTCAGATCAGCCATTTTATCAGCTCTTTCCGTTTACAGTGTGTGTTCCAACGTCAGGGTATTCACCCTACGCAGATCATTCAGTGCCAACCGCTTACGCAGCTTCCGCCTTCTCTTCGATGGTGGAAAGGATGCTTGCGATGTTGCTTGCAGGTGCGCCAATCGCGCCGGCGATGTTCGAAGCAGGTGCGCCAATGCAGCCCACGATCGAAGCAATAAGCTCCTCGCGAGACGGCATTTTCGAAACTGTTTCGACGCCTTTGCGGTCCAGAGCGTTCTCACCCATTGCACCGCCGAGGATCTCAAAATTCTTGTTATCCTTGGCGAAGTCCTCGGCCACCTTGGCTGCTGCCACGGGGTCCTCGGAATAGGTCAGAACGGTCATCCCTGTCAGCAGGTCGGCCATGCTTTCACACGGCTTACCCTCAAGGGCGATTTTGGCGAGCCTGTTCTTGGCAACACGCACAGAGCCACCCGCGTCACGAGCACGTGCGCGAAGGTCCTGCATCTCGGCAACTGTCAGACCGGCGTAGTGAGCAACCACTACGACGCCAGAGCTTTCGAAGATTTGGCCGAGTTCCTCGACCACTTTCTCTTTCTGGGCTCTATCCACAGTTCTCTCCAAGTTAGGGGCGATACCTCACCCCGGCTCATATTTGCCGCAGCTTTCGCTCCGGCGTTCAGGTCCGTTGTTACGGGATTGGCCAAAATGCGCCCGAGGGTGGGACCCTCAGAATTCTTTGGTCTTACCCGTCTCAGGCAGGGAATTAAGGGACCAAATGGACCCACCCACCGTCTTGGACGAAACGAAAGAAAGCGCACGACGAATCGCACGCTTTATTCCGCAGGTCTACTTAGGGCAGATAGGCAGGGTTTCCAAGGGGTAAATCACCGTCTGAACGAGTTTTCCTAGTTGCCGATATCTTTACCGGACGATGACTCAAAGTGCCAACTGCAAAACCACATCAATTCAGTTTTCTTGCCACGACGACATATTGGGTAATTGAGAAAAAGAACTTTCCCTTCTGAGCGAGAGCGTTTTGTTCATCAAACCACGCTTGCACTACTTCCGGCTCCATATGACCGTTTTGTACTGCGTAGTTCTTCATAAGATGCATCATCATCATTGCGATACCGTCTGGCTTCAGTTGGTGATCTGTCAACGCGATTGGCGCCACCCCATCTACTAGATGTCCGTGATCTCTAATCAGCCCGGGCAGCCGCTCTGGAACAGATCCGCTTACAAAGTGCTGATCCCAACTGGACAGCATCCTCTGCATTCGTTCCCGCTCGTTGCTGAACCAAATCAAACTGCCAAAGTGCAGATCTCCCACAACCAAGCGGCCACCGGGCTTCAAGCAACGCATAACTTCGGTCAAGGCACCTTCTACATCTTCAATGTATTCGAAAACCTGGATCGACGCAGCTTTATCGGCGACGGAATCTTCAATCGGCAACTCATTCGCGAAACCAGCGCGCAGCTCCACACATTCATAGTTGCTGCAGCGATCTATGGCGGCAGACATCATGTCTTCACTTGGATCGACACCGATGACACGGCCGCCCGGCCCGACTGCGCGCGCCAACTCTGCCGTCAACATTCCGTTCCCACAACCGATATCCAGGATTGTTTCGCCCGGCGCTGGTGCGAGAGCGTCAAATGAAGCCTGCCGCCTTCGGGTGATATCAGCCCCTTGATACGCGACATCAAGCAACCTGGCCGTTTCTGCATCAAAACTGATCATTTCACCGCCCCTTCGGTGCACGAAAATCGCCTTGATACTACAGCAAGCATAGGGATTTGGAAAATTCAGAGCAATTTGTCACGCGAAACCAAAACAAATTCCGAAGCAGTTTGCACCAAATTAGATCAAAACTCCGCAGCTTCAAACTTCGGCCTGTTCTCCCAAAAACATAAACACGCTTATTCTTCTCAACATGCCACAGCAGCGATGCCGATGGGCCATCAACGACTAAACGCATGACGCGAGATCGCTAGGTAACGCGTGGACGTCCGGACAAATCACAAGACATTCAGCGCAAAAAAGCTTTCGCCGCATGGGCATGGCCACCAATTTGGCTCGATCCCGGTCTAAAAATGCCAATCCTCGAATGACAAAGCTAAAGAAACTGTCCAATACTCCGTGTCAGGTATATCTGCGGTTTGAAATGACAGTGGCGAAACTTCCTGCTCTGCCAACTTGGGTAAACCGCGCCCCGCCCAATTGGCCAATTCGCCACTTTCATCCACCGAAGCAGAAGACTTAAATTCAAATCCGTTGTCGCCAGCCCAAGCGCCGGTAGACAGCGCTCCTTCAATGGGCTGGAAAGAAATTCCCATATCCTCTATTTGCAAGCCACCACCAGCTATCGCAGCGTTCGCGATTACTAAAGCTGGGCCTCCAGGCGCGTTTGAATTGTCTGCGCCGGCGACACTGTCAGGCAGTTCGTCTTTCATTTTCTTGATGAGGTCAGGATTCAATTTCCGTGCGCAATATCCACACATTTTATTCTCCAAGAAAACCAACTGACAGGCCTATGATCCCATCTGGCTGTAAAAGCACTTCTGGGTTCGCTATCTGAGAATTACAGCGGTATTGGGGCTGCCCGAGGAAACAGACATTGGCAAAGAAAATCCCGGGTAGTTCGCACCACCCGGGATCAATTCTTCCAAACTGAATGCTAGGGCTTATTCGCCCGAAGCTTCCGCAACATCCAGCGTCACGCCTGGACCCATGGTCGAGCTCAGCGCGATTTTCTTCATGTAGGTGCCTTTGGCGCCCGACGGCTTGGCCTTGGCAACAGCCGAGACAAAGGCGCGAACGTTTTCGACCAGCTTGGCTTCGTCAAACGACGCTTTGCCAACGCCAGCGTGCACAACACCGCCTTTTTCCGCCTTGAACTGAACTTCACCGCCCTTGGCTGCTTCCACGGCTGCTTTCACATCCATGGTCACGGTGCCAACTTTGGGGTTCGGCATCAGGTTACGGGGCCCCAGAACCTTACCCAGACGACCAACGATCGGCATCATGTCCGGGGTGGCAATGCAGCGATCAAATTCGATGGTGCCGCCCTGAATGGTTTCCATCAGGTCCTCTGCGCCAACGATATCTGCGCCAGCTTCTTTCGCTTCGTCAGCCTTCGGGCCGCGAGCAAAAACAGCAACGCGCATCGCTTTACCAGTGCCGTTCGGCAGGCCAACAACGCCGCGAACCATCTGGTCTGCGTGACGGGTGTCAACGCCCAGGTTCATCGCGATTTCGATGGTCTCGTCGAATTTCGAGGTTGCGTTGCCCTTGACCAGAGCAACAGCTTCTTCAACCGACAGGTTTTCCTTGCCGGCGACAGCTTCGCGCGCAGCGCGGGTACGTTTACCGAGTTTTGCCATCTTACTTCACCTCGATGCCCATAGAGCGGGCCGAGCCCAGGATGATCTGCATTGCGCCTTCGACGTCGTTGGCGTTCAGATCTTTCATTTTGGCTTCGGCGATTTCGCGAACCTGCTTGCTGGTCACGGTAGCCACGGTCTCACGACCTGGGTTTTCCGCGCCACGGGGGCGGTTACGCTTGCCGACCGGCTTCAGACCAGCTGCTTTTTTCAGGTAGTAAGACGCGGGCGGCGTCTTGATGTCCATGGTGAAGGACTTGTCCTGATAGTAGGTGATCACGGTCGGGCAAGGAGCGCCGGGCTCCATGTCTGCTGTCTTGGCGTTGAACGCCTTGCAGAATTCCATGATGTTGATGCCGCGCTGACCCAGCGCCGGACCAACTGGCGGCGACGGGTTCGCCTGACCTGCAGGAACCTGCAGCTTCATTGTACCAGCAAGCTTCTTGGCCATTTGGTTTTCCTTTCAACTTAGGCAGGACGCGTCCCACCCAGATTATGTTGCGTGGTCCGGTCGGGGATCGCGATCCCAGAAACCTCCCACGAGAGAATCTCGCCCGAAGACGATAGAGGCGGCGTGTACAGGGGAATGTGAAGCTTGGCAAGTGGTCTGGATTCCAATTGGAAATCATAGAATCAATACCCTCGCGTCCAAAGCAAGGCTTGGGCTTTGCCGAGCGTCCGATACAAGTCCGCTCCGATCGCCTCAATGAGATGCCAGGCGTTAAGCACCCAACAATGCAATAAAGTGTTAATGCCTTTAACTGCAGTGAAAAAAGCACTGCCGCACAACCTGCAAACCAGCGGGCAAACTACCCAAGCTTCAGACGGTCGTGGGCTTGGACACCCGTGCGGATCCCAGCTGTGTTATACTTAGTGAAAATAGTTATTTTTGGTGGAGGTTAATTATGATTTTCCGATTAGCAGCAACACTTGTCATCGCGGTCTCTTTCGCTGCGACCGCGCCTCAGACAGCACAAGCAGACGCTGGCGATTTCCTCGGCGGAGCCGTTGTCGGCGGGGTCGTGGGATATGCGATAGGCAAGGACCAGCAGAAAAAGAAAGCGCGGTCATCCACCCGGACATACCGACCGGGCATTCCGTCGACCACGCAAGGTGCGCAAACCCAAACAGCGCTCAACTATTTTGGCTACAATGCCGGGCGTGTCGATGGTCAGGTCGGCCGTGGCACCCGATCGGCGATCGAACGCTACCAGGCTTCAATGGGCTATCCTGTAAATGGCCATGACTTCCAGCCCTATCAATATGATTTCCTGATGCAAGCCTATTACTGGGCGACAAGCGGCGGACAAGCCACTATGCAACTTTCGGGCCAACCGCTGCTTATGGCTTATCGCCAAAAACTCCATAGCGGATCAGCCGTGGCTGCAGCCCCTCAGGCACCGGCACCGACCACGCCAGTCGCGACCCCTCAGGAGACCGAGACCGCAGAGACAAAATCTGCCAGCCTGCCAAGCCTGTTTTCCGGAGGAACCGGAGGTCCATCGCTAGCCAATCGCTGTAGCGGGGTGATGCTTCAAACATCGACCAATGGCGGTTATACAACTTTGTCGAACATGTCTGATCCTGATTTTGCACTCAGCGAGCAGTTCTGCCTCGCCCGAAGCTATGCCATGGCCCGCGGCGAGGAGCTTATGCAGGACATCCAAGGGCTGACGCCGGATCAGGTAACGGCCCAGTGCGACTCGTATGGCGATATGTTGGCACCGCAAGTGGTCGCCTTGTCTCTAAACTCAAAAACTGATGCAGAAACTCAGATGCGCAAGCTTGCGCTGGATTCCGGCCTTAGCCCCGAAGATCTTGCGGCAACAAGCAAGGTCTGCCTCGCGATCGGCTACCGTCAGGACAATATGGACACCGCAGTCGGGTCTGCGCTGATGCTGGTTGCAATGGGTGAGCCCGCCTACGGAGAGCTTATTGGCCACCACCTGCGCGAAGGCTTCGGTGTGCCAGAACGTCGTGATCTGGCGATGCAGTGGTACGATGCGAGCCTTTCGGCACTGGATGCCGGATCGCAAGCTGTTTTCCTACCGTCACAGACCGACCGCCCACAACTGCTGCGCGCAGCTATGGTTCAGGCGCAGTAGAGCGAGAAGAATGAAACGTAATTCGTCATCAAACAACGTCGCGGTGCCTGATGCTTCGCGGCGTTTTTTGCATGTTTGCGGACCTTGTTGATCTGACTAATGCGCAGTTTGATCTGATCCTCATCTGATCAGTATGCGTCGCCCCGAGACGTCGGAAACCAACTACAGAATTACCGCAACACAACCGTTTTGCGCCCTGACCATTCCCGAACACCAACAACCGCGTAAGAAGTAAAACAGATTTCTCAAAGACATAAGTTGCTTATGAACCCCCGACGGTTATCTTAGGGCAGGTTGGATATAGAAGGGGCGGTCTGAGTTGGCATCATCTCGACTAAACAAAGGGCTACTGATTTGTGTTCTTTTCGCAATTGTGCCCGGATGCGGCAGCAACGCCCAGGATCAGGGTGCAGTGTCCGAGACAACTGCCCAATCCGAAGCACCCCAAAACACTGCTTCACGCAACACGGCAGGAATTGACCCCGCCACCTATGCCGGTCGCTTTCAAGTCAAGCTGACCAAGGAAGTTCCTTTGCGCGATATTCCCGTTCCCTTCACCGTCTACGGCGGTCTAGAGGAATCCAGCCCAACCCGCCTGCGATTGCGAGCGTTCATGGATTTGCGTGGATTGCAGGAAAAGGCACCTCAGATACTGACTGGCCCCTTGGAAGAAAGCTGTAAACGCCAGATTTACCTCGAGATCCGAGATGTCACTGCAATAGGTGAAACCGTTAAAGTAGAAGGCTCAGCCCGCGCCCAGTTTACGCGGTGCAAACGAAATGAAGAACCCGGCTTTCGGTATTTCGGGGCCACGGTTGATGCAACTGCTGTCGCCAAGGCAGAGGTTAAAGGCCAATGCCTTACGTTCAGTATCGAAAGCGCTGACCTCAGACCGCGTGGGTTCATCGGAGCTGTTACCGACCTTTTTGGGCTGACCAACCGAATAAATGAAGCTGTCCTTGAAAAGGGCGGCGAGTTTTTGGCGGCCAATCCGGTTTGTCCGCCATTACCTGAAGAATTCTCTGTACTTGATCCGAATTACGAATCCGGCGGAACGCGCGAAATCGCGCCAGGAGGATTGGGCGCTGCTGTTGTCGGTTCGGCCGATGTAAGCGCCGAGACGATAGTGAAAGTCCTTGCAGGGCTGAAAGAACTTGGTGTGTTGGAGTTTGCTGAATGAGACTTTGGTTAATTCTTCCAGCCCTTATCGCAGCAGTTCTGGGCCCTCGCGCCCCTGACGCGCAGCAGGTAGACTTTGTCATCGACGCGACACTACCGGTTCGCGATACCGAACTGCCGTATACTCTTGATCTGAACCTCACCGCCGCTGCGCCCACTCGGATCGGGGTCGGTGCCCTTCTCGACCTGCGCGAAGTTCAAAAGGTTGTGCCCGAGCGGTTGGCTGACAATGCGATCGTCGACAATTGTGGTCTGCAAGTCAGACTTGATGATTTGAGCTTTAAGGCCGAAGACCAAGTAATAGATCTGGATGGGGACGTGACCATCACGATTTTTGAATGCAGCCGCACCGGTGAACGCAACTTTGAACGCGGTGAAGAAAAAAGAGCGATACTGGCAAGCCTATCCACCGAAGCAACTGTCGAAGTGCGGGACAACTGCGCCTATTTCAAGCTTATTGATCTTACCCTTACGGCCCCCGAAGAACAGCGCGAGCAACTGCTGGAAGACGACACATTAGACTCGGTGAAGGAGTTGATGTTGGCTGCAGTGGATCTTGCACTGAACGACACTCCGCTGTGCCCGGAACTGCCGGCAGAGCTTGCGTCACTTGACCCAACCTACGACAAAGGCGGCCCGCGCGAGATCGGAGAAGGTGGTCTTGGCGTTCTCCTTGAAGGCTCAGTGGACGTCAGCCCTTCGACAATCCTCGACATTCTGACAGTGCTTCAAGAACAAGAGCTTATTCCGGGCCGGCCGTAAAAACGACTGGCCGTGTGGCTGGATCGCTGTTTGGTGCTGATTGATAAACGATCGTCAAAATAAAAACGCCGCGCTGCCCGTGGCACCGCGGCGTCGAAAATAAGCGAAGAGCGATTAGCCCTGCTTCGTAACCTGCGTAAAGTCCAGCTCGACCGGGGTTTCGCGACCAAAGATCGAAACCGAGACCTTCAGTTTCTGGTTTTCGTCGTCCACACCTTCGACCATGCCGTCGAAATCCTCGAACGGTCCGTCGTTGACTTTGACCTTCTCGCCGACCTCGAAGGTGATCATCAGCTTGGGCGCTTCTTCACCTTCCTGAACGCGGTTGAGGATCTGGTTCACCTCGGCGTCACGCATCGGCATCGGGCGGCCTTGCGGGCCCAAGAAACCGGTCACGCGGTTAATCGAGTTGATCAGGTGATAGCCCTGGTCTGACATTTCCATATGCACCAGAACGTAGCCGGGCATAAAGCGGCGTTCGGTCGTGACCTTCTTGCCGCGGCGCACTTCGATCACCTCTTCGGTGGGCACCAGTACTTCGTCGATGTCGTCTTCAAGGCCCTGTTCAGCCACCGACGTGCGGATCTGTTCTGCGATCTTCTTTTCGAAATTCGAAAGAACGCTGACCGAGTACCACCGTTTCGCCATGAACCTGTCGTCCTTGTCTGTCTTCGGGGTATCGGATTTGCCGGATACACCCGTCATTAAAATCTTGTCACGTTATCCGGAATAAAAAGCGGCGCGCAGCCCGAATCGCCACACGCCCATTCCGAATAGTCCTGCGTCAACTACTCTGACATTGCCCGCTGTGCAAGGGGGCAGCCGCGTTTCCACGCTTAGCTGAACGCGCCCAGAATCAGCTGAAGGCCACCCCGGATACCCAGATCGACCAAAGCAAAGAAGACCGCCGTAAGCGCCGCCATGATGAAAACCATAACCGTGGTCAACAGCACCTCGCGCCGGGTCGGCCAGACGACCTTGGACACTTCGGCACGGACTTGCTGAATGAACTGAATCGGGTTGGTGGTGGCCATTTGCGTGTTCTCTCTGCTAGCGGATGGCCCGGACATAACCGGGCATTGCGGCAATTTCAAGGGCAGTTGGATCAACTCTGCCCTGAGCGGTCAGGGTTTGGGTTTATCGTCCCATTCATCGCTCAGGATCCGGCGCGCGTCACCCTCAGGATCTTCATACTGGTTCGACCGGACAGTGTAGACAAAAGCCACCAGGCCAACGCCGCCCAGCAACAGTGAAATCGGGATCAGGTAGGCAAGAACTTCCATCCGGTTCACCTCAACCGCAGGGCATTGAGCGACACGGTGATGGACGAGGTCGACATCGCAAGCGCCGCGATCAATGGAGTTGCAAGCCCAATCACTGCCAATGGAACGGCTATCACGTTGTAGACAGTCGCGATGCGGAAGTTTTCGCGAATGCGTTTTGTCGCTTTGACCGCCGTGTCGCAAGCATCCGCGATGGGGGAAAGGTCATTGCCCAACAACACAATGTCCGACGCCACCCGTGCGGCATCCAACGCCGACGCCGGTGAGATCGAAACATGCGCCGCCGCCAAGGCCGCCGTGTCATTCAGACCGTCGCCCACCATCAGGACATGGTGACCCTTATCGCTGAGGTCCTGAATGCGATGCGCCTTGTCCTGCGGCAAAGCTTCGGCAATCCAATCTGTGATCCCCATTTTTTCAGCCAACGCGCGCACGGCCCCCTGCGAGTCGCCGGACATCAGGACCACATGCTTGCCAGCGGCACGCAACGCGTCGACCGCCTCGGCCGCACCCGGGCGCAACGCATCCGAGAACCGGAAGGCCAAAGGCGCATGATCGCCAATAGCCAGCCAGGCTGAGGTTTCACTGCCCTGCTCTGCGCCGACCCAAGCGGCCCGGCCCAAACGCACGCGTTGACCACGGTATTCACCTTCGGTGCCGTAACCCGGAACCTCAACGACGCCCCGCACGTTGGCAGGCTTGATCCCGGCCTCACGCGCGGCTTTCGCCAAAGCCACAGACAATGGGTGTGCCGACGCCTCGGCCAGCGCCAGGGCAACTTCGACCTTCGCGCGGGAATGATCCCCTAAGTTGACCAGTTCCGGCGCACCGGATGTCAGAGTGCCTGTTTTGTCGAACACCACCGTGTCAGCCTCGGACAAACGCTCCAACGCGGTTGCATGTTTGATCAACATACCTTTGCGGAACAACCGGCCAGACGCCGCCGTTGTCACCGCTGGAACGGCCAGACCCAGAGCACATGGGCAGGTGATAATCAGAACCGCCGCCGCGATATTCAACGCCGTGCGGATATCGCCGGAATAAATGTACCAGCCCAGAAAGCTGAGCGCTGATAGGATGTGAACGCCCGGCGCATAAAGCTTGGCCGCCTTGTCGGCCAAAGAAGTATAACGCGACCGACCGGATTCAGCGATGGCCACCAGATCCGCCATGCGGTGCAGCGACGTATCCTCGCCCACCGCAGTTGCGCGCAATGTCAAAGGACCAGTCAGGTTGACCTCACCTGCACTGACCAACTGGCCGATTTCGGCAAATACAGGCACCGTTTCTCCGGTCAGTAGCGAGCGGTCGAGTTCGGACTGGCCCGACACAATCTCACCGTCCACTGGCATCCGACCGCCGGGGCGCACAAGGATCAAATCGCCTACTTTCAGATCAGCAACTGCAATTTCATTTTCTACGCCATCCACCAAACGGATCGCGCGCGGCACCTCAAGCGCGGTCAGTTCTTCGGCCGCGGATCGGGCTGCGGCACGGGTGCGGTAATCCAGATAACGACCGGCCAGCAGGAAGAAGGTCAGGGTCAGGGCCGCATCGAAATAGGCATGTTCGCCACTCAACGCGGTTTCCCAAAGCGATGTGACCAGCGCCAACAAGATCGCCAACACAATTGGCACATCCATGTTCAGGCGGCGCACCCGCAAGGCGCTCCACGCATTGGCAAAGAAGGGCTGGGCTGAAAACGCGATGGCAGGCAGAGCAATCGCGGCAGAAATCCAGTGGAACATGTCCCGCGTGGCGTCAGTGGCCCCGGACCAGACCGAAACCGACAACAGCATGACGTTCATGGAAGCAAACCCGGCCACCGCCAGGCGCATCAGTAAGTCACGCCCTGCCTTGTCCGTCTGAGTGGCCGACAAGGCGCCCGGATCAAGCTCGTGCGCTTCAAAACCGGCTTTCTCAAGCACTGGGATCAGATCGACAGCACGTGTTTCAGGCGTTGCTTTGATCATCGCGCGTTTCAGGGTTAGGTTCACCCGTGCATTTTCAACACCGGGATGCGCGTTCAGTTCCCTTTCGACGGTCGCAATACAGGCCGAGCAGTGAATACCCGGCAAAGACAGGGCTATCTGCACATCCTCCGGAATCGACCGGGCGGGTTCCGCCGGGGCTGCAAGGCAGCCCGGGCAGGCTGCGGTGCCGGAAGAAAGCTGCGCCGTCATCGCTTACCCCTTCACATACAGCGGAACGCGCTGCGAAAATTCCGCGCCATCACTGTCCCGCGCCACCAGACGAATGTTCCAGTTGCCCTCGCCCAACGTGGCCGGCGTGGCGTAGGCCGTTCCGTCAAAGGTGAAATCCGGCACGAAATCCTCGCGGACATGAGTCGCGCGGCCCACAACAGCCTGCAACTCGCTGACCTGAACCGGCGCACCACTTTCATCGGTGATGTGCAGGATCAGCAACCCGCCCTTGGTTTCAGCCCGTACGGTCCACCCCAGCGCTTGTTGCTCTTTCAAACGTTCGTTGAACTCCTGACTGGCCACGTATGAATTCTTGACCTCAAGCCCCGGAAAGGTTTTGACCGCGCTGTAGGCCAGAACAAGGTTCACGGCGATGATCACGCCAAAGGCGCCCACAAACACCGCCAAAGCGTGTTTTCCGGTGAATTTCCGTTCCGCCATGATCAATTCCCCCGTCCGTTAAACGTGGTGTCCTTATAGGCCCGCTCACCGCTGCTCAGATCTTCAACCCAGATGCGGACCGGCGTTGAATCCGCTCCGGCTGGGCCCGTGTCGCGGGACGAGATAATATATACACGAGTCAATTGTGCTGTATCTGCCGGCACATTCACAGTGTGCAGGTTTGTGCCTTCGATTTCCAGCCGCATAGCCGGATCTCCGGTCAGAGACAGGGTGAACAGACGATCTTCGCCATGTTTGTTACGTAGCCGCACATCATAAGTGTTGCGGATCGTTCCATCAGACAGGGTTACAAATGTCGGGTTGCGGACCGGAGCAACGGTCAGGTCAATATCCGAGCGGATGAACAAAGCGAACAGCAACGCAAAACCAACCAGCGACCACAGGGCCGTGTATAGGATCGTGCGGGCGCGGAATATATGCGTCCACACACTTTTCGGCGGCTGCCCAGACCGCTCGCGCGTTTCATCGCTGAGGGCCATATAGTCGATCAGCCCGCGCGGCTTACCGATCTTGGCCATCATATCATCACAGGCATCAATACACAGGGCGCAGGTGATGCATTCCAGCTGCTGACCGTCACGAATGTCGATCCCAACAGGGCAGACATTCACGCAGGCCATACAGTCGATGCAATCCCCCAACTCGGAATCTGCAGCCCGTTTACCCTTGCCGCGTGGCTCGCCCCGCCATTCGCGGTAACCGACAACCAGTGTGTCTTCGTCCATCATTGCCGCTTGAATGCGGGGCCATGGGCAAGCGTAGATGCAGATCTGTTCGCGGGCGAAACCGCCAAAGAAAAAGGTAGTGCCCGTCAGGATCAGCATCGTTGTGTACGCGACCGGATGCGCGTTGCCAGTGACCAGATCCATCAAAAGCGTCGGGGCGTCTGCAAAATAGAATACCCAGGCCCCACCCGTCGCCAGGCCAATCAAGAACCAAACGGTCCATTTGGTGATCCGCAAGCGAGCCTTGCGGAAATCCAGCTTTTCTTGGCGGTGCAGGCGCAGACGAGCATTTCGATCCCCTTCGATCCAACGCTCGACCAATATGAAAAGGTCGGTCCAGACTGTTTGCGGGCAGGCATAGCCACACCAGACGCGCCCAAGGGCCGAAGTGAACAGAAACAGGCCAAGGCCGGCCATGATCAGCAGACCGGCGACAAAGTAGAATTCATGTGGCCAGATTTCGATCCAGAAGAAATAAAACCGTCGGTTCGCCAGATCCAACAGTACCGCCTGATCCGGCAGGCTGGGGCCGCGATCCCACCTGATCCACGGGGTCACGTAGTAGATGCCCAGTGTCACTATAAGAATGATCCATTTCAGGTTCCGAAACGGCCCTGAGACACGTCTTGGAAAGATCGGCTCTCTGGCTGCGTAAAGGCTGGGGGCAGGATCGGAATCGCTCACTGGCTGGCTCCACTAATGGGTCTTCTGAAGGCGTCTTGTTCCAGATCACGGGCAAGCGAACTTTGACATGGGTCAAAACGCGCATCGAACACACATCTTTTGAAGATGAACCGGCCTCTGAGATGTCGGAATAGACGTTTTTTAACCAGTTATTCACGTATTCTAACAGAAAACCGGCTATTGTCGCGATACCGATCATGACGCTTATAAACCGCGCGCTTCAGGCCGACCAATTGTCGCAGCCTGAGACTCGGGCCGCAAGAACGCCCCAAATAGCTCCCACCAAAGCGGGCTGTAGGTCTGTAAGGTGGTTTGTTGGAAAATAAGGCACCGGCTGTTCAGGAAACGCGCGAACAGATGGAACAGCCGGTGCCACAACTTTCGGGCAGCGAACCGCCCGAAAGTGTTCCTTTAAACTTACTGACCACCACCCAACTGGTGGACATAGGCCGTGACGGCGCGGATCTGCGCGTCGGTCAGGCGGTTTTCCCACGGAGGCATTACGCCAAAGCGGCTGTATGTGACTGTTTCGGTCAGAGCCTCTTCGCTGCCACCGTAAAGCCAGATCGCGTCGGTCAGGTTCGGAGCACCCTGGAATACGTCGCCCTGGCCGTTTTCGCCGTGGCAGGCAGCACAGTTGTCATCGAAGACAACTTTGCCCGCTTGCGCCGCCGCGTCGTCGGTCTGCGCATTGGTCAGAGACATAACGTATTGGACAACCTGGGTGATCTCTTCGCTTTCGAGAATCTCACCAAAGGCCGGCATTTCAGAATAGCGCGCATCGTCGCTTTCTTCGTTCCGGATACCATAGGCAACGGTGTACTCGATATCTTCAAGCGAACCGCCCCACAGCCATGCATCGTCCAACAGGTTGGGGAAGCCGGGCGCGCCTTGAGCACCGGAACCGTGGCACTGTGCGCACCAGGTGCGGAATACGGCCCCGCCAGAGTTCACGGCGTATTGCTGCAACTCGGGGTCCTTCGAGATATCCTCGAGCGATGTCTCTACCAGCTTGGCATTCCAAGGGGCGTTTGCCTCTTCGAACGAAACCAGCTCCTGCTGAACCAGCTCACGCGAGGACCACCCCAGAACCCCTGCTGTTGCAGATTGAACCAGCGGCCATGCCGGATACATGATCGTATAGATCAGACCCCAGAAAATGGTCGCATAGAAGGTCCATAGCCACCAGCGCGGCATCGGGTTGTCGAATTCCTCGATCCCATCCCAGGAATGACCGGTTGTATTCGGATCACCCGGCTGTTTTTCAGGTGTCTTGCTCATTGCCGCGCCTCCTTGGATGTGGCGGGTTTGTCTTGATGCCGGAACGGGATGTTGGCGGTGTCGTTGTATTCTTTGCTGGCACCGGGGCGGAATACCCAGATGATGATGCCGATAAAGAAGACGAACAACAAAAGCAGCATCCAGCTATCCGCGAACTGCCGTAGGAGTGTATATTCTTCCATCACACCCTCCTTAGCGGCTTGCGTCCGGGGTGAAGGTCGAGAAATCGACCAGCGTGCCCAGCATTTGCAGGTAAGCGATCAGCGCGTCGGCTTCGGTCAGATCAGACTGGCCGTCGAAGTTGCGCACGTTGACTTTATCGCCATAGCGTTCCAGCAACCCGTCATAGTCGCTGTCCGGATCGGCCTGCGCGCGGAAATCTGCCACGGCGTTCTCCAGCATGTCCTCGGTATAGGGCGTTCCCACCAAAGCGTTGGCAGCCATGATGTCACCGATATACTCGCCGTCGATCTTGCGGGTTTCGAGGAAGCCATACTTGGGCATCACCGATTCCGGCACCACCGATTGTGCATCGCGCAGATGGCGCACATGCCAGTCGTCCGAGTAACGGCCACCAACACGCGCCAGATCAGGTCCGGTACGCTTGGACCCCCACTGGAACGGGTGGTCATACATCGACTCAGCCGCCAGCGAGTAGTGGCCATAGCGCTCAACCTCATCCCGCATCGGGCGGATCATCTGGCTGTGGCAGACATAGCAGCCTTCACGCAGATAGATCTCACGACCCGCCATTTCGAGTGGGGTGTAAGGGCGCATGCCCTCCACCTTTTCGATGGTGTTCTCAAGGTAGAACAGCGGGGTGATCTGAACGATGCCACCGATGGTTACGACCAGGAAGCTGAAGATCAGCAGGAGGGTCGCGTTGGTCTCGAGGATCTTGTGTTTGTCGAGAATTGCCATTGCTCCGGCCCTCCTTATTCAGCCGGGACTGCGACGGTCAGGCTGGCCTCTTTGGCCGGCGCTTTACGTACAGTCATCCACAGGTTGTAGCACATGATGACCGAGCCAGCGACGAACAGGACACCGCCCAGCGCACGCACCACATACATCGGGAATTTGGCGGCCACGGTGTCGGCGAACGAGTTCACCAAGAAGCCGTTGGCATCCACTTCACGCCACATCAGGCCTTCCATGATACCGGTGACCCACATCGAAGCGGCGTAGAGCACGATGCCGATGGTGGCGAGCCAGAAGTGCCAGCTGACCATCTGCAGCGAGTACAGACGCTCGCGCTTCCACAGGACAGGTACCAGGAAGTACAGCGCACCAAAGGTGATCATGCCGTTCCAACCCAGCGCGCCCGAGTGCACGTGACCAATGGTCCAGTCGGTGTAGTGGCTCAGCGAGTTTACTGCGCGGATCGACATCATCGGGCCTTCAAAGGTGGACATGCCGTAGAAGCCGACCGAGATCACCATCATCCGGATCACCGGGTCGGTGCGCAGCTTGTCCCATGCACCCGACAGGGTCATCAGGCCATTGATCATACCACCCCAGGACGGCATCCACAGGATCACCGAGAACACCATGCCCAGCGTCGAGGCCCAGTCAGGCAGCGCGGTATAGTGCAGGTGGTGCGGACCAGCCCAGATGTACAGGAAGATCAGTGCCCAGAAGTGGATGATCGACAGCTTGTACGAGAAGACCGGACGCTCGGCCTGTTTCGGAATGAAGTAGTACATCATGCCCAGGAAGCCCGCGGTCAGGAAGAAGCCCACAGCGTTGTGGCCATACCACCACTGGATCATGGCGTCTTGAACACCCGACCAGACGATGACCGACTTCGAACCCCAGATGCTGACCGGAATGGTCATGTTGTTGACCAGGTGCAGCATCGCAACGGTCACGATGAACGCCAGATAGAACCAGTTTGCTACATAGATGTGGGGTTCTTTCCGCTTGATGATCGTGCCCAGATAGACAGCAAGGTAAGCGACCCAAACAACGGTCAGCCACAGGTCCACATACCATTCAGGTTCGGCATATTCTTTCGACTGAGTACCGCCCAGAATGTAACCGGTCGCGGCCAGCACGATGAACAGTTGATAGCCCCAGAACACGAACCATGCGAGGTTTCCACCCCACAGACGCGCGGCGCTGGTGCGCTGCACCACGTAGAACGACGTTGCGATCAGCGCGTTACCGCCAAATGCAAAAATCACCGCCGAGGTGTGCAGCGGACGCAAACGTCCAAAGTTCAGATACCCTTGGGCCCATTCGAAGTTGAGCACCGGAAACGCCAGTTGGAACGCAATAAAGGTTCCAGCCAGGAACCCTACCACACCCCAAAAGGCCGTTGCGATCACGCCGTAGCGGATCACGTCATCCATGTATTCGCCCGAGCGATCGACAAGAATATCTGGCTCTTCTGTGTTTCGAAGCGTCCAGATGAACAATCCACCGGCGATAAGCATCACCAGAATCGCATGCACCTGATACGCCAAATCGCGTGCATAATTTGATCCGATGGCGGCAAACACCACGACCAGACCAAGCACGATCAGCTTGATGTAATTCGACATATTGCGTCCCTTTGCCGTGCTTCGCGCGGTTTTGATTCTTTTGACACGCGAAACCTATTTGACTGGCTGCCGTTCTGAAGCACGACAGCCGCTATTGCTTTGATCTGTATCAAGACAGTTCCGCGTTTTCTGTGACACGCATAAAGGATGAAAGGGGCCAACCGGTCACATGAGACCATATGCCCGAACTAAGAGGTCGAAATGGCGTACAAATCTATTCTCACTGTCATGACCGAAACGCAAACGGCTGAGCCTGCATTGGCTCAGGTTATAGCGCTGGCAGAGTCGCAGGATGCCCATGCCGAGGCGCTGTGCCTTGGTGTCGATCGCAGCCAGACCGGCTATTACTATGCCGGAGCGAACGCCCTGATCGTTCAGGAGACGCTCAGCCGAGCCAACACCGAGGCGCAGGAGGTGCTGGCATTTGCCCAAGACTATTTGGGTAAATCCGGCGTTCGCTGGTCTGCTGAACATGGTGTGGCGCAGATCGCTGACATCGGACGCCATGTCGCGCATCGGGCCCGGTTTTCGGATCTTGTGGTTTTACCGCACCCCTATGGAAAAGATCGCGGGGCCGAAGCTGAACCCATCATCGAGTCCGCAATGTTTGAAGGCCATTGCCCGGTTCTGGTGGTTCCGGACGACACTCCGCCAATGAAAGTGCCACGCAATGTAATGATCGCCTGGAATGAAAGCGTTGAGGCGATGTGCGCCGTCCGGCGCGCTCTGCCCTTCCTGAAACAGGCGGAACTGGCCCGCATCGTTGTCATTGATCCTCCGCGCCACGGCCCTGACCGGTCGGATCCGGGCGGAATGCTGTCTCAGATGCTGGCCCGACACGGGGTCAAGTGTGAGATCGATGTGCTGAGCAAGACCATGACGCGCGTGTCAGATATTCTGAACCGTCATGCGTCGGACACGGAATCTGACTTGATCGTAATGGGTGCCTACGGTCACTCGCGCTTCCGCGAAGCAATACTTGGCGGTGCAACCCGCAACATGCTGGAACAATCTTCAGTTCCCGTTTTCCTGGCACACTGAACTCTGCCAAAAAGTTCGAAAGCCGCCCAAGTCGGCGGCTTTTGTCATGCCTTTCGGATAAGGCCGATCACAAACAACAGGATCACGGCCCCCACGGTCGCGAAAAAGACCGAGGAAAAGAACCCTCCGCCCACAGAAAAGCCTAGCGCGGGGAAAATCATGCCTGCCAGAAACGCGCCGACAATTCCGACGATGATGTTCCCCAGCAAACCGAATCCGCGGCCCTCCATGATCTTTCCCGAAAGCCATCCGGCGATTGCGCCGATAAAAATCATTGCCAAGACGCTGCTAAAAACCATGCGATGCTCCTGAGTTGTTAAACGCCGCGATCCAAGGTCACGGCGTTTATCCTATCCCATCGCGCACAAGGATCAGACCAAAAAGCCACCATCCGAGTCGTCGCCAGCTTCTTCCATGAGACGGCCCATATCCGGAATGGTCACATGGCGCTTGCCTTCCAGTGTGATCACGCCTTCCTTTTTCAAGGCCGAAATCTGGCGACTCACGGTTTCAAGGGTCAGGCCCAGATAGTCTGCCATGGCCTCTCGGGTCAGAGGCAGGTCAAACACAATCGGCCCTGCCAGACCCTTCTGGCTAATCGACGCATCCCGGCGCGCAATGATCGACAACAGGCTGGCGATTTTTTCGCGCGCGGTCTTGCGCCCAAGCACCAGCATCCATTCGCGGGCAGCATCAAGTTCGTCCAGCGTCATCTGCAACAGGCGATGGGCGATATGTGGTGTAGTTGCCATCAACTCTTCGAACGGTTTCTTGCGGAAACAGCACATGACGACATCTGTGGTCGCCTGCACATCGTAAGGCGCAACTTCGCGCCCGGGGCGGCCGACAAAATCACTTGGCAACAGCAAACCCACCATCTGGGTCCGACCATCTTCCATGGTCTGCGTCAACGAAGCGATCCCGGCCACGACCGAGCCCACAAAATTCATCTGATCGCCCGACCATATGATGGTCTGGCCCGCCTCGAAACTGCGGTAATATTTAATACTTTCAAGCTCTTCCAGCTCATCCGCATCGCAACGAGCACAAACTGCGCGATGCCGAATCGGGCAGTCTTCGCAATTGGAATGATCAAACTGTGCTTTTATTGTCATGCGGGTCCCCACTTGATCTCCATCAAAGTAACCAAGTCATCTGTCGCCTAAGGGTATCGCCATGATAGTGAAACCACAATTGGCAAAGCTTGGACTTTTTGACGCGAAAGTACCGCGTTACACAAGCTACCCCACCGCCCCCCACTTTAGCAATGATGTGGGAGCAGACTTGTTTGGTGACTGGATTTCGGGGATCAAACCCGGCAGTGCCATTTCCCTGTACATCCACGTTCCATTCTGTCGTAGACTGTGCTGGTTCTGTGCTTGCCGGACACAGGGAACCCAAACCGACAACCCTGTGATCGCCTATGTGGACGTTCTGAAGGCCGAGTTAGACCTGCTTGCAGCACGCCTGCCCAAAGGCGTGGTGCTATCGCGCCTGCACTGGGGTGGCGGTACGCCAACCTTGCTGAACGCGCAGCTGATGCGCGAATTGGCGCAATATATCCTGGGTATTGTGCCCATGGGGCCTGATGCCGAATTTTCGGTCGAGATTGATCCGAACGAAATTGATGAAGACCGTCTGGATGCGCTGGCAGAGGCAGGTATGAACCGTGCGTCGATCGGGGTGCAGGATTTCGACGACGAAATTCAGAAAACCATCGGTCGCATCCAAAGCTACGACACCACCCGCGACGCCATCGACATGATCCGCGAACGTGGCATTACCAGTTTGAACGCAGATATCCTTTTTGGCCTGCCGCATCAGACAAAGGCCCGGATGACCGAAAGCGTGCAGAAGCTGCTGTCGCTCAGCCCGGATCGCGTGGCTTTGTATGGCTACGCACATGTGCCTTGGATGGCGAAGCGCCAACAGATGATCCCGTCCGACGCGCTTCCCACGCCGGAACAACGGCTCGAGCTGTTCGATACCGCCCGCCGTCTGTTCCTGTGGGACAACTATGCCGAAATTGGCATCGACCATTTCGCCATACAAGATGACGGTCTGACCCGTGCCCTGCACGCGGGACGTCTAAAGCGTAACTTCCAAGGGTATACCGACGATCAGGCCGATGTTCTGATTGGCGTCGGGGCCAGTTCGATCTCGCGCTTTCCGCAAGGCTTTGCGCAGAACGCCTCGGCCACCTCGGCCCATGCCAAAGCGGTTCGCGACGGGCAGTTTTCGACCGCCCGCGGGCACCTGTTCAAGGGTCAGGACATTTTGCGCGCGCGCCTGATCGAGGCGCTGATGTGCGATTTTAAGATCAACAGTGCCGAAATCCTGCGCGACCACGACATCTCGGCCGCCGCGTTGAATGACATGTATCATTCCGCCAATGCCGCATTCGACGGGCTGTTGCGGATCACCGAAGACGGGCTTTTCATCCCGCCCGAGGCACGCGCCCTGACCCGGATGATCGCCCGCAGCTTTGACGCCTATGACCTGAGCAAGGCAGGCCACAGCTCGGCGATCTGATCTCTTCTTCTGCGGGCCTCGCCGGGCCCGCAGGCCACTGGGCACAACGGGGGCTTGACGCGCGCCTGCGCTTTTCTCCACACTCAAGGGGCAGACTGGCCATCCATTCTGCGCCCTGAGGCGGGCAAATACAGACGGTCCTTGCCGACGAAAAAGCGGCGGACGCCCCTTTCGTGCAGCCATTCTGCAACCTGAAAGAGGGACAACACTCATGCGCGTTTTCACCGTCCTCGGGCCCAGCCAATCGGGCAAAACTACCCTGGTCGAGGCCATCAGCCGCCTCGACGGGCGCCCCACAACATTCGATGTTTCCGGAACCGTGCATTTGCACGGTTTTTCTTACCTGGACGAGCCTTGGTGTTCGATCGACGTAGATGGCGGCGGCGATGCGCTGGCCTATGTCGGGCCTGCAATGGCCATCTCGGACGCGGCGGTCGTGGTTGTGCCCCCCGATCCCAATGCTGCCGTTCTGTGCGCCCCTTACCTTCGACTGGTGGAAGAAGCGGGCATCCCCTGCTTTCTATTCATCAACCGCATGGATAATCCCAATGGGCGCATCCGCGACATCATCGCAGCACTGCAAACGTACTGCACCCATCATATCGCCCTGCGTCAGGTGCCAATCCGCGAAGGAGACACGATCATCGGCGCGGTTGATCTGATTTCTGAACGGGCCTGGAAGTATCAAGAGGGCCAACCCTCGGCCCTGATCGAGTTGCCTCAATCCGTGGAAGACCGAGAGCAGGAAGCGCGCACCGAGTTACTGGAAACTCTGTCTGATTTTGACGACCATCTGTTGGAGCAACTGATCGAAGACAAGCAGCCCCCCAGCGACGAGGTTTATGACCTGGCCGCACAAGTCTTGCAAAATCATCAGTTGATTCCAGCATGCCTGGGTGCCGCGAGCCATGGCAACGGCCTGACGCGGCTGATGAAGGCGCTGCGGCACGAAGCGCCTGAATTCGATATCGCCGCCGGGCGGGACGAAGCCGCCGACAGTGCCCGAGCCATTGCCGGTTTTGCAGATGTCAAAAAGCACATCGGAAAGATCGTTGTTCTGCGCGGGCTTGGGGATGGCGTCAAAGCGCATGAAGCTTTGGGCGGTGAGACCGTTGGCAATCTGACAACGCTTGATGCCAAGACCCAAATCGCAACGCTGGAAGCCGGGCAGATTGGTCTGGCGGTCAAATCCGACCACCTCAACCCCGGCTATATCTACGACAGCAATTCTGCGACTGAACTGCCGGAATGGGCGGCCTCGCATCCGGTCGCGCATCGTCAGATCGTCTCACCCGCGCATGAAAGGGACGATGTGCGCCTGTCCAACGCCCTAAGCCGTCTGGCCGAGATCGACCCCGGCCTGCACCTGCAACAGGATGAGTTGAGCGGCCATTCGATCCTTGGATCGCAAGGCCCGCAACACATGCGCCGTGTGACCGCGAAGCTGGCCGAGGATTTTGGGATCGAGATTGAAGCGGATCAGGTCGAAACCGCCTATCGCGAGACCATCCGCGCGCCTGTCGAACATCGCCACCGTCATCGCAAACAATCCGGCGGCGCCGGACAGTTTGCGGATGTGGTGATCTCGGTCACGCCCCTACCTCGCGGATCGGGGTTCAAGTTCGAAGAAGTTGTCAAAGGCGGCGCAGTACCCAAGAACTACATCCCGTCGGTGGAACACGGGGCTAAGGATGCACTGGAGCAAGGTCCCGAGGGTTTCCCCGTCGTCGACGTCAAAGTCACGCTGAGCGACGGTAAACACCATAACGTGGACAGTTCGGATTATGCGTTCCGCACCGCAGGCAAGAACGCGGTGCGTGAAGCGCTGCCTCAGGCCAAACCAGTGGTTCTGCAACCGATGCTGAACGCCGAGATTCACTTGCCATCCGATTTTGTTGGCGATCTCGTCCCAACGATCAGTTCGCTGCAAGGGCAGGTTCTGGGATTTGAGGGCAACCCAAACGCGTCAGGATGGGAGATCTTCAACGCCCAAATCCCCGCGGTGACCGAGGATGAACTGCATCGCACCCTTGCCAGTGCCACGCGCGGAACCGGGTGGGTCAAGCTGACCTTTGATCACTACGAAGAACTGCGCGGGCCAGTGCCGAAAGCGGCGACCAAAGAAAAGGCAAGCGCGTGATGGCCTGAGGAAGGCGGGCTGATTTCAGCCCGCCGCTGCAATCAACTCGCGAGTATAGTCAGTCTGAGCGTTTTCGAACAAAGCCTCGGCCGCACCCATTTCCACCACATCCCCATTTCGCATGACGACTACGTTATGCGACATCGCCCGCACGACTTTCAGGTCGTGGCTGATGAACAGATATGCCAACCCGTATTTCTTCTGCAGATCGCGCAGCAGATCAACGATCTGAACCTGCACCGTCATGTCCAGCGCGCTGGTCGGTTCGTCCAACACCAGCAGTTTGGGCCGCAAAACCATCGCGCGCGCAATTGCGATACGCTGGCGCTGTCCGCCTGAGAACTCGTGCGGATACCGGTCCATCGCCGCAGGATCCAGCCCCACTTCGGTCATCACCTCGGCGACCAGCTCACGCGGGGCGCGGTGAGGGTCAATGTTGTGAATGGCAAGACCTTCCGCGATGATCTGCTGACAGGTCATGCGTGGGCTAAGGCTGCCGAACGGGTCTTGAAACACGATCTGCATATCTTTGCGCAATCTGCGTAATTCGCGGGTAGACCATCTTCGCACATCCTGATCGCGGAAGGTGATGCCGCCTTCGGACGCAATGAGGCGCATGATCGCCAGCGCCAGCGTAGTCTTGCCCGAACCGCTTTCGCCGACGATTCCCAAAGTCTCACCCGCGCGTACACTCAGCGTGGCGTCATTCACCGCCTTCACATAGCCAACAGTACGCTTCAGAAATCCGCGCTGGATTGGGAACCAGACCTTCAGGTGATCGGTGCGCGCGACCTCTTCCGCGTCTGAGGCAACCGGTTCGGGCTGACCCGAAGGTTCCGCGGCCAAAAGTTTCCGGGTATAGGGATGCTGTGGGTTGTCAAAGATGTCCTGCGTGACACCGGTTTCGACAATCTCACCATCCTTCATCACACAAACGCGGTCGGCAATCCGGCGTACGATACCCAGATCATGGGTGATGAACAGCATCCCCATATTCTCGGATTTCTGCAATTCGGCCAACAACTCGAGTATCTGCGCCTGAATGGTCACATCCAACGCCGTTGTCGGTTCATCGGCAATCAAAATGTCCGGCTTGTTGGCCAGCGCCATTGCGATCATCACCCGCTGTCTTTGTCCACCAGACAACTGGTGGGGGTAGCTGTCCAACCTGTCCTCGGGGTCGCGGATACCAACCTTGGTCAGTAGCTCCAAAATCCGCCCCCGCGCCGCGTCACCGGTTACCCCCTGATGCAGCGCCAGCGATTCCGCCATTTGCTTTTGAATCGTGTGCAGCGGGTTCAGCGAGGTCATTGGCTCCTGAAAGATGAAGCTTATGTCATTGCCGCGTACATCCATCAGGTGTTGTTCCGAGGCGCCAATCATCTCTTGCCCATCATAGGTCACCGATCCTTCAACCAGCGCACTGTCACCCAGCAGCGACACTGTCGACAAAGCCGTTACGGATTTGCCTGAGCCGGATTCGCCCACCAACGCAACGGTTTCACCCCGATCCACGGTAAAAGACACGCCTTTGACAGCAGCACTGACCTGACCGTCCTGCCGGAACGAGACCTTGAGGTTGTTCACATCCAGCAAGCTCATGAGAAGGTCTTTCTAGGATCAAACGCATCCCGCACGCCCTCGAAAATGAAGACCAGCAGCGACAGCATGATGGCAAAGGTGAAAAAGGCAGTGAAAGCCAGCCACGGGGCTTGCAGGTTTTGTTTTGCCTGCAAGGTCAGCTCTCCCAAAGACGGGGCCGAAGATGGCAATCCAAAGCCCAGATAATCCAGCGAGGCGAGACCGCCGATGGTTCCGGTGACAATGAAGGGCATGAACGTCAGAGTGGCCACCATTGCATTGGGCAGCATATGGCGGAACATGATGGTCATGTTGCCGACGCCCAGCGCACGCGCCGCGCGCACATATTCAAGGTTCCGGGCCCTCAGGAATTCCGCGCGTACGACACCGACCAGTCCTGTCCAACTGAACAGGATCATCAACGCTACCAGCAGCCAGAAACTTCGGCCCAGAACAGCGAACATGATGATGATCACATATAACGAAGGCGTCGCTGACCAGATCTCGATGATCCGTTGAAAGATCAGATCCAACCAACCGCCGAAGAACCCTTGAATGGCACCAGCGAAAATGCCGATCAGGCTGGCGGCACCGGTCACAAGCAGTGTGAACAGGATCGACAACCGGAACCCGTATATCACGCGTGCCAGCACATCGCGTTTGGTGTCATCCGTGCCCAACAGATTCTGACCGTTAGGCGGCAAAGGCGCAGCCCCAGGTCGGTCTACCGATGTGTTGAAGGAGTATGGGATCAGCGGCCAAAGCGCCCAGCCACGCTCGAACCCTTCCGACTGGAATGTCCCGGCGTCGATTTGTTCTATAATGCCTTCGGGATCGTCGAAACACTCTTCCAGTCCGCCACTGTCGATCAGGCATTGAACTTCGGGATCGCGATAAATGGCTTCCGTCTGGAAATCGCCACCAAATTCCGTTTCCGCATAGAAATTGAAGATCGGCGTATAGAACTCACCCCGGTACTTCACGAGGATAGGTTTGTCATTTGCGATAAACTCGGCGCATAGGGAAAGGCCAAACAGAACCGAGAATATGATGAGCGACCAGAACGCGCGCCGGTTGCGACAGAAGTTGTTCCAGCGACGCTGGTTCAGAGGGGAGAGCGCCATTTACCCCTCCCGCTTTTCAAAGTCGATGCGCGGATCGACCAGCACATACATAAGATCGCTAATGATACCAACGACCAGCCCCATCAGGCCGAAGATGAAGAGGGTGCCGAAAATCACCGGGTAATCGCGCGCCACGGCTGCCTCGAATCCCAGACGGCCCAGACCGTCCAGCGAGAAAATGGTCTCGATGATGATCGACCCACCAAAGAACACGCCGATGAACACCGCGGGAAAGCCCGCGATCACGATCAGCATCGCGTTGCGGAAAACATGACCATACAGCACCTTTCGCTCGCTCAGCCCCTTTGCGCGGGCCGTCATGACATATTGTTTCTTGATTTCATCCAGAAACGAGTTCTTGGTCAGCAATGTCAGTGTCGCAAAAGCCGAGATCGTGAGCGCAATGGTCGGCAGCGCAATATGCCAGAAGTAGTCCGCAATCTTGCCGAAGAGGCTCAGGCTCTCCCAATTGTCCGAGGTCAATCCGCGCAGCGGGAAGATCTGCCAGTACGACCCACCCGCGAACAGCACCAGAAGGAGGATCGCAAACAGAAAGCCCGGGATCGCATAAGCCACAATGATCGCCCCGCTGGTCCAGGTATCGAACTGTGATCCATCTTTGATCGCTTTGCGGATGCCCAGCGGAATAGAAACCAGATAAGCAATCAGGGTCGACCACAGACCCAATGAGATTGAAACCGGCATCTTTTCAAGCACCAGATCAATCACACTGATCGAACGGAAATAACTCTCGCCGAAGTCCAGCGTCAGATAGTTGCCCATCATAATCAGGAACCGCTCCAAAGGCGGTTTGTCGAAACCGAATTCTTTTTCAAGTTCAGCGATGAATTCGGGCGGCAGACCCCGTGCGCCGACATATTTGTCGTCGAAGACACCACCAGCGGGTTCAGAACCTGCGCCAGCATCACCCCCGCCCGCAAATCCTGCAAAAACATCCCCCTTACCTTCGATCTGCGCGATGATCTGCTCGACCGGTCCACCCGGAACGAATTGTACCAGCGTGAAGTTGACGATCATGATGCCCAAAAGGGTTGGAATGATCAGCAACAAGCGTCTTAGAATATAGGCGCCCATGTTATCGCAGTGCGCCTTTCGCTTTCAACGCAGCCTCTTTTTCCGGATTGATCCACCACAAATCCAGATGACCCAACGAATAGGGCGGCAGGTTTTCGGGGTATTCGTACATATCGTAATATGCCGTCCAGTAGTCAGCGATGAATCCCACAGGGACCACGAAGAACTCATAACGCAAGGCGCGATCAAGCGCAGTAAGTGCCGTGTCCTGATCTGCCTGATTGTCGGTTTCAAAAGACGCTTCAATGATTGCGTCAACCAGGGGGCTAGCCAATCCGGCGGGGTTAAAGAGGCTGAATGCAGCTTCTTCCGATCCGTACATCTGGCTTAACCCACCCCCAGTGGACAGGAATGACCCGTAACGTGTGGAATAGACCATATCGTAGTCCCTCTCGCGGCTGCGAAGGGTGTACTGCGCCGGGTCGACCTTTTCAGCTGAAGCGTCGACACCAATAGACTGCAAGTTCTGAACATAGGTTTCGATCATGGTTGCTGTCGATGTCGGCAGGTTTGAAGGATAGGGAATATTCACCTTCAATGTCTGCCCTTCCGCATTGCGCCGCACATTGCCATCACCAACAGGCCAACCGGCCTCGTCCAGTATTTTCGCTGCTTTGCGAAGATTTCTCCGATCGTTCAGACGCGCAGGATTTGACTCGTGGGCCAAGACAGCAGGCTCTGTCAGAAAGTCTCCGGGCACAACGTCACCCAAAGCTTGCAAAAACGCCAGCTCATCACCTTCAGGCAGACCTTTTGCCTCAAGCGGGGTGCCTTGAATGAAGGAATTGCGTGGCGCATTCAGCCCGAACAGCAAAGACTCGTTTGCCCATTCGAAATTAAAGGCTAAGGCAAGGGCTTTGCGGACGTCCTTGTCAGCAAACTGCGGTTTTCCCAGATTGAAAACAAAACCCGATGGGGTCGGCGGACTACCATCCACGATCTCATCGCGAACCACCACGCCTTCGCTCAGCTTCGGGAAATCATACCCCGTCGCCCAAAGCTTGGGGTCGCTTTCGATACGCAGCGTGTACTCACCGGCTTTGAAACCTTCGAACGCCGCGGTCTGATCAGCAAAGTACTCGACGCGGATTGTGTCGAAGTTGTTCCTGCCAACATTAAACGGCAGATCCTTGCCCCAATAATCATCACGGCGCTTGTAAACGATCCGACGATTGATGTCGTAGCTGTCAAGCTTATACGGACCTGATCCAACCGCTACTTCCAGGCGAGGCTCATCCAGGCGCCTAGACTCATCCGCTTCGAACCACGCTTTTGAAAATACGGGGGTCGAGCCTACTGTTTCGATCAGGCTACGGCGTGTGACTTCGGGGTTAAACGAGAACTTAACCGTATGTTCATCCAGCGCTTCGGCCCCCGTCACCATGCGACCTACGGCCTGCGCGTAAGAGGGCAGACCCTGTTCGATGAACAGGCGGTGGCTATAGACGACATCTTCCGCCGTCACCGGCGTTCCATCCCAAAAGGTTGCTTCGGGTCGCAGGTGAAAGATGACGTAGTTCCGCCCTTCGTCATACTCCAGACTTTCTGCCAAAACTCCGTAATACTGCCCGACACTGTCATCCGCACTTTCAAACAAGCGGTCATATTGCAGCGTCGTCAAAGCGCCAGCGCGCCCCTTGCGGGAATAGGGATTGAGAGAATCGAACGTGCCCGAGGCAGCCAAAGAAAGCTCACCACCTTTAGGAGCATCCGGGTTCACATAGTTCAGGTGAGCGTAATCAGCGGGATAATCCAGATTGCCGAAATATGAGTAGCCATGACTGCTTGTAACACCATCGTCCAAAGCCTGCACGATTTGCGGAGTGATCAAAGCCGTGCACAGCCCCAATATGCCAGCCCAAGGCCGTATCTTAAGATCACGTGCAGCGGGCATCAGGGATATCATGTGGCTTGTCCTCTGGGTCATTGTCATCATCAATGTCGTAACCGCTAGCTAAAGTGCCAACGCTGACAGATTCAAGTTTAGAATGCGTGAGCGCTTTGTGAAGTTTCCTTCAGACAAAAAAAGCCGCTGCATGGGGCAGCGGCTTTGGAAAGCTTTGATCTGACTGGCAATCAGTTGCCGATTGTCTGCAGATAGGCAATCACGTCTGCGCGATCCTGCGGCTTTTTCAGACCCGCAAAGCTCATCGATGTGCCCGAGATGTAGGCGCTTGGGCGTTCCAGGAAGGCATCCAGCGCCTCAGGCGTCCAGTTGCCGCCGTGGGCCTGCATGCTGGCCGAGTAACCTGTAAAGCCCTTGGCCGATGCAACAGGGCGGTCCACAACAGCGTACAGGTATGGGCCCGTTCCGTTTGCGCCGTCTTCCAGCTTGTGGCACGCGGTGCACTTGCGGAAAACCTTGGCACCTTTCTCAACGTCAGCGGCGGCCAGCAGGTCTTCGAAGACCACTTCTTCACCGTCGGCGCTTTCGCCCGAGCTTTCGGTTTCGATAATGTAGGCGGCCTCAGCGTGGCCATGGCCACCGGAAGAATAGAGGACATCCGCCCCCCATTTGGCCAGAAGCAGCACCAGGAAAGTGCCGAACAGGCCTGCAGCGGCCTTGGTAACTGTCATCGTGTCGAACATTGATCGCGAGTCCATTTCAGCTGTCTGGGCTGCTGTCTAAGGCTTCCCCTTACGAGAGGCAAGGTATAGACACCGCGACGAAACGACCAAATCGCGAACTTGTTGCATGGAATCGACCAAATGACCAATCGCATCGCATTTCAAGGTGAACCGGGTGCCTATAGTCACGAGGCGTGCCGCAACGCGCGGCCCGATATGGAGGCCCTGCCCTGCCGTACTTTCGAAGATGTGATCGAATCGGTTCGTTCCGGCGCGGCCGATCTGGCGATGCTTCCGGTCGAAAACACAACCTACGGACGGGTCGCCGATATTCACCGGCTGTTGCCTCATAGCGGCTTGCATATCATCGACGAGGCATTTGTGCGGGTACATATCAACTTGTTGGGCGTCCCCGGCGCAAAACTGGAAGATATCACCGAGGCACATTCTCATCTGGTGCTGCTGCCGCAATGCGCGGGGTTCCTGAAAAAGCACGACATTCGCGGGCGTGTCAGCCCCGACAACGCCCGCGCGGCACGCGAAGTGGCTGAGGTGGGCGACCTCCACTCTGCAGCGCTGGCCAGCGAATTGGCTGGTGAGATCTACAACCTGAATGTGCTGGCCCGCCACATCGAGGACAGTGACGACAACACGACCCGTTTCCTTGTGATGTCCCGCCAGTTCGATCTGACACGTCGCGGCGAACATGGCATGATCACCAGCTTTGTGTTTCAGGTCCGCAATATCCCGGCGGCGCTTTACAAGGCGATGGGCGGCTTTGCTACCAACGGGATCAACATGACCAAGCTGGAAAGCTATATGGTCGACGGATCCTTCACCGCGACACAGTTCTATGCAGATATCGTCGGGCATCCCGACGACCGGAATGTGCAACTGGCCATGGACGAGTTAGAGCATTTCACGACCAACGTTGAAATCCTGGGCGTTTACCCAGCCGCGCAACCGCGCGGATAGGTAACAATTCCTTCGATTGGGCAAATTCGGATTGGCGCAGGTTGCTGCGCTTAGCCTCCTTGCAAGCGATCATCACGCTAGTGCGTGTGGCCGTTCAACTCGACAACCTGCCTCATCTGCTCAATCGCACTATGTAACGGCGCTACAGCGTTTTGTTATGCGCCATGCAGATGGCGCTGCTCCAACTCGCGTGCAAATTCACTCAGCCGGGATTGCAGCTGTTTGCGAAACCGGGATTGGCCCAACTTTACAGACTGCAACAACAGGCGTGCAGGCAAGGTTTTGGCCGCCAGTGACATCTCGAGGCTCAGGCGCGTTCTGCGCGGTGACAGGGCCAGAAAATCCACACTTGTCAGGCCGGTCATGCCCTTGCTGTTGGCCTCGAAACGCATTTGCGAAGGCCGGTCGTAGCCCGCCATGGTCACCGACATCTGGCGCAACTTGCCGCGCAGCTTGAACTCTGTCTGCCATTCAGTTCCCGCTGCAAAGATCGCCTCGGCATCTGAGCGCCTTACGTCGATCCCCCGGCGCATGGCCATGCGTTCGAACCGCTCGAAATCCGACACCATGTCGAATACCGCGTTGATTGGGGCTTCGATATCCTCACGGGCTGAAAACTGCATGATACCCTTCGATGTTTATGGCCGCGCCAATATTTCGTCAGTCCAACGTATCCGCAAGCCAGTTCTCAAGAAGAAAATGTGCGATTGCACCTTTGCGAGCGGGCAACAGACTTGGATGGTCCCCGGCAAAGGCCTGCATCATCTCGGATTTGCTCACCCACATCGCCTCTTCGATCTCGACGGGATCAATAGCGATGTCACACGATAGTGCCTCACCCGCGCAGCCGAACATCAACGAAGCCGGGAATGGCCAGGGCTGGCTGGACAGATAGGATACTTCCCCGACCGGCACGCCCGCCTCTTCCATTACCTCGCGGCGTACGGCAGCCTCCAGAGTTTCTCCGGGCTCAACAAAGCCGGCCAGCAACGAAAACATTCCCTCGGGCCAACCCGGAGACCGCCCCATCAGCACATTCTCCCCATATGTGATCAACATGATCACAACAGGGTCGGTACGTGGGAAGTGTTGCCCGCCACATGATGGACAACTGCGTTGCCAACCGCCTTGCGACATCTCACTGGCTGCACCGCAAAGCGCGCAAAATCGATGCGTTTCGTGCCAGCCGATCACTGCCTTAGCCGTCGCGGCCAGTTCCGCATCCCGCGCCGGCAATCGCGTCATGATCCGGCGCAACTCGGCAAACACATACCCATCTGGCAAATCCGGGTGCTGCTGCTCAGATTTGTCTACGAACTCCCCTAGTCCGGTCAGGTCCAGACCTTCTGCCGTCCAGGCCGAGATATCCACGGCAAACAAAGGCGCATCTTCGGCGGTCAAACCCAAAAAGACCGGGGCCTCAACTACCCCTTTGGGGCCATCGCTGACCAACGGATGCGTCATCGGCAGCAAAGCAAGCTGATCCAGCCCGTCACCTTCAACCAGAACTTTGCCGCGCCACACCATCATGCATTGCGTGGCCGGGTTGTTTGTCGCTTCTTCCAGAAGTTCAGCGCTCCCGCGAATATGGGCCGCCCGATCCAGGCCCGAGCCGCCAAACGTCACCTGCTCTGCGTGTTTCATTGGGTTTCCTTTTGGTTCGGGGCACAGGGCTGTCATGTCACAGCCTGCGTTGCAATGGCAATTCAATCCTTTGCGCTACACATCGCCGCCGTCGAAAAGCCGCATGGCGGCCTCGGAAAAATCATTTAAGTTACGCTCTATGCTATTTAATCAATAACCCTTTTCAAAAGCAGACTATCCAAAGTGAAGCAAAACCCATTGACGCAGGTGCGCCCCGCGAAAAACTACGGGCGTGTCCGCATTCTGGCAACGACTGACCTGCATATGCACCTGACAGGTTTTGACTATTACACAGACACCCAGGACCCGACGCTTGGGTTAACGCGCACCGCCAGCCTGATCCGAAACGCCCGTCAACAAGCCCATGACGCGTTGGTCCTTTTGGTGGACAACGGCGACTCTATTCAGGGTACACCTCTGGGCGAATGGGCTGTCCGTAACGACACACCGCATCCGATGATGCAGGCGTTCGCGGCGCTTGGTTACGACGCCATCGGCCTTGGAAACCATGATTTTGGCTTTGGGCTGTCAACCTTGGACGACATCCTCGCACAAGCGCCATGCCCGGTTTTGTGCAGCAACTTGCTTCGCTCGGGCGGCAATCAGATCTGGCAGAGCCATGCAATCCTGGACCGAATCGTATCTGTGAACGGCACCGAGACACCCATTCGCATCGGCCTTATTTCTGGTCTTCCCCCCCAGACCGTCCGCTGGGAAGAACATCACCTGAACGGAGAGGTAACAGCCAGCGGTATCTTCTCAACCGCGCGCGACCTGACTGGGCTTCTGCGCAATCAAGGGTGTGATCTGATAGTGATGTTGGCCCATTCAGGCCTGGGTCCGGCGGATGCTTCTGAAGGCATGGAAAACGCCGTCATCCCCCTGGCAGCTATAGATGGAATCGACGCAATTGTCGCCGGGCACACTCACTTGACCTTTCCAGGCGGCGGCCACGGCGACGCCTCGTATCTCGATCAGGAAAAAGGGTTGATACATGAAACACCGGTTGTCATGGCCGGTTCCGCGGGGTCGTATCTTGGCGTAATCGATCTGGTTGTTACACCTCGGCCAGATGCCGGGTTCAGCGTTACGGATTGCCACGTTGAACTGCACCCTGTCTGTGAAAATGGCGCTGAGGTCGATGAAGACGATGACTTGGTGCGCCTTGTTGCCAATGCCCATCGTCAAACCCGTCGCGCAGTGGCCAAACCTGTGGCGCACGTGGCTGACACCATGCACAGCTATTTCAGCTTCTGCGCACCAGATCGCGGGCTGGCCCTGGTTGCCGCGGCACAGGCTGCAGCTCTGCGTCCTTTCCTGCATGGATCCGCCCCGGGCGAATTACCGCTTTTGTCAGTCGTGGCTCCCGGTAAAAGCGGCGGCCGCGCAGGCCCCAGGCACTTTACGGATGTTCCGGCAGGAGAAATATGCCTGCGCCATGTTGCGGATCTGTATCCGTTTCCCAACGAACTGCGTGCCATCCAGATCAGCGGCGCAGATGTGCTGGACTGGCTTGAAATGTCGGCAAGCATGTTCAACCAGCTTGCCTGTGATGTCGAAACGGATCTGATCAACCCCAAACGCGCCGGGTACAATTTCGACGTCATCTTTGGCCTGACCTATAAAATTGATCCGTCGCAACCAGCGCGCTTCAACGCCGAGGGGCGCATGATCGATCCTGCTAACAGACGGATTCGCGACCTGAAATACGCAGGCCAGCCGGTTCTTCCTGAACAGAGATTAGTGCTGGCCAGCAACAATTACCGCGTCAGCGGTGGTGGGCATTTCCCCGCCGCTTCCACGGCCCAACGCATCAATCTGCCGTCGCTGGACATCAAGGATTTGGTGCGGGATTACCTGTCCGATCGCCTTCCGCCTGATCCAATCGCGCAGCAACCTTATCCTTTTGTGCTGGCACCCCAAACAGGTACACAATCCGTGCTTCGAACCGGTCCGGGTGCGTTAAAACACATTAACGAATTGCGCCCGTTCAAAGCCAGACTGCTGGAATCAGATTCCAATGGGTTCGAACGTATTCGCCTGACATTCTGACGGGTTGTCTTTTGCCCACACCTTCCCTATATCCAGACTCGAGAGGTTGGCGCGGGCGAGCGCCTCGCCAACCTGGTCAGGTCCGGAAGGAAGCAGCCACAACGAGCCCCGCTTGGGTCGATGTCCAACCTCTCACTTCATGAACCTTAGCCACAGGAGGGCTTTATGATTGTAACAAAAACCCTTCGGGCAGCGCGGTTCTGATCTCACACTACTTGCTGACTGCCTGAACACATGACCCGGGGATGCGCGATCGCCATCCGTTGGGATTGCTGTTTCTGACAACAGGCAGACCAATGAATTCTTCACTTTCGGACCTTGGATGGTCCTCTCACTTTGCCGCGCAACACGCGGCTCATCCTTCGTGCACGCCTTTTCGCATCGCTTCCGTTCATAGGGACCGCCTGATCGGGCTGAATCCGCAGGGCGAATCTCCATTGCTGACCCTTGATCAATCGACCGGCAGCTATGCCGTCGGAGACTGGGTTCTCACGGACGACGACAATCGCGTGCAACATCTACTCGACCGGCGCAGCCTGTTGCACCGGCGCGCCGCCGGTACAGGCGCTGCGACGCAACTGATCGCTGCCAATGTCGATGTGCTGTTCATCGTCAGTTCGTGCAACGCTGATTTCAACCTGCCCCGGCTAGAGCGTTATCTGGCACTTGCACATCAGGCAGGATGTTACCCGGTTGTTGTCCTGACAAAGGCTGACCAATCGGATGACCCCAATCGTTTCTCGGAACAGGTGCAGGCTCTGGACCCGTTTCTGACAGTTCTGGCGATCAACGCGCTAGACCTAACGGAATTGGAAAAGGTCTTATCCTGGTGCCCCAAAGGCCAGACCGGAGCACTGGTTGGGTCGTCAGGCGTTGGCAAGACGACATTGTCCAACGGCTTGACCGATCAGGATTTGGCGACGTCAGGTATTCGCGAGAACGACGCTCGCGGTCGGCACACAACCACGGCGCGCGCGTTACACCGGATGCGCAACGGCGGCTGGCTGATTGATACGCCTGGAATGCGCGCATTGCGTCTGCTTGAAGCTCAGGACGGTATCGACGAGGTGTTCTCGGACCTCGCCGAACTTGGCCTGAACTGCCGTTTTTCAGATTGTCAGCACGAATCCGAACCAGGCTGTGCTGTACAGCGGGCGATCAAACAAGGCGTGCTTGACCCTGCCCGCTTGGATCGATGGCGAAAGCTTCGGCGCGAAGATCAGCGCAACTCGGAAACCGTCGCCCAATCCCGGGCACGGGACAAAGCGTTCGGTAAGATGGTGCGGGGTGTCATGAAGGATCGAAAACTGCATAAAGGGCGTTAAGCAAAAAATACTCGGTAATTCAAAAGTCGAGCCTGATCACGCGATCAGGCTCGGCCAAACTGCCGCATTACGCCGAGCAAAAGCTCCGATATGGCCAATCTCTGACAATCCGAAGTCATCAGACCTAAGCAGGTGCCGCTTAGCCTCGGCGCCATAAAGGTCGGCAAGCCGCCAGACAGCTTCGGGCGGGACCATCTGGTCGTCCTCGAAAGTGAACAAATCCACGGGTCTACCGGAGCCGTCCCAACGCGCCTCAGGAAGGTTTTGTCCGATTTCAGGTACATAATTCAAAGGAGCCGTGCACCATTCGCGCCATTGCCAGTAGACCGAGCCCGGCAAGTCCGCACCAAACCCGATCGCATTTCCCGGCAGATAGCCAAGTGCTTTGACCAGTACCGGTGCGTGTCCATACCAGAAAACACCGGCCAATCCACGGTAAGGCCATGGGTGATCACTGAGGGTTACGAGCCCCGAACACACGCAAATCATCCGATCGATTTGGTCGATGTCGGGCTGAACAGGCCCCAGCATCGCACCAACGGAATGACCAATGGTCCATTGCTGCGCATCAGGATAACGCCTGCGCATTTCCGCCCGCGCCGCTGGCATGTCGATCAAAGCCCAATCCGCCATTGTTGCACGCGCATCCTTCATACGGCCGGTCAGAGAATGCCCGAAATCCCGGTAGTCATAGGTCAGACACGCCATACCCCGCTCGGCCGCTAGCCACTGTGCGAAGTGGCGATAATAGTCGCGCGGCACACCCGTTGCACTATTCAGCACAACCACGGTTTCAGGCTCTGACAGCGGTCGGTACAACCGTGCTGCAAGGGTCGTGGACCCGGATGGGAAAAGGAAATCTTCAGCCAACACCGTCTGCTCTGCGTCCAACATGATCCCTGACCCTGCACTGAAAAACTGAATTGCTTGGCTTCAATATTTTAAACACTAAAGAGGAACGTTCCCCCCATCCAGCATGACCACACGTCGGGGTAAAAGATCAGCTTGACTCGGAACCGGATCAGACGCTAGCGATTGTGTGATGGTTCCTGTCCCCCACAAGGGGTCGGGATGAAAAGGGAACACGGTGCGGTTCAGTCTGGTCATCCGGGCGCAAACCAAATCCGCGACTGCCCCCGCAACTGTAAGCGGTGAGCGATGCCAAAACACCACTGGCCCCTAGGGCTGGGAAGGTCGGCAAAGCCATGACCCGCAAGTCAGGAGACCTGCCATCGGAACTGAAACCGAAACTCGGGCGGGGTGTCCGGGCAGGTCCTGACAGCACGTTGCCGTCCCACCTGACCCAACTCTCCTGCCCACCACGCGCGGAGGGCGCAGGATGATCTGGAAGACGAAGACGCATGAATACAGTGCAACGGTGTGTCAGCGGACGGGCAAAACCTGCCCTGCCCTGGCGCGGCTGGCACGCTCAATTTCCGAGGCGATGAAGCAGGCCACAGCCGCCACAAGCGACGGGTTCGAGTTTGAAGGTGGCAGTGAATTGTCACATTGCACGCAAGGATGCCACGCAACTTTCCGAGCGCAATCAGACAGAATTCGCATCTTTTGCGATACACAGCCTGAAGCAGAGCCGCAGGACCTGAACGCTTACGCCGATCTGATCTTTGGAAACACGTTCAGCGCCTTGCCATCCGGCATCATTACAGACCCACCCTGCGCGATGATCGAGGTTGCAAAGCTGCGGCCTCGCAAACCCGTGCACGCGCCTGAACAGATTTCGGCCTAAGACTATACGACTTGAGCCTGAAAATTCTGTGCTGCCCAGGCCAACTGGGCATCAGTTTCCACGGCACAGGGCCGCAGGGCTCGCAAACGCTCCAGTGCTTTGTCTGGCTGTTCGCCGCATTCGATCATCAGCCGCAGGACAACCATTCCAGACCTGCCGCAGCCGCCCCGACAGTGCACCAGCACCCGCCCTCCGCCCGTCAAAGCGTGCCGGGCGGCAGCGCTGATCGAGGGCCACGCCTCTTCAACTGCAGGCGTAGGGGCGCCAAAGTCTTCGATCGGCAGATGCACCCACCGGCTGGCGCGGCCTTGAATATCGCTGCCGAATTCCTGCGCCCCGTTTTGGAGCATCTCGACGTCCGTTGTCATTGAAACAACCAGCCCCGGCTTCCATGCGGCAATCGTATCCAGATCCCTTTCATAATCCCCGCCCCGTCCGGGCATCGATGTCAGGGCAAGTGTACCCCCCGCGACTTGCAGGGCATAGATAACCAGTTGCGACATGAACCAGTGTCCTCCACCAAGAACTCTTAACGAAAATGCACCATAAATTTTGTTGGACCAGCTTAGTGCGAATCCGGTCAGAATCTAAATCAAAAATCATCGCGCCTCGCGGTGGACGCGGAAGGCAGCGGCCACTACGCTGAGCCGAAGCACCGAATCCGACCGAGAAAACATGACCGACACGCCCAGCCCCGCCTATCAGGTTCTCGCCCGCAAATATCGCCCGGAAACCTTTGCCGATCTGGTGGGTCAGGATGCCATGGTGCGCACCCTGAAAAACGCGTTCGAAGCGGACCGAATTGCGCAGGCTTTCATCATGACCGGCATTCGCGGCACCGGAAAAACCACCACCGCACGGATCATCGCCAAGGGTATGAACTGTATCGGGCCCGACGGTAATGGCGGCCCGACGACCGAACCTTGCGGCCAATGCGAACACTGCGTGGCGATCATGGAAGGCCGCCACGTCGATGTGATGGAGATGGACGCCGCCAGCCGAACTGGCGTGAACGATATTCGCGAGATTATCGACAGTGTCCGCTATCGCGCCGCCAGCGCGCGTTACAAGATATACATCATCGATGAGGTCCACATGCTCTCGACCAGCGCTTTCAACGCGCTGCTCAAGACGCTTGAGGAACCGCCCGAGCATGTGAAGTTCATCTTTGCAACCACTGAAATCCGCAAGGTGCCGGTCACAGTTCTGTCCCGCTGCCAGCGCTTTGACCTGCGCCGGATCGAACCCGAGGATATGATCGGCCTTCTGCAAAAGATCGCGTCAGCGGAAGGCGCTGAGATCGCAGAAGATGCGCTGGCGCTGATCACGCGCTCCGCGGAAGGGTCTGCAAGGGATGCAACCTCGCTGCTGGACCAGGCGATATCGCACGGGGCGGGTGAAACCACTGCCGAACAGGTTCGCGCAATGCTGGGCCTTGCGGACCGTGGCCGCGTTCTGGACCTCATGGACATGATCCTGCGGGGCGACGCCGCAGGCGCACTGACAGAACTCAGCGGCCAATACGCAGAAGGTGCTGACCCATTGGCTGTCTTGCGCGATCTGGCTGAGATCACACATTGGGTGTCCGTCGTGAAGATCACGCCAGACGCCGCCGAAGACCCAACCGTTTCTCCGGACGAACGGAGCCGTGGCCAGCACATGGCAGAGGCCCTGCCGATGCGCGTTCTGACCCGGATGTGGCAGATGTTGCTGAAAGCGCTCGAAGAAGTCTCGGCCGCGCCCAATGCCATGATGGCCGCTGAGATGGCCGTTATCCGCCTGACCCATGTTGCTGATCTGCCCAGCCCTGAAGAACTGGTCAAACGGCTGCAGGACGCCCCGCCGCCTCCGGCAGGTGGACCTAGCGGCGGCACCTTGATGTCTCGGCAGGGTGCAACACCCGCGCAGGCCAGCGCCACCCCCGCATCCACATACGCCTCGGCCCCACGTGGTTCAAGCGGCGCGCCGGTTGCCGCATTGGCACAGGATGCTCAGACGGCCCTGGCCCGGTACCCGACCTTTGAGCACGTGGTCGAACTGATCCGCGCCAACCGCGACGTGAAGCTTCTGGTTGAAGTGGAAAACGGCGTGCGACTTGTGTCTTATCAGCCCGGTCGGATCGAGTTCACCCCAGCCACGAATGCACCGACAGACCTTGCGCCCCGGCTGGGCTCTGCCCTGCAACGCTGGACCGGAAACCGGTGGGCTGTCTCGATCGTCTCGAACGGGGATACGCCGACAATTGCCGAAGTGCGAGATGAGGCCGAGCTGGCCTTGAAGGCCGAAGCTGAAAAGCATCCTCTGGTTCAGGCGGTGCTGGCGCAATTCCCCAAGGCAAAGATCACAAAGATCGAGACGCCGGAACAACGCGCCGCCCAGGTCGAGACCGAAGCGCTTCCTGAAGTTGAAGATGAGTGGGACCCGTTCGAAGAAGACTGACCCGAAAGCGCTCGATCCCGTGTCGCAAACGAAGCAGATCGACCCTTCAAACAGGTACACCCTTCCATGATGTCAGGGAGGGATTTCATGCGAACATCACCACTGCACCCACGTTTCGGATTGGTCGTTCACGACCTAGATTTGCGCGACGTTACCAAACAGCGTTACTTTCCGGAAATCCGGCGCGCATTCGAAACCCGCTCTGTGCTTTTGTTTCCGGCCCAATCGATATCTGATGCGGACCACATTCGCCTTGCCGAACTTTTTGGGCCATTGGAAAACCGTAAAGCCATGGCAGCGGGTCGCGATGTTGAGTTTCAGCTTCCCGAACTGACAAACAAAACCAAGGATGGGCTGCGTGCGAAAGACGATCTGCGCCTGTTGGATTTGCAGGCCAACATGTTGTGGCACACAGACAGCACGTTCCTGCCGACGCCGGCGCTGATCAATATTCTGACGGCAAAAGTCGTCCCGCCATCCGGCGGCGAAACCGAGATCGCATCGACCCGCGCCGCTTGGGCGGATATGCCAGATCGTCTGAAATCCGTTCTTAGGGACGCCATCATCTGGCACCGGTTGTCGCATTCCCGTTCAAAAATTTCAGCCGACCTCGCTGCGCTGCCAAAAATGACGCGATGGCCAGATCGCCCATGGCGCGCGATTTGGCCGAACCCGGTAACCGGAGAAGAAGCCCTGTTCATCGCCTCGCACGCTTTTGCCATCGAAGGCATGGGGCATGAAGAAAGTCAGTCCCTACTGGACGAAGCCATCGCGTTTTGCACGCAGCCCGAATACCTCTATTCGCACCAATGGTCCGTCGGCGATGTATTGATCTGGGACGAGCGCGCAACGATGCATCGCGGCCGTCCCTGGGACTACGACCATCCAAGAACCCTGAAATCGATCTGCTGCTCGGTTACCGAGACAGACGGCTTGCACGACGTCCGCGTGGTTTGAAAGACCTCTCCGACCGGCGGGACAACCCTTGTGCCGCGCTTCGACGGGCCGTATCTAGAGACCAAACAGAGACACAGGAGAATACCTATGCTGAAAGGACTCGGCGGGCTTGGCGGTCTGGGCGACATGGCCAAGATGATGAAATCCGCGCAGGACTTGCAAACAAAAATGACCGAAATGCAGGAAGAGCTGAACAACATGATGGTTGTCGGTGAATCCGGGGCTGGTCTGGTCAAGGCGACGGCGACCGCCAAAGGCGAGCTCAAAGGTCTGGACATCGACCCGTCGATTTTCAACGGTGACGACAAGGAAGTGGTCGAAGACCTGATTTTGGCTGCCATCAAGGACGCGCAGACCAAAGCGACTGAGCGCTCGCAGGCCGAGATGGCAAAACTGACCGAGAGCATGGGTCTGCCCGCAGACATCAAGCTTCCGTTCTAAGCTTCACCTTTTCAAAAACACTCCCGCCGGAGGCTCCCTCCGGCGAAAAGCAGGACAGACCGTGAGTTCGAACAGCGACATCGATAACCTGATCGACCTGATGGCCAAACTGCCCGGCCTTGGCCCCCGCTCGGCCCGCCGCGCGGTGCTACACCTGATCCGAAAACGCGCCCTGCTGCTGACGCCCCTTTCAGACGCGATGCAGCAGGTCGCAATCACCGCTCGGGAATGCCTGAATTGCGGCAATGTGGGCACCACCGATATCTGTGACATCTGCAACAGCGAGGACCGCGCAACCGGAGAGCTGTGCGTCGTCGAAGACGTGGCCGACCTCTGGGCGATGGAACGCGCTGGCGTGTTCAAGGGCCGCTATCACGTTCTGGGCGGCACGCTGTCGGCGCTGGACGGAGTTGGCCCGGACGAATTGCGCATCCCGCGCCTGAAGGATCGGGTTCTGGCCGAAGGGATCACAGAGGTTATCCTTGCGCTCAACGCTACCGTCGATGGCCAAACCACAGCCCACTACATCGCCGATCAGTTGGAGGGGCAGGTCCGCCTGACCTCACTGGCTCAGGGCGTGCCGATTGGCGGAGAGCTGGATTATCTGGATGACGGGACAATCACGGCCGCGTTGCGGGCACGCAAGGAAATTTAAGCTCCCTGATTGGTCAGGGAGAACACTGCGCCATAGCCCCGACGCTTAACCGATACGTGACCAAGTGCGTCAGGTGTAAGCACCAGACGAGTAGGTCAGCTCATACGAGTGGCTGTAGAGTTCGAATACGATGCCAAAAGGATCTTCAACATAGACCATGCGGTATGGCTTTTCTCCGGGATAATAGTGCCGGATCGGCATCCGCTGTTTTCCACCGGCTTTCACAATCTTTTCGACCAGGCCTTCGACGTCAGGGTCCTGAATGCAAAAGTGAAACGTTCCATTTCTGCGGAAATCGATGTTGTTTTCGGGCGCGTAATTCCCGTCAAACTCGAAGAGTTCAATTCCAATCCGGTCCGCTGTCGCGAGATGTGCGATACGCAGTTTCTTCCAGTTCGGGCCGAAAACATCGGTGCACATGACGCCAATGTCTGTGTCATCCTCGACCACGTCCGTAGGCGGCATGATGACATAAAACCCCAAAACCTCGGAATAGAACTTTACGGCTTCGTCCACGTTTGGAACAGACAACCCGATATGTGAAAAAGTCCTCGGAAACTGAGACATAGAATGCTCCTTAAACTGCTGAGTCGTAAAACTATTGGTCAGCGATCGGTTTTCAAGTTGCTTCCCAAGCCATCATAGCAGGGTTCACCCTTGCGCATGGATCAAGACCCGGAGTCAAAAAGGTCGCTAAAAAGCAAAAGGGCCTTTGCCTTCCGTGCGCGCGTAGTAGAATGCCTCAGACTTGATCCCTTTGATTGGAATACGTTATGACCCGCCTTCTCGCCCTCACCTTCGCCACCTTCACTGCAACCACCGCCCTGTCGCAGGAACTTGTCGACAAGGGCTTCGTCGAAGGCTGGAACATCATGATGGACCCAGCACTTGGCAATGGCTGTCTGATCCAGACGGTGTATCAGGATCTCTCGGTGGTCAGGTTGGGCTACGACGCATTGGGCAATCGCGGGTATTTCGCAGTCTACAACAAGGCGTGGGGCGACATTAAACAGGGTGAGAGCTATCCGATCCGCTTTGATCTGGACGGCAAAAGCTATGATGCCACGGCCATCGGGTTCAACGAGCGCGACGTGCCGGGCGCAACCGTGTTTTTCACCGACAGAAGCTTCGTCAACGCAATCGCCCAGAACAAGACAATGACCGTCTACAATCCGGCTGGTGAGGTCGTCATGGCCATCGATCTCAAAGGCACCGCCAAAGCACTGGACTATGCCCGCGATTGTCAGAACAAAAAGCTTTAACGAATCGGATCGAACAGAGCGTCCTTTGCGGTGCAGTCGCGGATCACGTCACGGCCACAAGGCACGGGATCAAGGTCGCGCGACAGGCACAGGCGGACCTCTTCGATATAGCCTTGCTTGCACGTGACCGTGATCATGTCGCGCTCTAGTTCGGGATTGGCCTTCAGAAACGCTTCTTCGACCACTTCGGCGGGTAACTTCACGGATGCGTCCAGCTTACGGAAGACCTCCGGGCGCTCAACCGCGTCATAGGTACTCCGGGACAGCGCGAAATAATCGGCTGCCGACAGCCCGGAACAGGTGCCGTGTTTCTTCCACTGGTGCCAGGCCAAGCCTGCACTGCCCTGAATATCTTCCATTTCGCGTGTCATACGTCGGGTTGGCGGTGCTTCCGGCGTTCTGCAATACGACGGCCAGCCTTGGTGAAATTGCGGCCAAAGGCCATGCAGAATCCAGCCATGATCATGACGCGCATCGCACTGATCAGACCCACGCGCATCACCTTCGCGGGCACACCAGTTGGGCGACCAGCTGAGCGACAGAACATAGTACTCGAAGTCTCCGGCCTTTTCGCCTTCGGCCAGCGCGGCAACCGCGCTGAAGACCCACAATACGAACCAGCGCATTCGCCTCTTCCCTTCTTGCACATGCGGGACTATATACGGCCCAAGTTCCCCGACAACGGAAACCTGCCCCAAATCCCCGGGGCCGCCGCATTCCGGCGACGGGACAGATGTATGTATAGGAGACGGGCTGATGGCAAAACCGCTTATGGCCAAGGCAACCGCCGTATGGCTGGTGGACAACACCACGATCAGCTTCAAGCAGATCGCGGATTTCGTAGGAATGCACGAGTTGGAAGTGCAGGGCATCGCTGATGGTGATGTCGCTGCTGGCGTTAAGGGCTTTGACCCGATCGCCAACAACCAGCTGACCCAGGATGAGATCGACGCGGCGCAGAACAACCCGCTTCACAAGCTGAAGCTCAAGTTCAATCCTTCGGCCGCTGGCGAAGAAAAACGCCGTGGTCCGCGTTACACCCCGTTGTCCAAGCGTCAGGACCGCCCGAACTCGATCCTGTGGCTGGTCAAGTTCCACCCCGAACTCAGCGATGGCCAGATTGCCAAGTTGGTGGGCACCACCAAACCGACAATCCAGTCGATCCGCGAGCGTACCCACTGGAACATCACCAACATGCAGCCTATCGACCCGGTTGCTCTGGGCCTTTGCAAACAATCCGAGCTGGACACAGCCGTTCAGAAAGCAGCCGCCAAGAAAGCAGCCGAAGGCGGTGTGATGAGCGATGATGAGCGTCGCAAACTGGTCTCGACCGAACAGTCTCTGGAAATGGATGCCGCGCCGAAGATTCCGACAGCCATTGAAGGGCTCGAAACCTTCTCGCTGTCCGACGAGCCAGCAGAAGAAAAAGACGAAGAGCCGGTCATCGATGCCGACAGCTTCTTCAACCTTCCCAAAGGTGGGGCGGATGAAGAAGACGAAGATGATCTTCGCCCATAATCCAAAATCAGCCCTGGCCGTCACGGCTGGGGCTTTTTTAACGGACTAGCCATGCTAAACGTTTTATCCGCTGTTTTTGGCCCGCATCGCGCCGTCTCGATTTATGCCTTCCTCAAAACCTGGGGTCTTGGTTTGGCTGGCGGTGTTGTCATGATCGCTATTGTCACGTTCCTGTTTCTGCTGGGCGACGAAGGTGAACACGAGCACGAAGCCTTCCTGACAGTACCGGTTTTGACTGCGACTGCGGTGAACGGAGATCTTAAGAACGGAGTTATCGCCTCGGTTCGGTTGCCGGATGGATCTGCTACGTCAATCACGTCGACCGAAGGGCAAATTTCCCAAACCGTGGGCACAACGGCTTGTATCGAGAAACGCGTATATGTCGAAAGTGGCGAGGCCCGGTATCGGTTCAAACTGCCACACCTGTGCGAAGACAACTGATGGGTTGAACCCGTCTAATAAAGCCGCCCGGCACTCACGCCGGGCGGCTTTTGTATTTATACCATCTGAAAGATGATACCTGCGAAAATCGCACCACCCACACCAAGACTCAGGTAGGTCGCAAACACGCGGGGTTTGACCAGCGACCACACAGCGGCCATCGCCGGGATCGAGCTGACGGCACCAGCAACCATAAACGACATGGCCGCCCCTGCTGTCATTCCTTGCTCCATCAAACCGGCCAGCAGTGGCGGTGCGACGTACGAGTTCAGATAGGCCGGCATTCCCACCAAAGCGGCGACAACGATGGGCAGCACACCTTCCCCACCAACCGCGCCAGCGATGAGGTCGGCAGGCACGTAGTTGACCAACAGCGCTTCGAGCACATAGGCCAGAGCCAGCCATTTCAACAGGAACAAGCCGTTGTGCGCGAATTCCGAGCGGAACCGAACGCGTCGCTCGGGCTCCTGCCAGAATTTCCAGACTGGCTTGTCATCCAGTTTTGGACCGCATCCGCAGCATCCAGCCGGTTTGTATTCGCGCAGAGGCTGGGCAAATGCACCCTGGCGCATCAGCAGCCGCACCGCGAACCCACCAAACAGGCCCAAAGCAACGGCCGCGACGGCTTTGCCAATGGCAAAGGGCCATCCCAATGCACCAGCGGTAATCAAAAGCGTCGGCGGGTCGATCAAGGGCGAGCTGAGCCAGAACGCCATAACCGCTGACAACGGCGCCCCAAGGGCCAGAAGACCCGCGATAAATGGAATGACCTCACAAGAACAGAAGGGCGCCAGCCCACCAAACAGTGCAGCCAGAAAGATCATCCGGGTCTCGCGCCCCTCAAAGGCGCGCGCCACCATCACTTCCGCACCGGTCGCCTTCAGGTATGACAAGAGCAACACGGCAAACAGGATGTATTGCCCTGTATGCGCCAAAGCCTTGGCGGCAAACGTTATGACTTCGCGCAGATTACTTGGATCCAGGACCGCCACAGCCGCAAGAATTGCAACGATCAATGCCCACGGCGTCTTGATCAGTTCAATCACGCCCTTGGCAGTCACTTTGGGGTTTTGTGTTAATTCAGCCATCGTTCGCAGCCTCTCCAACCGCGTCGGCGCAACATTCGCTTAGAATGAACTGCGCAAGGTTTCTCAATTCATCGTAACTGGCCCGGTTGATCGTGGTACGCCCGATCTTTTCCTGTTCAACCACACCACCGGCCGCGAGAAACCGCAGATGATGGGCCAAGGTCGACGGGGCGATACCCGTCCTGCTCTGTATTTCACCAACCGTCAAACCGGCCTCGCCAGCCCGTACCAGGGTCTTGAGGACCTTCAGCCGGGCCTCCGAACCCATGGCGGAAAATCCGGCAGCTGCTGCTTCCCACATGCGGCACCTCCATTAAACTAGATTTCTGGTTTTTTAGTTTAAATAAATCCTCTAGTCAACCCAGGCCCGGAAAATACGTCGCGCCCATGTAAGTCCAGATTGCACACCCCTTAGGTCCACCCTATAAGCAAGCATGGGGATTTCGGTCGATACATTCTTTCTTGAACTCAACGGTCAGGGCACGCTGCAGGCTCAGATCCAACAGATGATTGCCGAAGGCATCTTGTCGGGACGCTTTCACGTAGGAGAAAAGCTACCCTCCTCGCGTAAACTGGCCGCCCACCTTGGCGTCAGTCGAATCACGGTGACACTGGCCTATACAGAATTGCTGGCGAATGATTACCTGACCGCTAAGGGACGATCCGGATACTACGTTTCGCATAACGCGCCTGTCCCACCTAAATACTCTCCTGTCCAGCGCGGCACAGAATCCGTTGACTGGGACAAAGCACTGGCGCGTCGTTTTCTGGACCGCAACGTACTGCCAAAACCCAGCGACTGGCGCGAGTACCGCTATCCGTTCATTTACGGACAGGCTGACCGGACTTTGTTTGATCACGCCAACTGGCGCTTGTGCGCCGTGCGCGCGTTGGGACACAAGGACTTCGATTCGCTGACCGGTGATTACGTGGATCAGGATGACCCTCTTCTGGTCGAGTTCATCGCCCGCCACACCCTTCCCAGGCGCGGCATTACCGCCCGCCCCGAAGAAATACTGATCACGTTGGGCGCGCAGAACGCGCTCTGGCTGGCGTCGCGTATCTTGCTGACTCACAATCGTTCCGCCGTGATTGAAGACCCCTGCTACTACGCGCTCCGGAGTCTACTGAACCATTGGGACTGCGCGGTTACGCCCTTGAGTGTCGATCAAAACGGGCTTCCGCCTGAGGCGATCCCTGACGACGCCGATGTCATCTTTACGACTCCCAGCCATCAAAGCCCGACCACCGCGACAATGCCAATCGAGCGCCGCAACCAACTGCTGGATCGAGCCCACGAACTGGATGCGATGGTTGTCGAGGATGACTACGAGTTTGAAATGGCTTTTCGAGGTGCGCCGTCCCCAGCACTCAAATCCATGGATCGGGATGGGCGCGTGATTTATGTCGGCAGTTTTTCCAAGTCGCTGTTCCCCGGTTTGCGACTTGGATATATGGTCGGCTCTGAACCTTTTATCCGTGAAGCACGTGCACTTCGGTCATTGGTCCTGCGTCACCCGCCTGGTCACATACAGCGTACTGCAGCATATTTCCTATCACTGGGTCACTACGACGCGCAGATCCGGCGCATGTCCAAAGCTTTGCAAGAGCGGCGTACGGCAATGAACTCAGCCATAGAAGAAAGCGGGCTGACCGTGGCCGGACGTGGCGTGATTGGCGGGTCCTCAATGTGGATGTCAGCACCCGAACAAGTAAACACGACCCAACTTGCATTAAAGCTGCAATCCCAAGGCGTTCATATTGAACCAGGCGCACCATTTTTCTCCGGGCGGAACAGACCTCAGAACTTCTACCGCCTCGGTTACTCCTCGATCTCGACCGAGCGCATCGCGCCGGGCGTTAAACTGATCGCAGACGCCATTCGGACTGCCTAAGCGGCATCTGGACCTAATCTGGCTTTCGTTTTGGCCCTAACGCCAGTCGCGGCCATACGCCAAAACCTTATCAAACCCCGGGCAATCTGCCCGGTTTCACCCACTTGTTTGGAGAGCACTCACATGAAGATGACGACCGAAGAAGCCTTTGTTAAGGTTCTGCAGATGCACGGGATCGAACATGCGTTCGGTATCATTGGCTCGGCAATGATGCCGATTTCGGATCTGTTCCCGAAAGCTGGAATCAACTTCTGGGATTGCGCCCACGAAGGTTCGGGCGGCATGATGGCAGACGGCTACACCCGCGCCACTGGCAAAATGTCGATGATGATCGCGCAGAACGGCCCTGGCATCACCAACTTTGTCACCGCTGTTAAGACCGCCTACTGGAACCACACTCCGGTTCTGCTGGTCACTCCGCAGGCAGCCAACAAGACCATCGGTCAAGGCGGCTTCCAGGAGATGGAGCAGATGCGCATGTTCGCAGACTGTGTTGCTTACCAGGAAGAAGTGCGTGACCCCTCGCGCGTTGCCGAAGTTCTGAACCGCGTGATCATGAACGCCAAGCGCGCCAGCGCACCGGCGCAGCTGAACATCCCGCGTGACATGTGGACCCAGGTTGTCGACATTGAGCTGCCCAAGATCGTGGAATTCGAACGTCCCGCAGGCGGTGAAGAAGCGGTTGCGGCAGCTGCAGAAATGCTTTCGAACGCCAAGAACCCGGTCATCCTGAACGGTGCCGGTGTTGTTCTGGCCGAGGGTGGCATCGAAGCGTCGAAAGCCCTGGCCGAGCGTCTGGACGCCCCGGTCTGCGTTGGCTACCAGCACAACGACGCCTTCCCCGGCAACCACCCGCTGTTTGCTGGCCCGCTGGGCTATAACGGCTCGAAAGCCGGTATGGAGCTGATCTCGGAAGCGGACGTTGTTCTGGCTCTGGGAACGCGTCTGAACCCGTTCTCGACCCTGCCCGGCTACGGCATCAACTATTGGCCGGCAGACGCGAAGATCATTCAGGTCGACATCAACCCTGACCGTATCGGCCTCACCAAAGACGTCAGCGTCGGCATCATCGGTGACGCAGCCAAAGTGGCCACCGGCATCCTGTCTCGCCTGAGCGAAACTGCAGGTGACGAAGGCCGTCAAGAGCGTAAGGACCGTATCGCCCAGAAGAAATCCGCATGGGCACAGGAACTGACCTCGATGACCCACGAAGACGACGATCCGGGCACCACCTGGAACGAGCGTGCACGTGCTGCCAAGCCTGACTGGATGAGCCCCCGCATGGCATGGCGCGCAATCCAGGCCGCGCTGCCGAAAGAGGCGATCATCTCGTCCGACATCGGCAACAACTGCGCCATCGGCAACGCCTACCCGTCCTTCGAAGAAGGCCGCAAGTACCTGGCCCCTGGCCTGTTCGGCCCCTGTGGCTACGGTCTGCCTGCCATCGTTGGCGCGAAAATCGGCCAGCCAGACGTTCCTGTTGTCGGCTTTGCTGGTGACGGTGCATTCGGTATCGCCGTGAACGAACTGACCGCCATTGGCCGTTCGGAATGGCCCGCCGTGACTCAGATCGTTTTCCGCAACTACCAGTGGGGTGCGGAAAAGCGGAACTCGACCCTGTGGTTCGATGACAACTTCGTCGGCACCGAGCTGGACACTCAGGTTTCCTATGCCGGTATCGCCAAGGCCTGTGGACTGAAAGGCGTTGTCGCTCGCACTCAGGAAGAGCTGACCGATGCGCTGAACCAGGCGATTGAAGACCAGAAAAACGGCATCACCACTCTGATCGAAGCTCTGATCAACCAAGAACTGGGTGAGCCCTTCCGCCGTGACGCGATGAAAAAGCCTGTAGCTGTTGCCGGTATCGACGCCGACGACATGCGCGAGCAAGCCGTCTAAGCAGAACAGGAGCCAGCGCGCATGACCCAAACACCAATCGAGCTGTTGCGTCAGCGCGCCCCGGCCACCCGTCCTGTGATTTCTTTATGCGAAGGCAGTGATCCCCGCGTTGTTGCGGGGGCGCTTGCCGCCCAAAAGGCCGATCTGGCCGATGTTATTCTGGTTGGCCCGCAAGCCGAAGTCGAAGCAACCCTGAAAGATCAAGGTGCTGCTCCTTCACAGAACGTTGCGGTGCATGACCCTGCAACCTCGGATCTGACCGAGGAGTTTACCCAAACATTTTACGAATTGCGCAAACACAAGGGCGTCGACTTGGCCAAGGCTCGCGCTGCCGTTGAAACAGCGCCGGTCTATGCCGCCATGCTGGTGCGCAGCGGGCGCGCCACCGGAACGGTTGGCGGTGCAGTGCACACCACCGGCGATATTGTCCGTGCTGCAATTCAGGTCATCGGAATGGCCCCCGATGCAGGAATGGTTTCGTCATTTTTTCTGATGTACCCTCCGGAAAATGCCCAACCCGACGCACGGGCTATGCTTTATTCAGACTGCGGTCTGGTCATCAATCCGTCTGCTTCTGAATTGAGCAAAATCGCCATCGCCTCGGCCGCTTCGGCAAGGACTCTTCTTCAGATCGATCCGAAAATCGCAATGCTCAGTTTTTCGACGAAAGGCAGCGCCAAACACCCGGACGTGGACAAGGTGATCGAAGCCACGGACACTTTACGTCAGACCGCACCAGAGCTGTCCGTCGACGGAGAATTGCAGTTTGACGCCGCTTTTGTTCCTTCGGTCGGCGAACGCAAATCCCCCGGATCATCCGTCGCCGGTCAGGCCAACGTGATGATTTTCCCCAATCTCGATGCGGGCAATATCGGCTACAAGATCACTCAAAGACTGGGAGGTTACACCGCGATTGGTCCTGTGCTTCAGGGGCTGGCCCAACCGGCCAACGATCTTTCGCGCGGATGCTCCGCCGAGGATGTGACTCAAATGATCGCTGTGACCTGCCTGCAAGCCAAAAAGACGTAACGCACTTATTCGCACCGTTTCTCGGAACAGTGTTCTCAAATTGGGAAGAAACTGACACATTCTTCCCAACTCAACCGACAGGACCCGCCAATGACCCATCAGCAGCCGATCCTTGATACATCTCCGAAAGTTTCGGACGAGGTGCGCAAGACCACGTGCTATATGTGTGCCTGCCGCTGCGGCATCAACGTGCACATGAAAGACGGCAAAGTCGCCTATATCGAGGGCAACCGGGATCACCCCGTCAACAAAGGCGTCCTGTGCGCCAAAGGCTCTGCGGGGATCATGCAGGTCAACGCGCCGTCGCGGCTGCGGGCGCCGCTGAAACGCGTTGGTCCGCGCGGCTCGGGTGAGTTCGAGGAAATCAGCTGGGATGAAGCACTGGAACTTGCCGTCAGCTGGTTGAAGCCGATCCGCGAGGACAATCCTGAAAAGCTGGCCTTCTTCACTGGCCGCGACCAGAGCCAAAGTTTCACCAGTTTCTGGGCACAAAATTTCGGCACATGTAATTACGCAGCGCATGGCGGTTTCTGCTCCGTAAACATGGCTGCGGGTGGCATCTATACGATGGGCGGCGCGTTTTGGGAATTCGGACAACCCGACTGGGACCACACCAAGCTGTTCATGTTGTTTGGCGTGGCGGAAGACCACGATTCAAACCCGATCAAAATAGGTATCGGCAAAATCAAAGCTCGAGGTGCGCGAGTCATCGGTGTCAACCCGATCCGCTCGGGCTATAACGCCGTGGCGGATGACTGGGTCGGCATCACACCGGGCACCGATGGGCTGTTCATCCTGTCTATGATCCACGTGTTGATGAAAGCAGGCAAGATCGACCTCGACTACCTCAGCCGCTACACCAACGCACCAGTACTGATCGACGCGTCCGAAGGCGCGACCAAGGGTTTGTTCCTGCGGGATGAGGATGGAAAACCGCTTGTCATCGACCGCGTCACCGGTGAATTGACTGCCTTTGACAAGCCCGGTGTTCGCCCGGACTTGTCGGCCACTTACGAAAAAGACGGCGTCACCCACCGCCCGGTCTTCCACCTGATGGCCGAACGGTATCTCAGCGATGAATATGCCCCCGAGAATGTCGCCGATCAGTGCGGCATCCCTGCCCAGCGTATCCGTGCCATCGCAGGTGAACTGGCCCGCGTCGCCTTTGACGAAGCGTTTGAGCTAAACCACGAATGGACCGATTTCCGCGGTGAAAAACACACCAAGATGATCGGCCGGCCCGTCGCCATGCACTCGATGCGCGGCGTCTCGGCTCATGCCAACGGTTTCCAAACCTGCCGCGCGCTGCATGTGCTTCAAATCCTGCTGGGCACGGTCGAGGTTCCCGGCGGCTTCCGCTTCAAACCGCCCTACCCCAAACCGGTCGAGGCGCACCCGAAACCACATTGCAAAGTGACCCCGAACACGCCGCTGGACGGCCCGCATCTGGGCTTTGTTCAGGGACCGGACGATTTGGCGCTCAAGGCTGACGGAAGTCCGGCGCGGATCGACAAGGCGTTCACCTGGGAAAACCCGATGTCCAGCCACGGGCTGATGCATATGGTGATCTCAAACGCTCATGCGGGCGATCCATACAAGATCGATACGCTTTTCATGTACATGGCCAACATGTCGTGGAACTCGACCATGAATACCAAGGGTGTCATGGAAATGCTGACGGACAAGGACGAGAACGGCGATTACGTCATCCCGCATATCATCTACTCCGATGCATATTCCTCAGAGATGGTCGCCTATGCCGACCTAATCCTACCCGATACCACCTATCTGGAACGTCACGATTGCATCTCGCTGCTCGACCGCCCAATCTGCGAGGCCGAAGCCGCCGCAGACGCGATCCGCTGGCCTGTAATCGAACCTGATCGCGACGTACGCGGGTTCCAGTCGGTGCTGATCGATCTGGCCAACCGCATGGGCCTGCCCGGCTTCACCAATGAAGACGGCAGTGCCAAGTGGACGGACTATGCCGACTACATCGTCAACCACGAACGCAAACCGGGCATCGGCCCGCTGGCTGGGTTCCGGGGCGAGAACGGCGACAAGGAAGGTCGGGGCGAGGTCAACCCGGACCAGTTGAACCGCTACATCGAAAACGGCGGCTTCTACGTGGCCCACATCCCTCAGGGTGCGGATTACTACAAGCCGTGGAACACCGCTTATCAGGGCTGGGCCGTAGGCATGGGCATCTATGACAGCCCGCAACCCTACCTGTTCCAGCTTTATTCCGAACCGATGCGGAAATTCCAGCTGGCCGCCGAAGGCCATGGCGAACGTCAACCGCCGGATCATCTGCGCGCGCGTATTAAAGAGACGCTGGACCCGATGCCCATCTGGTACGAAACCGATCAGACTGGCAACGAGGGCTTCACCGTCAATGCCCTGACCCAACGCCCGATGGCGATGTATCACAGCTGGGGCACCCAGAACGCCTGGCTGCGCCAATTGCACGGGCGCAACCCGCTCTACGTGCCGACCAAGCTGGTGCGCGAGCACGGGCTGCAGGACGGCGATTGGGCCAAGGTGACGTCTCCGCACGGAGAGATCACGGTCCCGGTCATGGAAATGGCGGCACTGAACGACAACACCGTCTGGACCTGGAACGCCATCGGCAAACGCAAAGGCGCTTGGGCCCTGCAGGAGGACGCGCCCGAAGCCACCAAGGGTTTCCTGCTGAACCACCTGATCCACGAGCTTCTGCCAGCAAAGGGCGACGGTTTGCGCTGGGCCAATTCCGACCCGATCACCGGTCAGGCCGCTTGGTTTGACCTCAAAGTCAAACTCGAAAAGGCCGCACCGCCTTCAGATGCAGAAAGCCAGCCGGAATTTGCACCGATCAAATCACCAGTTGGCCAAGGTCCGAAAGACCTGGCGTGGAAGGTGGGAAAATGACCCGATCCGCTTTTCATCTGGCCCAAAATACCTCGGGGTCTGGGGCTGAGCCCCAGCCCGCCCTCACAACAATCGCGGAGGCAAGGCAGTCATGACCCAGCTCCCCACATCCACCGAGCGCAAGATGGGTCTGGTCATTGACCTGGACACCTGCGTGGGCTGCCACGCCTGCGTGATCTCGTGCAAAGGCTGGAACACCGAAAACTACGGCGCGCCTCTGTCCGACCAGGACGCCTATGGCGCCAACCCCTCGGGCACGTTCCTGAACCGGGTGCATTCGTACGAAGTGCAACCTGCGGAAGGTCACGCTCAGTTGATCCACTTCCCTAAGTCGTGCCTGCATTGCGAAGATGCGCCCTGCGTCACCGTCTGCCCGACTGGTGCCAGCTATAAGCGTGTTGAAGACGGCATCGTTTTGGTGAACGAAAGCGACTGCATCGGCTGCGGCCTCTGCGCTTGGTCGTGCCCTTACGGCGCGCGCGAGCTGGATCAGGCCGAAGGCGTCATGAAAAAATGTACGCTCTGCGTTGACCGAATCTATAACGAAAACCTGCCAGAGGTGGATCGTGTCCCTTCTTGTGTACGCACCTGCCCCGCTGGTGCTCGGCACTTTGGCGATCTGGGCGATCCTGACAGCGACGTCAGCAAGCTGGTTGCAGACCGGGGTGGCATGGATCTGATGCCCGAAATGGGCACCAAACCCGTTAACAAATACCTGCCGCCGCGCCCCAAGGATACGGTTGAAGACCAAATCGACATATTGGCACCCCTGTTGGCGCCGGTCGCTGAAGAACCCAAAGGTTTCCTCGGCTGGCTCGACAAGACGCTGGAGAAACTCTGATGCATCCTGCACCCTCCGTCATTATCTTCACCACTTTGTCCGGACTGGGTTTTGGCCTGTTGGTCTTCCTGGGCCTCGGGTTTCCAGCCGTCTCGGGCTGGATAGCTTTTGTCTTCTTTGCCATCGCCTATGCGTTGGCTGTCGGCGGGCTGATGGCATCAACGTTCCATCTGGGCCACCCGGAGCGCGCTTGGAAAGCCTTTACCCAATGGAAGACCAGTTGGCTCAGCCGCGAAGGCTGGTGCGCTGTTCTGGCCCTGATTTTCATGGGCCTCTACGCGCTTGGTCTGGTATTTCTGGATCAGAAGTGGAGCCTTTTGGGCTTGATCGGTGCGCTGTTCTCGCTGGCAACTGTTTTCACCACGTCGATGATCTACACACAGCTCAAAACCATCCCGCGCTGGAACATGAACCTGACCCCAGTGATGTTCCTTAGCTTTAGCTTGGCGGGTGGTGCATTGCTGGCTGGTCAAACAAGCGTTGCTATTCCACTGCTTCTGATCGCCGCGCTTGTACAGATCTTGTACTGGCGCAAAGGGGATCAGGCGTTTACATCCTCGGGAACCGATCTGGGCACCGCGACTGGTCTTGGCGCGCGCGGATCCGTCCGCGCCTTTGAACCACCGCATACCGGAACCAACTATCTGCTGCGGGAATTTGTGCACGTAGTCGGTCGCAAACATGCCGAGAAGCTGCGGATCATCTCGTTTGTTCTGGCCTTTTTGCTGCCGGTGTTGCTGCTGGTTTTACCATTCAATCACGTCTTCGCGTTGCTGGCCGTAGCGTCGCATCTGGCGGGTGTGGCGACGTCACGCTGGTTGTTCTTTGCGCAAGCAGAACATGTCGTAGGGCTATACTACGGGAAACGTTAAAGGGGGCTCTGCCCCCGACGCGGCAAGCCGCGCCTCCCCCGAGGTATTTATAGCCAGATGAAGTCTGGACCCGTAAAATGAAAAGGGCGGCTCTCGTGCTTCGAGGCCGCCCTTTTGTCATCTCGGGTCCATCTTAGATCAGGCTGGCATGTGCCATTGCGGCTTCAATTGCGGCCTTGGTGCTGTCCTCAAGCTCGGTCAAAGGTGAACGGACCTCGGTGCTGCAGAGACCAAGTTTGCTGAGTGCGTATTTGGCGCCAACAAGGCCCGGCTCGATAAAGATGGCTTCGTGCAGCGGCATCAACTTGTCCTGATAGGCCAGCGCTTTTGCATAGTCCCCGGTCAGTGTGGCCTGTTGGAACTCGGCACAGAGCCTGGGGGCTACGTTTGCGGTGACCGAGATGCAGCCAACACCGCCATGAGCATTGAAACCAAGCGCCGTCGCATCTTCACCGGAAAGCTGGCAGAAATCTGAGCCACAGGTCGCGCGCTGTTGGCTGACACGGGCCAGATCGCCCGTGGCGTCTTTGACTCCAACGATGCGTGGCAGCTTCGACAACTCACCCATTGTAGAGGGTGTCATATCGACAACGGACCGTCCGGGAATGTTGTAGATGATGATCGGAATATTCGCAGCTTCGTGCAGAGCCTGAAAATGTGCGATCAGGCCGTTTTGGGTCGGCTTGTTGTAATAGGGGGTGACGACCAGCGCTGCGTCCGCGCCGACCTTTTCGGCGAACTGCACGAACCGAATAGCCTCGACCGTATTGTTCGATCCGGCCCCGGCGATGACCGGAACGCGGCCCGCCGCTGTTTTCACAACCTCTTCGATCACCGTTTCATGCTCATCATGGCTGAGCGTGGGGCTCTCGCCCGTGGTTCCGACCGGCACCAGACCGGTCGAGCCTTCGGTGATCTGCCAATCCACAAGGTGTTTGAGCGTCTTCAGGTCCAACTCGCCGTTATTGAACGGGGTGACGAGGGCTGGCATTGAGCCTTTGAACATGACACGCTCCTTTAAGGTGCAATTTGCGGTTTTTGCGCCTCGGTCCCTCACGTTTCCAGCTTTGTGAGTTGATCCCGGCGACGCACGGTTTATCCTCACAGGCTCTATCCTCGGTTGGTTGGGAAATGCAAGGGATGACACGCTTTCTGGCATTGTTGATTGCTGTGATTGTGTATTCAGTGACGGCACCGCAGCTTGCGCGGGCGGATGCCGCAGGTGATTTGCGCGCAGGTCTTTATGAAATGCGCAAGGGCGACTGGAACGCCGCGCTGCGTGTGTCTGGCCAGCGCGGGTCCGTATCGCGCGATATCATCGTCTGGCACTGGCTGCGCGAAGGGTTCGGCAGCTCGGGCGATGTGCTGGTGTTTCTTGAACGCCGTCCGGACTGGCCCGGACTTGCATGGTTGCGCCGCAAAAGCGAACCGGTCTTTACCGGCGCCGATCCTGACAGGGTATTGAAGTTTTATTCTGACATGCCCCCTCAGACTGCTGAAGGTGCTTTGAACTATGCAATCGCTCTGAAAGCAAAGGGGCGCGTCGGAGACGCCGAAGCGGATATCGTCACCGCGTGGCGGACCATGCCGATGGGTTCGGGGTTGCAGAAGACGTATCTGGAAAACTTTGCGAAGCTGTTGAAACCGCATCACACCGCACGTTTGGACCGAATGTTGTGGGATGGTCATCTGGTCAGTTCCGGCCAAATGCTGTCGCTGGTCAATGCCGATCAGCGCAAGTTGGCAGAGGCGCGGATCGCCTTGCAAAAGCGCCAGCCTGGTGTGGACAGCAAAGTCGCGGCGGTTCCGAAATCGCTAAAGGATGCGCCTGGGCTTGCCTTTGATCGGTTTGTCTGGCGGGACAGGAAGGAACTGGATGACAGTGCCATTGACCTTATGCTGGCGCGTTCGACTGGCCCGGATGCCTTGGGCGAACCCGACAAATGGGCCGAAGGGCGCCGCCGTCTGGCACGGCTTGAGATGCGGTCTGGACGATTGGCACGAGCTTACGACGTCGCCGCCAATCACCACATGACACCTGAAATGGGCTATGGCTATGCAGATCTGGAGTGGCTGGCAGGGTTTCTGGCGCTGCGTAAGCTGAATGACCCAGCCACGGCTGTACGGCATTTCCAAAACTTCTCGGACGCGGTCCGATCCCCAATCTCGAAGGGGCGCGGCGGCTATTGGCTTGGGCGGGCTTATGCTGCGTTGGGGGATGCGGACAAAGCATATGACGCGTATGCCGCAGGGGCCGACTATCAGACTTCGTTCTACGGCTTGCTTGCTGCGGAACAGATAGGAAGGCCGTTTGACACAGAGCTGGCCAACCCACGCCGAGCACCGCATTGGCGGCAGGCAGAATTTGCCGATTCCAGTGTTTTGGAAGCAGGCTTGCTGCTGCTGAAGGCCGGAGAGGCGAACCTGTCCGAGAGGTTCCTGACCCATCTGGTTGAAAGCCTTGATCCGGTACAGGCCAATCAACTTGGCGACTTGGTCATTGAGCTGAAACAGCCGCACCTGGCGGTTATGATCGCCAAGCGGGCAGCGACCACAGGCACTGTTTTGCCCGCAGCATATTACCCGATGCATCCGGTGGCCGATATGCGCCTGCCTATGGCCAAGGAAATGACGCTGGCGATTGCGCGACGCGAAAGCGAGTTTGATCCTGTCGTCATTAGTGGCGCGGGAGCGCGCGGCCTGATGCAGGTAATGCCAGCAACAGCCAAGCTGGTCGCAGGTGAGCTGGGCATTCTCAGTGGCCACAAAACCGGCCGATTGACCACGGATTGGCAGTACAACGCCAAGCTGGGGGCCAACTACCTTTCTGGACTGGCCGCTGATTTCAACGGCAACGTGGTGATGATGGCCGCCGGGTATAACGCAGGACCAAGGCGCCCAATCTCATGGATGGAACGTTTTGGCGACCCCCGCGCCGGCCAGATAGATATCGTCGATTGGATCGAGACGATTCCGTTCAGTGAAACCCGCAACTACGTGATGCGCGTGACCGAAAGCCTGCCGGTTTACCGGGCCCGATTGGGGCAGCCCGCGCTTCCGATCCCGTTCTCGCAGGAGCTGATCGGATCATCTCTGGCGGCGTTCGCGCCATAAGGTGAACAGCCCTGCGACCACAACAATTGCTGCGCCTACGACAACTTCGGGGCGCAGCATCTCGCCAAAGACCGAGATCCCCAGAATCGCGCTCCAGACCAGATGGAAATAGGCGAAGGGCTGCACCGCGCTGGCCTCGGCCATCTCGTAGCACTTGATCAGCAACCAGTGCCCGGATGCACCACTTACACACAGCAACGCCATCCAGCCCCAGTCGGCGGGGACCATCGGCTCCCAAAACCACATACCGACCAGAGTCATTGCAACTGCGCCTGAGACGCCGGTCCAGAAAAAACTGGTGGCTGTGCTGTCCTGACGCGCGGCATAACGCGTCAACAAGGCGTAGATCGCAAACATCAGGGCGGAAATCAGGGGAATGATCGCCCATGGGTTAAAAACCCCAACGCCGGGCTGCAAAATGATCAGAACGCCGATACACCCCACTCCAATCGCGCTCCACCGTCGCCATCCGACTTGTTCGCCCAGAACCGGCCCGCTGAGTGCGGCGACAAGCAAAGGATAACATATGAAAATGGCCATGCTGTCGATCAGTCCAAGCACAGTGAAGCCGAAGACCGCGACGCAGATCTCTGCGGCCAACAACACACCCCGGGTGATCTGCAGACCCAACTGATTTGTTTGCGTCGCGGCCCTCAAACCGCCTGCAGACCGCGCGGCTATCGCTATGACAAACGCCGCGAAGAACCAATAGCGGATCATGACCACCATGTAGGTGTTGTAGGTCCCGGCCAAATGGCGCGAGATTCCGTCCTGTAGGGCAAAGACAATTGTCGCGCCAACCATTAAGGCGATGCCTGCGCCAACGTTGTTCTTTTGTGTCATGCTTTGAATGCCCGAGTCATATGTCGCTTGCGGCCATAGCCGGGCGCGCGGGTGATGTCGAACCCGGCATCCTCCAACCCTCGGCGCACAAAGCCTGCGGCGGTATATGTGGCGGCGGTCCCCTCTGTAACGGTGTGGTTTGCAACCTCCTGCATCAGGTCTGCACCCCATAGTTCCGGATTCTTCGCGGGCGAAAACCCGTCAAGAAACCAGGCATCTGCTATTCCGGCCCATTTCGGCAAAGTCTCACGAGCATCTCCGATGATCAGCTCAAACGCGAGGGTTTCAAGCGTGCAATCGCGGCCCTTCCAATGCGCCAGAAACCGACTGCTCCACGCTTGCAATTCGGGAAAGGCTTCAAGCGCACGCTGCATATCTTTCGCGGCCATGGGAAAAGCTTCGAAACTGGTAAACCGCAAGGGTCCGGTTTGACCTGATTTCTCCCACTCGGACCAAACGGTCAGCAGATTCAGCCCCGTGCCAAAACCCAGCTCGGCAATGTGAAATCCAGGTGTGAAGCGCGCAGGCAAATCATTGCCAGCCAAAAACACGTGTCGCGTTTCTTCCAGCCCGTTCTGCAAAGAATAATAGGGATCATCAAAACGATCCGAGACCGGTATCTGATCCTCGGTCCAAGTCAATTTGGCACGCTGGTCTGCCATCGGGGAATCCTGTAGCTAAGCGGCGCGACACTGAACAAGGAAAAGGGAATTGGCAATGGTCGATGTTACAGTTCGCGGCGCAGGCGTTTTCGGCCTGTCCATTGCCTGGACCTGCGCCCGGCGCGGCGCAAATGTGCAAGTTGTCGATCCGTTTGGGCCCGGGGCCGGATCCAGCGGTGGTCTGGTCGGCGCATTGGCCCCACATGTACCTGAAAACTGGAACGCCAAGAAAGCCTTTCAGTTCGAAAGCCTGATCATGGCTGAAGCTTTCTGGCGGCAAGTCGAAGAAACCGGCGGCGTTTCCCCCGGTTATGGTCGGTTGGGTCGCCTTCAACCCATCTCGGATGCCCGCGGCCTTGACCTTGCGCGGCAGCGCGAAGGTACGGCAGATAAACTTTGGCAAGGTCAGGCCGAATGGCGCGTGATCACCACCGCGCAGGCTGGAGCGTGGTGCCCGCCCAGCCCCACCGGATTTGTCATCCGGGACACTCTGACCGCACGGATGCACCCCCGGCGAGCCTGCGCCGCGCTTGTGGCCGCCCTTGATGTTATGGGCGTTCATGTTGTCAATGATGCGGAAAACAAAGGACGGGTTGTGCACGCAACTGGCCTTGCCGGGTTACAAGAGCTCAACGATGCCTACGGCAAGACCGTTGGCAACGGCGTCAAAGGGCAAGCTGCCCTGCTGCGCTTTGACGCGGGTGAGGTCCCGCAGCTCTTTGCCGATGCTATACATATCGTACCCCACGCGGACGGAACACTTGCTATCGGGTCAACCTCGGAACGGGAGTATGACGATCCGACCAGCACAGACAGCGCTCTGGACGATGTGATCGACCGCGCCACGCGCGCCCTGCCGCTGCTGCACGGGGCCGAGGTAATAGAACGCTGGGCTGGTGTCCGCCCCCGCAGTAAAAGCCGCGCACCAATGTTAGGTGCGCACCCACTGCACAAGGGTCAGTTTATCGCAAATGGAGGTTTCAAAATCGGTTTTGGCATGGCCCCCAAGATCGCCGAGGTCATGGCTGATCTGATGCTGGAAGACCGGGATGAAATCCCCGAAGATTTCCGACCCGACGCCTCATTGTAATCGATGCACTCTACGAGATGGACGCGTATACCCAACACCACCGTTTGAGGCTAGCCAGCCCGAACGTGCCATGCCCAATACGCGAGCCAGTTTCAAAAACCAGCCTCGGCCCGGAGTTTCTGCATCAGTTTGTGCAGTGACTTTTCATAGCGGTCAGAGGCCAGTTTTCCGTGCTCGTCAAACTCGTTCGAACTGTTCGCCAGATGGATTTCAGGCCCCTGCAGAATGCGTGGCTGAAAGGGCACCATAAACGACCGCAGGATCATCTGTGCCCGCTCACCGCCTGCACGACCCGCTGCCGCCGACATGACCGCAACCGGTTTGTCGGCCCAAGGGTTACCCTGAGTGCGGCTCACCCAGTCCAGCGCGTTCTTCAGAACGCCAGATGGACCCTTATTGTACTCCGGCGTCGAGATAATTACCGCGTCAGCCTGTGCGATTTGATCTGCCAGAGACTGCACCGCTGCCGGAATTCCATCACCCTCTTCCAGATCCCCGTCATAAAGGGGCAAGTTCAGGTCTGCTTCGACAAAGTGGGACGGATCAAACAACCGGGCCGCTTCTCGCAAAAGCTTGCGGTTGGTGGCACCCTGACGCAGGGACCCGGACAGACCAAGGAGAGTGGGTTGAGACATCTAGAGAGGCTCCGTTTCAGTGACTTTTTGAAAACTAGCCCGAGTTTGATCTGTTCCAAACCCCATTTGACGCACAGTCAATGCGCAAACGGGGCCGCCAAAGGCGACCCCGTGCAAAATGTTTAATCCGCGTTACGCGTTTCCGCTGGGCACAACAACGATTTCAACCCGCCTGTTTTGCGCCTTGCCTTCCGGTGTCAGGTTCGATGCCACAGGATTGTTCTCGCCCTGACCGATTGTTGTGATGCGATTATAGCTGACACCATTAGCCCGCAGGACATCCGCAACCGCATTGGCGCGACGTTCAGACAGCCCTTGATTGTAACCCGCGTCACCGTCGCTGTCTGTGTGACCGACGATCTGCACGTTCGAATTGGGGTAATTGACCAGATTTTGACCCACTTTCACCAAATCCGATCGCAGCGCCGGGCGCACGGTCGAACTGTCGGTGTCAAAGGTAATATCGTTAGGAACAGTCACAATCAGCCGGTCACCCGCATTAACGATGGTGATCCCGTCATTTGCCAATTGCTGACGCAGCTCTGCCGCCTGTTTGTCCAGCTGGTTGCCGATCAGACCGCCACCAGCAGCGCCAATTGCGGCCCCTGCCAGCGCGCCCAGACCGGGGTTCGAGTTGTTGGCAATCGCCCCGATGCCCGCCCCGACAAGACCGCCCAGAACGGCGCCTTGCTTGGTGTTTTGGTTCGGATCGCTTTGCACCGACAACGTACCCGGATCTGTGCAAGCCGACAGAACAAGAACCGAACTCAGCCCCGTGGCCAGAATAAACTTGGAAATCGTCATGATATCACCTTCTGCTCAAACACCCGTTTGTCAGGTGCGTTTGGTTTTCCCCAGTATATCACGGCCAGGGTGTTGGGTCTCAAGCAACAATCCAGTGAAATCGGCAATTAGCCGCCAACTGGGATGCGAATTCTTCAAAAATCGGCCCCGGCACGAAATTTCATTGAAACCCCGCCTTCTGGGTGTTTCATGCGCAGTTCTTCCGAATGCAGCATTAATCTTGGGAAATCCGCCGCAGCACCCGTTGCATAAAACGGGTCGCCCAGAATCGGATGACCCAACGCCTGCATGTGAACCCGCAACTGATGAGACCGACCGGTTTTGGGAAACAGGCGCACACGCGTTGTGTCGCCCTCATGTTTTACGACGCGCCAATCGGTGAGCGCAGGCTTTCCGGTGTCGTGGCAGACCATTTGTCGGGGCCGGTTGGGCCAGTCCACAATCAAAGGCAGGTCCACTGTGCCGGTCTTTGGCTCCAGCCGACCCCAGACACGGGCGACATAGGTTTTGCGGGTCTGGCGCTGTTCGAACTGCATGCTCAGATTGCGCTGAGCATGGGGCGTTTGGGCAAAAACCATGACCCCTGATGTATCCCGGTCCAACCGATGCACCAGCAATGCCTGGGGAAAAGCCGCCTGCACCCGAGTCAAAAGACAATCGGCCAGGTGTTCACCACGCCCCGGCACCGAAAGCAGGCCAGACGGTTTGTTCACCACGATCAACTGGGCGTCTTCGTGCAAGACATCCAGCGGGGTTTGAGGGGGGGCATAAGTCTCGCTCATGGGGGCCTGCCTATCGCAGCCCGTGACCTCCCGCAACGTCGTCCTTGCCTGTTGGGCAATGTTCAGTGACCTTCGGCACAGGAGGAAACGACATGCACCCGACCATCGAACGAATGCAAGAGGTTGTAGCCAAAGGCGATGAATCCCTGATCCACGCGCTGTTGGCCGAGGACGTTCAGTTCCTGCCCCCGACCTATTACAGCACCTGGACCGGGCGTGCGCCTGTGGCCGCCGTTCTGGGACATGTCGGTCAGGTGTTTTCAAACTTCCGCTATCGCCGCATCATGGGCGAAGGAAAAGACTGGGCGTTGGAATTCCAGTGCAAGGTCGGCGATCTTGACGGGATCGGGGTGGATCTGATCACGCTGAACGACGAAGGCTTGATTCAGACCTTCGAGGTCGTGATGCGCCCTTACAAAACAGTGGGTGCGTTACGAGAAGCGATGATGGCGCGCGTGATGACCGACGCACGCTTTCTTAAGTTCAAAGACGCCCTGAGCTGACTATGCGCGGTTTGGTTGCAGCCGATCAAGTCCTGCGCATTCCCCTGCTGCCGGTTTTGGCGGCACAGGGTCTTTCTGTGCGCCGCAACGCTCAGATGTTGCCTGAACCGGCTGGTCCGCGAACGGGCAGATCAGGTCGCGGACCACGCCTGCGCCTGCTCATCTGCGGCGACAGCTCGGCTGCTGGTGTTGGGGCCGGAACCCAAGCGCAGGCTCTTTCTGGGCAGTTGGTTGACCGGCTGGCCAAACACTATTCGGTCGAGTGGCAACTGGAAGCGACCACGGGGCACACAACACTGGACACACTCCACCGCCTGAAAAGCCTGCAGGGGGAGTTCGACGCAGTTGTCACGGCCTTAGGCGTCAATGATGTAACCCGTGCCGTTACATCCCGACAATTTGCGCACCGCCAAACGCAGCTTATCACTGCTCTGTCCAACGATCTGGGAGCACGACGCATTGTCGTAACCGGCGTTCCACAAATGAACAGGTTCCCGGCCTTGTCCGATCCTTTGGCCTGGGTCCTTGGCCGTCAGGCGGCCCGGCTGGATCAAGCGCTGCAGCAGGTTGTGTCAGCCTACCCCCATGTCAGCCATCTGAAACTCGATCTGCCGGATGACCCGGCGCTTGCTGCCCCGGACGGCTATCATCCCAGTCCACACGCCTACGCCCTTTGGGCAGACGCCGCAGCGCAACTGTTGCGTCAGGCCTGAGCCCGCGCCTGCCGGATCATCGGGATCGAATAGACAATCAACGCCGCCCAGATCAGCGGGAAAGCGATCATCCGACCGGTGTCGATCTTTTCGCCAAACACAGTGATTGCTGTCACGAAAATCATGGTTGGTGCAATGTATTGCAGGATACCCATCGTGGAGAGTCGCACCAGCTTTGCACCGTTTGCATAAACCAGCAGCGGCACAGCCGTCACGACACCTGCACAGGACAGCAATAGGGTGTCTGACAGTCCCAGGCCAAAATGCCCCGTACCCTGCACGCCCAGAAATGTGACGTAGACCAAAGCCGGGATCAAAAGGATAAGCACCTCAAGCAGGAACCCTTGATTGGGCCCGATTGGCAGGGATCGTTTGAAAAACGCATAGAACCCCCAACTCACCATCAGGCCAAGCGCAGCCCATGGCAAACGGCCGGCCTCAAACACCAGAACCAACACACCCAATGAGGCCAGACCCACGGCAATCAGCTGCATGCGTGTCAGTGGCTCACGCAGCAAAATCGCGCCAAGTGCGATGCTGAACAGCGGGTTGATGTAATATCCAAGCGCGGCATCCAAAGCATGACCGGTTGAGATCGCCCAAACATAAATTGCCCAGTTCACAGTAATCAAAGCAGCTGTCAAAGCCGCCATTCCCAGCATCTTCGGATTACCCAGCGCAGCCTTGAGGTCGCGAGTGCGCCCCAAAATGACCAACAACAACCCGGCCACCGGCACAGACCAGATGATGCGATGGGCCACGACTTCGACCGGGCCAATATGGTCCAGCGCTTTCAAGTAGAGCGGCAAAAATCCCCAAAGGACATATGCGGTTACCGCCAGCGCCAGACCCTTAGGTGTGTCGGAATTCTGAGAGGGAATGGGCGTGTCGGCCACAGCAAATCTCCGGTTGATACCGGACACATTTACGGCAGTTCACATCAGCTTGAAAACTCTGAAAACCGTGAAGTAACACATAACGAATAGTGATGGGTCGATCTCGGATGTCGCGTTGAAACTCATGTTGGCGCAGCGAGGCGCTGCCTCGCGCTCCGAGGTATTTTTTGGCCAGATGAACAAGGGATCCTTCATTCATCTGGCCCTAAATACCTCGGGGGAGTCGCCCGGAACGGGCGGCGGGGGCAGAGCCCCCCTCTCGCATGTCAGATTTTCACACGCTCTGATTTCGGGTCGTACATCGGCTTGAGCGAAGCTTCCGCTTTAACCTTCACCCCACAGACATCGATCTCGTAAGAAGATGCCAGAACGTCCGCAGCCTTTTCGCCTTCGCACGGGACATAGCCCAGACCAATGGCACCGCCCAACGTGTGGCCATAGTTGCCTGAACTCAAGTAGCCCACATATTCGCCATCGCGGAGAATCGGCTCGTTGTGGAACAGCAACGGTTCAGCGTCAGCCAACTTGAACTGCACCAGCCGATTTTTAGGGCCGCTTTCCTTGCGCGCAATCACTGCTGCCCGTCCGATGAAGTCGCTGCCTTTGTCGACCTTGACCGCAAAGCCCAGGCCCGCATCAACCACGTGATCCTCGCAGGTGATGTCATGGCCAAAATGCCGAAAGCCTTTTTCGATCCGGCAGCTGTCCATCATGTGCATACCGCACAGCTTCAGCCCCATATCCTGTCCGGCCTCATGGAGGGTTTCGAAAACATGGCCTGCCATGTCCGCAGAGACATAGATCTCCCATCCAAGCTCGCCCACATAGGTGACGCGATGAGCACGCGCCAGGCCCATTCCGATCTCAATCTCCTGCGCAGTGCCGAAGGGGTTGGCCGCGTTGGTTAAATCGTCGGGCGATACTTTCTCGAGCAGTGCACGCGAGTTGGGCCCCATGACAGCCAGAACACCTTCACTCGCCGTGACATCCGTGATCACCACATTGAAATTGCCCGAGTTGCGCATCATCCATGTTTGATCTGCCAGACGGGTCGCAGCGGGGGTCACAACCAAATACGCGGTTTCGGTCAGGCGCGTAACGGTGACGTCCGCCTCAATCCCGCCTGTGCGGTTCAGAAACTGCGTGTAGACGATCTTACCATTGGGTACCGAGTAGTCGCCGCCGCCGATATAGTTCATGAACTTCTCGGCATCGGGACCTTCGACACGGATCTTGCCGAAAGAAGACATGTCATACATGCCGACATTCTCGCGCACGGCGCGGTGTTCAGCAGCCGAGTTTTCGAACCAGTTCTGGCGCTTCCAGCTGTACTGGTATTCCCGTTCCTGTCCTTCATTCGCGAACCAGTTGGCGCGTTCCCAGCCGGCCAGCTCGCCCATGACGGCCCCCTGTTCCAGAAGGTGGTGGTGGAACGGCGTCCGGCGCACGCCGCGCGCAGTGGCTTTTTGGCGATAGGGGAAGTGGTCTGCATAGAGCAGCCCCAGCGTCTCTTTCGAGCGTTCGAAGAGGTACTTTTTGTTACCCTGAAACGGCTGCATCCGGCTGACGTCTACGTCGCCTAGGTCAAAAGGTTTCTCACCCGTGTCCATCCACTCGGCCAGTGCCATGCCCGCACCACCGGCAGACTGAATACCGATCGAGTTGAAGCCCGCAGCGACCCATACATTATCCATCTCGGGCGCAAGACCCAAATGATAGGCGTCGTCAGGCGTGAACGATTCCGGGCCGTTGAAGAAAGTGTGGATACCGGCTTCGGCCAGCATTGGCATCCGCTCACACGCAGCTTCGAGGATCGGCTCAAAATGGTCGAAATCTTCGGGGAGCTGATCGAATTCGAACGTGTCCGGGATGCCGTCCATTGCCCAGGGTTTTGCGTTGGGTTCGAACGCACCCAGCAGGATTTTACCTGCATCTTCTTTGTAATACGCGCATTCGTCAGGCACGCGCAGCACTGGCAGTTGGGTCAGACCATCGATATTTTCGGTCACGATATAGAAATGCTCGCACGCATGAAGCGGCACGTTGGTGCCCGCCATGCGGCCAACCTCATGACCCCACATCCCGGCGCAGTTCACCACCATGTCGCATTCGATATGGCCCGAAGCGCTGCCGTCATCCGCGACCCAATCCACCCCGGTGACAGAACGGCCCTGCTTGACGATGTCAGTGACTTTAACCCGTTCCTTCACGACGGCGCCGCGTTGCCGTGCACCTTTGGCCAGCGCCAGTGCGATATTGGCGGGATCACCCTGGCCGTCCAGCGGCAGGTAAACGGCCCCTTTGACGCCATCGAGATTGATATGCGGATACAGCTCCTGAACGCGTTCGTTCGAGATTTCTTCGACCTCGACACCGAAGGCGCGCGCCATGGCCGCCTGACGGTAAATCTCTTCCTTGCGCTCGTCGGTCAAAGCCACGGTGATTGATCCACAGCGTTTGAAGCCCGTGGCAACGCCGGTTTCTTCTTCCAGAGATCCGTAAAGTTCCTGGCTGTATTTCGCCAGCTTGGTCATGTTCGCAGTGGCACGCAGTTGTGCGATCAAACCCGCCGCGTGCCATGTGGTACCGCTGGTTAGCTGTTTTCGTTCCAGAAGAACAACATCCTTCCAGCCCTTTTTGGTCAGGTGATAGGCAACAGAACATCCGATGACACCGCCGCCAATTATGACCACGCGGGCCTTGCTGGGAAGATCAACCATGATGACGACTCCGATAGTGTTTGGTCTGCGGAAGGATGCCATAGGAGGTCGACAGGAAATGCACCAAAAACGTCACCAAATTCGTGAAAATCATCTTTGGTTGGTCTGACGCCTGTCCCGCCTCATGACAAACGGAGTAACCCCGAAGAAGCTCTTGTAAACAGAAGAAAATCCGTTTGGAAACCCACAAGCCATACCGATTTCGCGCACGCTCATCGTGGTGTTCATAAGCAAGTTGTTGGCCTTTGCCAGACGCATTTCACGATAAAACCCATTGGGCGTGGTGCCCAAAAAGGATTTGAACTTACGCTCCAACGACCGATTCGACAGGTTCAGATCCTCGACAATCTGCTGGATGGGCAGCGGATCTTCGATGTTCTCTTGCATCAGTTTGATGCACTGATCCAGTTTTGCATCTCCGGTGGCCGAGGTTTTTGCCCCGGAAAACGGCTGCATGGAAGAAAAGTCGCGAATCTGCTCATGCAGCATGATATCCGCGACGGTCATTTTCGCCGGCCCCGAGATGTGCCGCCCGATGACAGCCAGTGCGATGTCCGCAGTCGCACCCATGCCCGCACATGTGACCACAGGTCCGTTCTCTGTGGCAATCAGAAGTTTCGCCTCAAACCGGGCGCCGCGCTCACGCAGGAAAGAGGCATTTTCCCAATGGGTTGCCAGGTCTTCGGTGCCTTTTTCATCTATGTAACGGCTGGCGGCTTCAGACAGCAGAAAAACCTGTGCACCACGGTACGTATAATCCGAGACAGTGCGCCCAAGCGACAGGTCGGGTTGATCCGGGTCGGAATTGCCGATGACAAATAGATAGTCCGCCTTGGGCTGCTGCGGCACAATTGAGGTCGAAACAACCGCGTCACTGCTGCTGGCCACATCGCCACCGCGCAGCGACCGGTACGAATATGTGAAAGGCGGAGAAGCACAAACACGGTTCGCCACACGCAGTACATCCACCAGCGAGGCAAGCTCAAGCAGCACAAAACCGGGCGCGACCAGAATGTCGAAATGCTGGATCGTCTGCTTTGGGCTTCTCTGTGTCGCTTCTGCTGTCATCTGTGTGCTCAGACGATATTGTGCCCGGCCGCCCGCAAACGGTTGGCCAGTGTTTCGATATGATCCGGGCCGATTTCGCAGCATCCGCCAACAATAGTAGCACCCTGATTGATCCAACGCATCGCGTGATCTGCATAAGCGTCCGGGCCAAGATCGTGACGTTGTTCCAATGCGTCCACTGTCGGCGCATCTTCGAGGAACCCGTCCGAGATATGCGTGAAACCATTGGCATAGGCCCCAAATGGCAGGGACATGCCGGACAGGATCTCCAACGCGGCCGGGATCGCTTCGGGACGCGAACAGTTGATCAACAGCGCATCCGGGGAAAACTCTTTGATAAGCGGAGCAATTTCCGCCAAGGGCTCTCCCGACCTGAGGAAGCGACCGTCGTCATCATTTACTGAAAGAGCAAGCCATACCGGCTTGCCACATTCCGACGTACCCCGTAGCGCACCTTCGGCTTCAAGTACTGATGACACCGTCTCGATCAGAAACAGATCTACGTGATCCGCCATAAGGCCAACCAGTTCCGCAAATTTCTCACCAGCATCGATTGGGTCGGGCTTCAGGTCAGGTCTGTACGATGCCAGCAAAGGCCCCAATGATCCGGCAACGCGCCCTTGCCGACCCTCGCAAGCCGCTTGTGCTTGCGAGACGGCTGTATCAACAAGGGCCTCAAGCTGATCTTCGATGTTTTCAAACCGCAGTCGCGACCGGTGAACCGCATATGTGTTGGTGGTCGCAATGGTGGCCCCGCGCCGAAAATATTCGGCGTGAACTTCGCGCACCAATTCGGGGTGTTCAATCATGACACGGGTTGACCAAAGCGCCGTTGGAGCATTGCCACTGAGCTTAACCAGTTCCTGCCCGATCGAACCATCCAAAAGGGTGATATCTGTCATGCTATCGCTCCTTGGGGCAAAAGAACCAGCTTGCCCGGTAAGGTCTTGGATTGGAAGTCCGCTTGCGCCTGGGCGATATCCTTTAACGGATAGGTGCAAGAGATCAACGGTTTGATCCGTCCCGAATTCATCAATTCGACAAGACGTCCAAAGACTTCAGGGCTTTGATGGGTGCACCCGTGAATTGTGATGTCGCGCAAGTAGATATCCCGCAGATCGGCCTGAACAATTGGGCCTGCGATTGCACCCGACACGGCGTAATGTCCTCCGGGTTTCAGGGCAAGGATCAGCGATGCCCAAGCAGGACCACCAACGACGTCAATGACCACATCAAACATGTCTTGAGGCAGCGGTTCACTACGGTCAAACGTAGCTCTTGCCCCCTGGGACATGACGACCTTGGCTTTCGCAGCGCCCGTTACGCCCCATACAGTGGCCCCGCGCAGTGACGCGAGCTGTACAGCGGCCAGACCGACACCACCTGACGCACCAGTGATCAAGACCTTTTGCCCTGCAGTCACGCCTGCGCGGGTCAGCAGGTTTTCGGCGGTTCCAAAGGCGCAGGGTATGGCTGCAACTTCAACATCCGACAAGGGCGAGGTACTGACGTCGTAAAGATCATCCGCCTCTACTAGACAGTATTGGGCAAACGCGCCGTCGATCTCTGACCCCAGCGCAACGAACCCCCGAGGATGTCCGGGACGCGGGCGCGGAAGGTTGATCGGGCAGGTTACGCGTTGGCCCGGGCTGAAATGAACTCCTTCGCCCACCATCTCGACAATGCCGCACAGATCCCCACCCTGAATGCGGGGGAAGTGCAAGGCACCGCCCCACCCACCGGCTTCGACGTCTTGCTCCACGGTATCCGTAGCGCCGGTCACATCCGACGAGTACCAGCCGACACGCGTGTTGATATCCGTGTTGTTCACACCGGCCGCGGCAACCCGAACAAGCACCTGGCCCGGACCGGGCTTTGGCACCGGAATATCTTCGCGCCACTCCAAGACTTCGGGTCCACCGTGACCGGTCAGATAAACGCCAGACATGGTGTTGGGGATAGCCATCTCAGACCTCATCATCCGGGTGCGCGGGAACAGGCCCCATGGGAACGATATCGTACCTTGCGTTGACCTTCGCCATTTTGGCCTCATCGGCAAAGTCTGCCTCGGTCATCTTCGCGAGTTCGGCAAGGAACCCATCAAACCCTGACGGCTGAAAGATCATGAGCATTTTGGCAGGTGTATCACCTGCAACGCGGCACGCGTGCGGTACTCCGGGCGGAACGTGCATCGTGGTGCCCTGCCCGCATCGATGCCAGTCGCCGTCGACATAGAAGTCAACTTCACCTTCCAGAAAATAGAAGGTTTCGGCGTGGGTATCATGGCGATGAAGGCCAAGCGCGAAGCTGGCCTTCAGTTTGTCTTCCATGAGCGTGTATGCGCCATCTGTGTCCTGACCTGACACCTTCACGAAGGTATGGTCATTTTCCCAGTCATAGTTTGGGCCCTCGCCGGGCCCCAGTTTGGCGTATCGTTTGCTCATGGCGGTCTCCGCAAGACGTTAAGCGCGCAACCGCTCGTTCTCGGGATCCCAGAGCGGTTTATTCTGCTCTACCACAGCGCGGCACTTTTGGCCGTAGATTTCGACCTCAAGCTCGGTACCCGGGTTCGCAAGCTCAGCCTTGATCATGCCCAGCGCGATGGATTTGCCGACACGGTACCCCCATGCGCCCGACGTCGTCTCACCGACGATCTCGTCCCCCTGCCAGATGCAGGACATGTATGGCGCGTCGCAATCACCAGCCTCAACAGTCAGGGTGACGAACGACTTCTTCACGCCTTGCTGCTTTTCGCTCAGGATCGCGGCCTTGCCGGGGAAGTCCTGCGGCTTGTCCAGTTTGACGAACCGCTCCAGCCCCCCTTCGAGAAGCGAGTAATCGGTCGACAAGTCGCCCTTCCACGCGCGATAACCTTTCTCGATCCGCAGTGAGTTCAGGGCGTACATACCGAACGGCTTGGCCCCTGCACCGAGGATCGCGTCGTAGATCGCAGGCATATCCGCGTTGAGTGCGTGAACTTCCCACCCCAACTCACCAGCAAAAGAAACGCGGATCAGGTGGGCCGGTTGGCCAGCCACGGTTGCAGCCTGATGGGTCAACCAGCCCGAGGACAGATCGGCGTCGGTCAAACCCGACAGGATCTCACGCGATTTGGGGCCAGTGACGATCAGCGTGTCGCGGGTTATGGTGACGTCCTCAACCGATACGCTGGCGGGCATTGCATTCACCAGAATATCCCGGTCATGCCATTGCGCCGTTGCGGCGGTGATCATGACGAACTCATCTTCACCCAAACGCAAACAGGACATCTCCGTCAGGATGCGACCCCGGTCGTCCGAAATGTAGACCAGATTGATACGGCCCACTTTAGGCAATCCACCAGCTACTAGGCCACGCAGTGCCTCGGCAGCGCCTTCGCCTTTGACCATGAAACGCGAGAACCCTGGCAGGTCAAGCACGCCGCAATGGTCGCGCACCGCCTCGCATTCTTCTTTAATCCGCTGCTCCCACGGGCCGGAACGGCCCCAGGTATGCGTTGCCTCAAGCGTGGTGTCATCACCCGGCTGCGCGAACCAGTTGGCGCGTTCCCAACCGTTGTAAACGCCCATCACGCCGCCCAACGCTTTGACCTTGTCATGAACCGGCGACAGCTTTTTGTCACGCGCGGCAGGCCATTCGTGGTGCGGGAAGTGCATGGCGTATTCGTTGCCGTAGACTTCCATGCCTTTCTGGTTGCAATAGTCCTGATCGGTGTAATCGGTGTAGCGGCGTGGATCGACAGCCCACATATCCCATTCGGTCGCGCCATCAACGATCCATTCCGCCAGCACCTTGCCCGCGCCACCGCCCTGCGCGATGCCAAAGGTAAAGCTGTGCGCCTCAAATGCGTTTTTCACACCGGGCATCGGACCAATCAGCGGCAGGCCATCCGGCGCGTAGGGGATCGGGCCGTTGATCACCCGGCCTACGCCCGAGGTTGCCATCAGCGGCACCCGCTCCATCGCGTCAGTGACGATATCCTCGATCCGGTCGAGATCATCGTTCCAAAGCTGGAAGCTGAAATCCTCGGGCATCGGATCGTCTTCGGTCATCCAGTGGCCCTTGCAGTTAGGCTCGTAGGGACCGAGGTTGAAGCCATTCTTCTCCTGCCGCAGATAGTACGAGATATCGACGTCGCGCAGCAGCGGCAGCTTGCCGCCGTGTTCCTTCGACCATGCCTCGACCTCGGGCACCTCGTCGGTCAGCAGATATTGGTGGCTCATCACCATGGCAGGCACAGTGCGGCCGCCGAATGGCTTGAACATCTCACCCACGCGCTGCGCATAGTATCCGGCCGCGTTCACCACGTAGTCACAGACGATGTCGCCTTTGTCCGTATGTACTGTCCAGGTGCCATCGTCATGCTGCGTCACACCGGTCGCAGGACAGAAGCGGATGATCTTCTGACCCAGATCGCGCGCGCCTTTGGCCAACGCCTGCGTCAGCTGTGCCGGGTCGATGTCGCCATCGGTGGGATCGTATAAAACGCCCTCAAGGTCATGCGTCTCAAGGAACGGATAATGCTCCTTGGCCTGTTCCGGCGTCCACATCTCCATCGGGATGCCCTGATAGCGGCCCATGGACATGGCGCGTTCGAACTCTTGCATCCGCTCTTTGCTATGCGCCAGACGGATCGACCCCGAGACGTGGTAGTTCATCGGATAGTCAACTTCTTCGGCCAGGCGCGAATACAGCTCGGTCGAGTAGCGCTGCATGTTCATGATCGCCCATGAGGTCGAGAAGGTCGGCACGTTGCCCGCCGCGTGCCAAGTCGAGCCAGCAGTCAGCTCGTTCTTTTCCAGCAGAACGCAGTCGGTCCAGCCCTTTTTGGCCAGATGATAAAGGGACGAGCAGCCCACGACGCCGCCACCGATGATGACAACACGGGCTTTGGTTGGAAAATCACTCATGTGTTTTGATCCTCTGTTACTGTGCCCGCTGGGGCAGATCGTCTGAGATGTCGTAGTAGTCACCTTTGTCAGCGACAAAGATGTGCTTTGAGAGCTTCAGGCCCGTAGGTTCGCTGAGCGCACCCATGGAAATCGAAATCGTGTCTTCGGCATTGTGCTGCCAGAACAGGAAAGAGCCACATTCACTGCAAAAGCCCCGCCGCGCGGTATCTGACGCACGGAACCAACGCAGCGTGTCGCTTGCGGTAAAGCTCAGGTTGTCCTGATGGGTCGAGGTCGAGGACCAGATGTGGCCCGACTGCTTGCGACACTGGCCGCAATGGCAGGCCGAGGGCGGCGACAGCTCTCCGTCGATCGTAAACGCAACTGCGCCGCACAGGCAGGAACCAGTATGCATTAGACTACCCCCTTGCTGTGGGCGTGGAGCTGGCCCCCAGCAACACACCATAGATGATGAAACAGGTTGCCATCACGCGGCGAACCCAGATGTTGAACACAGCCCCTAGTGCCGCCTTGCCCATCAGCGCACCCAACAAGGTGAAGCCGGTATAGCTGAGCGTGGTGATGATCAGCGCGGTGGGCATGATCACCCCCATTTGCTGCCAGATCGGCACGTCAGGTTGCACGAATTGCGAAAAGGCAGCGAGGTATCCGGCCACGCTTTTAGGATTGATCGTCGCCACTGCCAGCGCGTGAAAATAGACATGCCGAGCAGGTCGTTCAGAGGCCGGCGCTGGTTTCGTAGCGTTCATCCAGCCTCGGATGCCGACCCAAATCAGGAAAGCGGCCCCCACAAGTTTGGCCACGAAGAACCCGGTCGGTGACGCGGCGATCAGTGCGGTGATGCCCAGCGCCGACAGGATCAGAAACGCGCTTGCTTGCGTCAGGATTGCCAGAACACCCAACATCGCCTTTGGGAAGGGCAAACTCATCCCGTTCGAGATACAATTGACCGCATTCGGACCCGGCGTGGTCACGAACACCACCCAAAACAGCGCGAATATGGTCCAGGCTTCAAAGCTCATCAATACACCGGCGGGGCAATGACCCAGATTGCCACTGCGTGCTCATCATAGGGGTTGGACCATTGGTAAGTTTCGTGTTTGATCCGAAAGCTGTCACCCGGGCCAACGGTAAATACGCGCGACCCGATGGTCAGATCCAACCGGCCCGAAATCATGTAGCCCACTTCCTGCGTCGGGCGATTGGCGGGCGTCTGCATCTTCGAATTGGGCTCGAACGTGGAATGCACCATTTCGAAATCATCGGTCAGATCAGGCGAAAGCAGTTCTTCGATCAAGCCTTCTTCCCCCGACCCCATAGGCCGGCGCGTGCCCGCACGAACAACATATCCCTTCTCATCAACCGGAACCGCCGCATGAGCAAACAGCATCGACATGGGTACACCAAGGCATTCAGCGATCTGTCGCAGATCCGAGATGGAAGGGTCGGACATGTCCCGTTCAACCTGGCTGAGCCAACCGACCGAACGCTCCAGCCGTGTCGCGATCTCTGTCAGGGTTAACCCACGCGCCTTGCGCAAGGCACGCAAGTCAGCACCCAATGTCGCGCTTTGTGGGGCTTGGTTGTTCACACAGACACTCCGAATCTCGTGAAATTTTTTATCCTTTTTTCACGATGAGGCAATTTAGTGAAAAATCCAAGCCTTTTTTCATGCACCCCTCATTCCGGATCGATGCGCACTCGGGCTTGCATCGCAGGTAATCTGCCTTTGGAAACTAAACAGCCGACGGCTCTGTCGGTTTACCGGTTTGGCAGACATACATCTCGGTATCTGCCGGCGCATTTTCACAAAGCAACACAAAGCCTGATTTTTGAAGAACGCGGGTGGAAGCCGGGTTATCACGTCCTACCCCGGCAACAAGGCGTGTGACCGGGCCCGGTGTCAACGCAGCGATCAGCCCATCCAAAAGCTCTGAGGCATAGCCATTGCCCCAGGCGTTTTCTGCGATCAGATAGCCGAGATGAATATTTGGGACTGCATTGAGACTTAACTCAGTAGCCAGAATCGTAAGTCCGATCAGATGACCATCTTGTCTTTGCCGCACCACCAGAACATCACTTTCAACGCAACGGGCGTCGATCCAGTGCGAAATGTCCCGATCCTGCAACTGCATGGATGGCGGCAAGCACTTCAAGACATTGGGTGTCAGCAATGTGCTGAGCTCGCTTTCGAGTTTCTGCCGCAGCAACGGGACCTGAAGTTCTTCCGTCCAATGATTGACCAAAAGGCGCGGTGTGGAGAACTGGTTTGGTGTCATGCCCGCTCCAACTCAAATTCGGCAGCTACACTGTATCAGATGCCGAGAAGAACCAAAACACAGCCACCATTGAACGAGTCTGAACCCATCCAAAAACTGCTACGCTGAAGCGAAGGTCTGTGACAGAATCGTCGACAGATTTTCCGCGTCATCGACCGAAAACGCATCCGGTTGATTGCTGTCGATGTCAAAAACCGCGATCACCTCACCCGCTGCGTTGCGAACGGGTAAAACCAACTCGGACCGAGTTGAAGAGGCGCACGCAATATGGCCGGGGAAGGCGTCGACATCCGGCACAAGCTGCACCTCACCTGTCCTTGCGGCGGCACCACAGACGCCCCGGTCAAATGGGATGACAAGGCAACCGTGCCCGCCTTGATAAGGGCCGATTTTCAACAAGCCAGGGTCAACGACCCGATAAAACCCTGTCCAGTCAAAGCGGTCATCGGAATGATGCACCTCGCACGCGACCGTGGCCATCAAAGCGACCAGATCCGTTTCGCCTTCAGTCAAGGCCGCGATTGTCTTGGTCAGGGTATCGTATTCGACTTTCATTGTTTCTTATCCATAGGGGCCGCGCGGGGGCCATGCCCCCGCACCCTCGAAATATTTGGAAAAAGATGAAGGGTCAAACGCGTTCGATTGCTATCGCTGTGCCTTCGCCGCCGCCAATACAGATTGCCGCCACGCCGCGTTTGAGGTCCCGCTTCTCCAAAGCGTTCAGCAATGTGACCATGATGCGCGCGCCCGAGGCACCAATAGGATGACCCAACGCACAGGCCCCGCCATTCACATTCACTTTGTCGCGCGGCAGACCCATCTCATGCATGAACGCCATCGGCACAACCGCGAAGGCTTCGTTAACCTCCCACAAGTCAACGTCATCCTTGCTCCAACCGATGCGGGACAAAAGTTTCTGTGCGGCCGGAACCGGCGCAGTGGTAAAAAGCCCGGGCGCTTGCGCGTGACTTGCATGACCCAGAATACGTGCGCGCACCGCCAATCCTTGCGCTTCGGCTGCTTCGGCCGAGGCCAGGACAAGCGCTGCGGCGCCATCCGAAATCGAAGAGGAGTTGGCAGCCGTCACCGTGCCGTCCTTTCGAAACGCGGGTTTCAAGGTCGGGATTTTGTCAGGGCGGGCAGATTTCGGTTGCTCATCACAGTCCTGGACAATCTCGCCCTTACGCGTGCGAACTGTGACAGGCGCAATTTCCTGATCAAAGGCCCCGTTTTCCTGTGCGGTCAGGGCATTCGACAAAGATTGCAGAGCGTACTCATCCTGCGCTTCGCGTGTGAACTGATACGCTTCGGCACAGTCTTCGGCAAAGGTGCCCATCAGACGACCTTTGTCATAGGCATCTTCCAGCCCGTCCAGGAACATATGGTCGACCACCTGACCGTGGCCAATTCGGGCGCCGCCGCGCATCTTGGGCAGCAGGTAAGGAGCATTTGTCATACTCTCCATGCCGCCAGCGACCATTGTATCCGCATGGCCCAGCGCGATCTGATCAAAGGCGACCATCGCCGCTTTCATGCCCGAGCCGCACATCTTGTTTAACGTGGTCGCAGGAACTTCTTCGCCCAAACCAGCTGCAAATCCGGCCTGCCGCGCGGGGGCTTGGCCTTGCCCCGCAGGCAAAACACATCCCATCAGAACTTCGTCGACGGTCTGGGCCCCGGCCTGGCGCAACGCAGCCCGGATTGCGTCCCCCCCCAGGTCGGCGGCGGCAACGCCATCGAACATGCCCTGAAAGCCACCCATCGGCGTTCTGGCGGCTCCTGTAATCACAACATCTTTCATCCGGGTTTTCCTCCTGCTTTCGGGTTCTTGAATACCGAATGGTAAGAATTGGCGTCTAGCGTATTTCTACGACTCATTTTTCAGTTTGGAGGGCGCCCGAGCCATGGGGCTGACCAGCACATCACACGGCCCAATACAGGTCATAACCGTGCATTCCGACCGGATCGATGCCGCGATGGCCATTCAGTTCAAGGAAGACATGCGCGCGGAAACCGAAAACGGCGCAGATCGGGTTGTGCTGGATTTGTCGGGGGTTGAGTTTATCGATTCCAGCGGTCTGGGCGCGATTGTGGCGTCGATGAAGCAACTGGGCAAAGACCGCAGGCTGGATCTGGCCGGACCGCAACCCGTGGTCCAGAAAGTCTTTCGCCTGACCCGGATGGACACCGTTTTCCGGCTGTTTGAAACACTGGACGACGCACTGTCGGACCCGGATGCGTGACCAAAGCAGGAGTGAATGGGCGTGGAGCCAATTTGTAACGAGACCTGCCTGGAACTAAGCTTCCCCGCAACAGACGCAGAAGCCAGCGCAGGTATCGCGCGGCTTAGTAGCGGTCTGGCAAATCATGGCTTGCCGCCTGATAAATCTGACGATGTGAAGATTGCATTGGCCGAAGCAATCAACAATGTGGTGGAACACGCTTACAGGGGCATTGCTCCGGCTAAGGTGCAGGTGACTTGTCGACTGGATCGGAATCGGCTGGACATCTTGATCTCGGATACCGGGCGCCCGCTGCCTGGCCTACAAATGCCGGACGGAACGCCTGCGCCGCTGGGGAAAACAACGCAAGATTTGCCGGAAGGGGGGTTTGGCTGGTTCCTGATTCACCAACTCACCAGTGACATCCAATATGAGCGCCGAGATGGGTGTAATCGGCTTTCGCTGCGGTTTAACTTCGGCAAAAGTGCGTAATCAGGCCCAATTGGTCACAATAACGCCATTTTCGAAACATTGTCGCGCCGCAAACAACCGCCATACAGTGACTCGTAGCTCAGATAGCTTCCCTCGGCGCCAATTATCACAGCCCCCACCCAGTGAACGGCGCCGAGGAACTTCTTCCCTGAAATTTCTGGACAATCCCCGATCAGTGAATAGCTTTCCCCTGTTCCAAGGAGAAAGAAACTATGCGGGATTTGCACAAACCAGGCCGGTCAGAAGTCTTTGCGACACAAGGGATGTGCGCAACCTCTCATCCGCTGGCGGCCAAAGTCGCAATCGACATTTTGGAACGGGGCGGCAACGCAATGGATGCTGCAATTGCCGGAGCGGTCCTTTTGGGAATTTGCGAACCGCAAATGACCGGACTGGGTGGCGATTGTTTTGTTCTGTTCAACCGCGCTGGAGAGAACCGGGTCCGCGCTCTGAACGGCTCGGGGCGGTCACCAGCCGGCTCGCAAGCACAGCCTTTGCGCGATCTTGGTCTGTCCTCTGTGCCACTGAACGGACCGGACTCCGTTACAATTCCGGGTGCCGTGGATGCGTTCTGCCATCTGGCAGAGGCCGAAGGCCGTTTGGGGTTGGAGGCAATCCTGTCCCCTGCAATTCACTACGCGGAAGCCGGCATTCCGGTTGCGCCCCGCGTTGCGTTTGACTGGAAGATTGGAGCTGCAACGCTGCAAGGTGCCGCGCGCGACCATTACCTGATCGATGGGCAAGCACCTGATGTCGGTCAAGTTTTTCGCGCACCTGGTCAGGCTGAAGTGTTGCGGCGCATCGCGCGCGAAGGACGCGATGCGTTTTATTCGGGCGCAATTGCCGAAGACATGATCGCTGCCGTGTCAGCGCAGGGCGGTGTGCATTCCGCTGACGACTTTCAAAACACGCAATTTACAGAAACGCAGCCCATGCGAGGGGCCTATAACGGGGTCGAACTGGTTGAGCATCCGCCAAACGGCCAAGGCGCAACTGCAATTTTGTTGCTCAATATTCTGAAACATTTTGATCTGGCCAACATGGACCCCTTTGGCGCTGAACGGGTCCATATCGAGGCTGAGGCCACCAAGTTGGCCTATGACGCGCGCAACCGGTTCGTCGCGGACCCGGACCATATGTCCAAAGCCGAGCGTTTCCTTGACCCGGACTTAGCCGCAAAACTTGCCGCGCTTATTGATCCGAAACGCGCCATGCCTTCGGCGGCTCAACTGACCGAGGCTGTTCACAAGGACACCGTGTATATAACCGTCGTAGATCGCGACCAGATGGCAGTTTCGCTGATCTATTCGATTTTCCACAGCTTTGGGTCGGGGATCGCCTCGGAAAAATACGGCATATTACTTCAGAACCGAGGCGCTGGCTTCACGCTGGAGCCGGGGCACCCGAACGAACTGGGCGGTGGCAAGCGTCCGATGCACACGATCATTCCAGGGATGCTGACCGAGAATGGCCGCATTATGATGCCATTTGGCGTGATGGGCGGAGCCTACCAGCCAACAGGCCACGCTAGATTTGTTTCAAACCTCAGGGATTTCGGTCTTGAACTGCAAGAGAGCATCAACGCCCCCCGTGCGTTTTTCGACGGATCGGTTCTGAAACTGGAACGCGGCTATCCTGTGGGTGTTGCGAAACAATTGTCGGAAATCGGACACACTATCGAAAGACCGGAAACGCCGCTTGGGGGTGCACAGTCGATCCGAATCCGCGAAGACGGTATTTTGGAGGGGGCCAGCGACCCACGCAAGGACGGTTGCGCGCTTGGCTACTGATAAACGCGCAACCACGCTCGCGTGGTTGGAGAACCTCAGTTCAGTTGGAAATGCAGTGGATATGCTCCGTCTTCGAACGGACCGAACATATTGGGGATATCAGGGTGCTCGACCGGCTCTCCAGAATAGTCCGCAACCAGATTTTGTTCTGAAACATAAGCAACATAGAAGGATTGGTCGTTCTCGGCCAGCAAGTGGTAAAACGGCTGTTCTTTCCGCGGACGACTGTCTTCGGGAATGGCCTGATACCATTCCTCGGTGTTCGAAAATTCTGGATCCACGTCAAAAATCACCCCCCGAAAAGGTTGTTTTTTGTGACGAACCACCTGGCCTAAGCCGTATTTTGCACGTGTCTTTAGCATTGTTTCAGCCCCCAAAGCATTTACTACCCGTTTCTGGCCCTAAAAGCCAATCATTGATGTGAAACTCAGGGAAACAGTCTGTGAACCTAATATTGACAGTGTTCGAAATTGCGGCGCCGGTCTTTCTGTTGGCAGGGATCGGTTTTGTCTGGGTTAAACTGGGATTCGAGTATCGTCTTCAGTTTGTTACCCGCTTTGCAATGACCCTGGCTGTCCCCAGCCTGATCTTCGTTGCCTTGATGCAGACCGAGATTCCGGGAGGCGATCTGACGCGCTTCACCGCTGCCACGATCGTCGCAAACATAATTCTGGCATTTGTGTTTTGGTGCGTCGTTCGTGTTCTGAAACTCGAACAGCGTACGTATCTTTCACCGCTGATATTCGGGAATACCGGCAATCTGGGACTGCCGCTGTGTATTTTCGCGTTTGGCCAGGCCGGCCTGGGCTATGCCGTAATTTTTCTGTCGGTGACCGCTTTGTTTTCGTTTACTTACGGCATCTACCTTGTGGCGGGCAAAGGCGCCTTTGGTCAGGTCATCCGTCAGCCCATGGTTTGGGCAACGCTTTTGGGGGCCCTGTTTTTGTGGCAGGGCTGGGAAACTCCGCTTTTTTTGACCAACACTTTGGATTTGCTAGGGCAAATGGCTGTTCCGATGATGCTCGTGACCGTTGGAGTGGCTATCGCACGCCTGACTAGTCGCAGTTTGGGTCAGGCTGTATGGCTGTCGTTTCTCAAGCTGCTGGTATGTTTCATCCTCGGCTGGGGGGTCGCCGTTGTATTTGAGTTGGATGCAATTGCCTTCGGTGTGCTGGTCTTGCAGATGTGCACCCCTGTCGCGGTAACCTCTTATCTTCTGGCGGAACGCTTCGAAGCTGACGCAGATGCCGTTGCCGGTATGGTGATGGTATCGACCGTCCTTTCCGTTGCGGCACTGCCTGCCATCCTTGCTATCGTTCTGTAACGATTGTGATTTCAAAATCGCTCAATCTGCGCTAGAATGCCCAAAAAAAGGCATGAGGCACATGAGCAGAATTCTTATCGTACTCTTCGGGGTGCTGCTTCTGGCATCCTGTGGGGGCGGCTCCAAACAGCCGCCCAGCAAATTAAATGACGCGTGCAGCATTGCGCGCGAAAAACCCGACTATATCAGGGCTTTCAAGAACACCGAACGTAAATGGGGTGTTCCCGTACACGTTCAGATGGCCACGATCTATCAGGAAAGCCGCTATCGCCACGATGCGCGCACCCCACACAGATATGTGTTGGGTGTGATCCCGATGGGGCGTCAAAGCAGCGCCTATGGCTATGGTCAGGCGTTGGATGGCACTTGGGAACAGTACCAGCGTGAAACCGGAAAACGCCGCGCCAAGCGGGATCGGATTCGCGACGCGTCGGATTTTATCGGCTGGTATATGAACAAAAGCTACGAACGTAACGGCATTCACCCAGCAGATACGCGCAATCAATACCTGGCTTATCACGAAGGCCATACCGGTTTCGCACGCGGCAGTTACAACAGCAAGTCCTGGTTGTTGAACGTTGCGAATGATGTAGACGCGCGTGCGCAGCTGTATCAGGCGCAGTTGTCAAACTGCCGGTACTGACAAAGTTTGGCTCGGGTCAGCGATTGCCTGACCCGACCCTTTTACTGTTCGAGAACAAACCCTGATCTAGGCGTCCGCCTTCAGTCAGAGCACCCAGAAGAACAGTTGTCTGTCCCCCCGCATTGTCGTGAATGACCCATTTGCGCAGTTCGACCGGGTCGTTTGTGAACATCAGCTCAATCCGTCCTGCTTCTGGGTTCTTTGGGTCTTGCGCCGTGACTACAGTGGCGGTGCCGTCAAAACTGTGCCCCACGACCATATTGGCCTGCCCCAAGTTCACATTCCGCGCCAGTACTATGGAAAGGGGTGTCCGCTTCAGCGGGTATTGCTCGGGCGGTTGATTTGATTTCGGATCGAAAATCTGAACACTACCAGAACGCGCAAGCACGACCGCACTGTTGGGTGGATCGTATTCGAACCGCATCTTGCCCGGGCGCTGCATCCACAGCTTACCGGTGCTCAGCGATCCATCGTCGTTCACTTGCGTGAAGGTCGTCTCAACCGTTTTCAATCCGTTCAGGTAATTGGAAATCTGCGACAGCGGCAGCTTATCCGCCGCCCATGCGGCAGGTGCGGCGAGTGTCAAAGCAAGGGCAAAAGCAATCTGTTTCATGCCGTACAGATAGGCCTTCTGCCCTTGTTATTAAATATCTTACTGTTCAGGGACGAGGATTTCGCGTTTACCGACATGATTTGCCGCAGAAACAACGCTTTCGTCCTCCATCTGCTCAACGAGCCGGGCAGCCTTGTTGTAGCCAATGGCAAGTTTCCGCTGGATATACGAGGTCGAGCATTTGCGATCCTTGATCACAATCGCCACTGCCTGATCGTACAGAGCATCCTCACCGTTGGTGTTGCCACCGGTATTCAGACCCAGAACGGCGTCGATGTTTTCTGCCTTTTCCTCGGCCGGGCCATCGACCACGCCGCTCATGTAATCGGGCGGGCCAAACTGCTTCAGGTGGTTGACGATTTCCTCGACCTCCTCGTCAGACACAAAAGGACCGTGGCAGCGGGTGATCTTGGCGCCACCCGCCATATACAGCATATCGCCTTGCCCCAGAAGTTGTTCGGCACCCATCTCGCCCAAGATTGTGCGGCTATCAACTTTCGAGGTCACCTGGAACGAAATTCGCGTTGGGAAGTTCGCCTTGATCGTGCCGGTAATCACGTCAACCGACGGACGCTGCGTGGCCATGATAAGGTGAATGCCCGAGGCCCGCGCCATCTGCGCCAGACGCTGGATGCAGGCTTCGATTTCCTTGCCTGCGACCATCATCAGGTCGGCCATTTCGTCGACGATCACAACGATATAAGGCATCGCCTCGGGGGCGAATTCTTCGGTTTCAAAGGTCGGCTCGCCGGTCTCATCATCAAACCCGGTCTGCACCGTGCGGCTGAACATTTCGCCTTTGTCCAACGCGTCCTTCACTCGGCCATTGTAGCCCGCGATGTTGCGGACGCCCATTTTGGACATCTTGCGATAGCGGTCTTCCATCTCACCCACGACCCATTTCAAGGCTACGACCGCCTTTTTCGGATCGGTGACGACAGGGGACAGCAGATGCGGGATGCCATCATACACCGACAATTCCAGCATCTTCGGGTCGATCATGATCAGGCGGCATTCATCCGGCGACAGTTTGTACAGAAGCGACAGGATCATGGTGTTGATCGCCACCGACTTACCCGAGCCGGTCGTACCTGCGATCAGCAGGTGAGGCATCTTGGCAAGGTTGGCCACAACGGATTCACCACCGATGTCCTTGCCCAGCGCCAGCGGCAGTGCATGATTGCCATCGCCAAAATCACGGCTGGCAAGGATTTCGCGCAGCACCACCATCTCACGGTTTTCGTTCGGCAGTTCGATGCCGATGACCGAACGGCCCGGCAAGGTCGAAACCCGTGCCGACAGCGCCGACATGGAACGCGCAATGTCATCGGCCAGACCAATCACACGGCTGGCCTTCAGGCCCGGTGCCGGTTCCAGTTCGTACATGGTGACAACGGGACCGGGGCGCACGCTGACGATCTCGCCCTTGACGCCGTAGTCATCCAAAACGTTTTCCAGCATCCGCGCGTTTTCTTCCAACGCCTCATCACTCAGATGATGGCGCTGAATGCTGGCCGGGTTCGACAACAGCCCAAGCGGGGGCAATTCGAAATCCGAATGCTTTTCCTCAAAAGACAACGCAGGTTGTGCCTCGGCCTGTGCACGGCGCGACGGCGGCGGTGCGCGGCGCACCGGTTGCGCGACCACAGGTTTGCGCGGTTCTGCCACAGGGATTTTCATCGCAGGGCGCGGCTGCGGCACGGGTTCCGCCATATCCTCAACAAGCGGTTCATCGTCCAGTTCGGGGTCCGGTGCATAATGGCCTTGGATCGCTTCGGGCGCATACTCGACCGGGGCCGGATCATGCCACTCGAGTGCGGCTCCTGCTGTCATCGGGGGTTCGGGCGGCAACCCGCTGACGGTTACCAATGGCTCGGCCGGCAATTCATCTGGCTGATGCGCATTCAGGATCAGCGGGTCTGGGCGACGGCCTCGACCTTTGGTCAAAGGCAGGTTCGGGTCCGGCTCGGGCGTCATCTCACCTGTTGCTACTTTGCGATTGCGCACAGCAGCCGAGATTTTTGAGCGGATGCGATCTTCGCCGGGCATTTCGTCAAAGCCCGCGATCGGTTCGGGATCGACCAACTCGGGCTCAGGCATCGGTTCCGGGCGGCGGATCAACGACGGCATACGCGCCAGCAGGCCGGTTTTGGGCGCAGGTTCGGGCTCTTCTTCCAGTTCTTCAAAGACGGGATCGCCGAAGGCGATGTCATCATTCAAAACAGGTTCCACCCGCGCGGCGCGGTGTTCTTTCCATTGCGCCTGTCGATCCCGTGCAGCCTGTGCAGTAGCCGAGGCGCCACGGCCCAGCAGATTCATCAGCAGGTCGTAGGCCATCACCAAACCCAAAAGGAACGCACGGAAGCCGCGTTTAACGTCGGCTTTGGTAAAGCCCAGAACAAAAATACCCAGCGCGATCATCCCGACCGCCATGGCCAGCGACATCAGTTTGACCAGAAAATGCGACGAGATCGGCAAAAGCGTCAGCAACGCGCCCATAACCGTGTCGCCGAACAGACCACCCAGACCATAGCTGTGCGTCGCGCGCCATTCGGCACCGGGAACAAGGGTCGCAGCGTAAACCGAGACAACGGCAATCCATATCGGGGCGAAAATCAACCGGGCAATGGCGCGGTCTTCACCGAAATGACCCGCAAAACGCATACCCCAGCCGATCAGAACAAGGGCAACACCCCAGCTTCCCCAGCCCACAATCATGAAAAGGGGCGCTGCGATCGATGCGCCTATACGCCCCATCCAGTTCTGCACCGGCGCGTCGGTCGAAACCATCCAGTTCGGATCATCGGGCGTGTAGGACCAAATCATTGCCGCCGCAGCCAAACCCAGCAGGATCAGGGCGATGCCGATCAGTTCCTTGCTGCGCCGCTCCAAGGCGGCTTGCGTGGTGCTGTCCAACAATGGATCGCGATTGCGCGCGTTATATGATGCCATTTTGCCCTCGTACCTCACGAATAGATGCAGTCGCGGAGTGTGATCAGACCACGCTGCAACTCTGTTTTTGGGGCCACTAATGCAACCCGGATAAAGCCTTTGCCCGGGTTGTTCCCCAGATCACCTTGTGAAAGATATGCGCCCGGCAGGACCCGAACCCCGGTGTCCTTCCAGACCTTCAATGCAGTGTCTTCGCCGTTGTCGACCGGCAGCCACAAGAAGAACCCGGCCTCAGGCGACATGTATCCCTGCACGCCCGCGAAGACTTCATCTGCGATGGCGTATTTTTCCTGATAGAGCGCGCGGTTTTCACGTACGTGTTCTTCATCTGCCCAGACCTTTGCCGCAGCGGCCTGCAAGGGCAGCGGCAAAGGCGACCCGGCGTAGGTGCGCAATTGCTTGACCTGTTTGATCGTCTCCGGCCCGCCCGCGATCAGCCCCGACCGCAACCCGGCCAGGTTCGAGCGTTTGGAGAGCGAGTTGAACAGCGTGATCCGTTCAGGATCAGCGCCCAGTTCTTGTGCGACGGTCAGAATACCTGTTGGGGCCGTGTCCCGGTAAATCTCGGAATAACATTCGTCGGCGAAGATGCGGAAATCATATTGCTCGGCCAAACGGATCAGTTCGGCCCAGTAATCACGCGAGGCTACGGCCCCCTGCGGGTTGGCAGGTGAACAGATATAGGCCACGGCGGTACGATTCAGCACCTCAGCCGGTAGACCGGCATAATCTGGCAGATGACCGGTTGCGGCGGTTGCAGGCACAAAATAGGGCTGCGCGCCTACCGAAAGCGAAGCGACCATATAGACCTGATAAAACGGATTCGGGCACAGGATGATCGGTTGCTGGCCGTTCTTTTGTTCCGGGCACAGCGCCATAGCGGCGTTGTAAAGCCCCTCACGGGTGCCGTTCAGCGCCATCACATTGGCATCCGGGTCCATCTGAACGCCATAGCGGCGATGAATCCAATCCGTGATCGCACCACGCAGGTCTTCCGAACCTTCGTTCGGCGGATAGCCCTGAAACCCAGAGGCGTTTTCCATTATGACATCTGTCACCCATGCCGGGAAATCATGCGTGGGTGCACCAATCGTCATGTGAACGACGTCACCGCCCGGCTGGTGATGATCCAACAGGGCGCGCAGACGCGGGAATGCATAAGCCGGTAGGTTCGAAAACCGCTCGGGGAAATCCATAATACTGCCTCAATATCGGGGTCATTTACGCCCCGTTTTTTTGGCAGATTACAGCCCGGGCCCCTCTTCGTCCAGACAAAGAGGTTCCGAATCAGGGGATTGTGGCATTCAGGCCAGTACCGCTTCTGCTGCTGAACCCAACCGCAAAAGGGCCTCTTCCGAGCCGGGATACCCCATCATCATCAACCCGCATCCGGGCGTTCCGGTTGGCAGAGTCAGCGCTGCCAGACCCATCAGATTGCCAATCCGCGTGTTGCGCAGGGCCAGCAGGTTTTCGGTCACGTAATACTCGTGGTCATTCATCAGTCGGTCCCGATTTGGCGGCAGATTGGGAACAGTTGGCGCAAGAACGGCATCGAACCCAGCGGTGGCGGCATCCCATGCCGCGCGACAAGCTTCCAGCTTCGACCACGCAGCGACGTAGTTCGGACCGGATACGTCTTTCCCAGCTCGGAACCGTTCCAGTATCGGGGGATACATTACATCAGGATTCGCCTCGATCACATCGCGCCACAGACCATACGATTCAGTGGTATCGACAACACTAGACAAGGACATTGCGTTGTTAAGTTCGGGAACCTCAAGAGGTATAACCTTTGCGCCCGCGTCTCGAAGTCGTTCCAAACCAACCTCATAAGCGACGCGCGGTGCATCGCGCAAATTGTCTTTAGCCACGTTCTGCAAATCCGCAAAACAGCGGCCCTTCAGGCTTGCACCTCGCAGATCGGCAGGCGTTCCGCCCTCAAGCAAAGCCAACATATGTGCAGCGTCTTCAACTGAGCGCGCCAACGGGCCCACCGTGTCAAACCGAAGGCGCAGAGGTACAACCCCTTCCAGACTTATCCGCCCGGCGGTGGTTTTTAGTCCAACCAGATTGTTCCAAGCCGATGGGATGCGCACCGACCCAGCAGTATCAGACCCGATACCCCCAGCTGCCAAACCCCATGCAACCGAAGCCGCCGCGCCTGAAGATGAACCGCCAGGCACGGCATCCTCATCGTCAATGCAGGGCGGCGTTTCGGTGATCGGGTTGAGGCCCAGGCCAGAGAAAGCCAGCTCGCTCATATGCGTTTTGCCCAGACAGACGGTGCCCATCTGAGTCGCATTGCGCAAAACAAGCGCATCCGCATCCGGCACACGATCCTTTAACAGCGCCGAACCCGCCTCGGTCACAGTGCCTGCCGTATCGAACAGGTCTTTCCAACTGATCGGAACGCCGTCCAGCAAGGACCGGCGCAGGCCCAGTTTGGCGCGTTGCTGGGCTGCTTCCGCCTCGGACCGGGCGCGGTCATGGGTGACGCGGGCATAGATGCGGTCCCGATGCGGATGAGAGTCGATGGCAGACAGGTAGGTTTCCGTCAGCTCAACCGGGTCAATCTGACCCATCCCAATGCCACGGCCCAAATCACACGCGGTCATGGTCAACCAATCCTGCATCTCACCCCTCCTGATTTTTCGGCTTTGGGTGACGGTAGCGACAGGACTGCACATGGACAATCCCGAAAGGGCGCGCATATTGCAGGGCATGACACAGGCATCTGACATACTGATTGTGGGCGGCGGGCTGAATGGCCCTGCTCTGGCGCTGGCACTGGCACAAACAGGTCACTCGGTCACGGTGATCGATGCGTTGGCTGAAAAGGTTCGCAAGAATGCCGCCTTTGACGGCCGTGCCTATGCGTTGGCTTTGGCGTCGCAACGCCTGCTGGATGCGATCGGTGTGTGGGATCGCGTTTCTGAACACGCTCAGCCAATGCTGGAAATCAAGGTTACAGATGGTCATGCCGGAACAGGGCCATCGCCGTTTTTCATGCATTTTGACCATGCCGAGATCGAAGAAGGACCGATGGGGTATATGGTCGAAGACCGCCATCTGCGCCGCGCTTTTCTGGGCGCGATGGCCGAAGAGCCGCGCATCACCCAGATAAGCGGCAAGACAGTTGTATCCCAACAGAGCGACGCCACCGGGGTGACCTTAACGTTGGACGATGGCACCACCGTGGGCGGTAGCCTGCTGGTTGGGTGCGATGGCCGCCGCAGTGGCACCGCGTCACGGGCGGGCATCAAACGCACCGGTTGGGATTATGGTCAGACCGCGCTGGTCTGTGCCATCGAACATGATCTGCCGCACAATGGCATTGCCCATCAGTTCTTCATGCCACCCGGTCCGCTTGCGATTCTGCCGCTGACCGGAAACCGCAGCTCTATCGTCTGGAGTGAGCGTACCGAGGCTGCGGCACGGATCAACGCCATGTCTGAAGAAGATTATCTGCAAGTGCTGCGCCCGCGTTTCGGCGATTTTCTGGGTGAGATCCGTCTGGCAGGCGACCGTTTCACATACCCGCTGAACCTGACCATTGCGAATTCCTTCATCGGCGACCGCATGGCACTGGTTGGGGACGCCGCCCACGGGATGCACCCCATTGCCGGTCAGGGCCTAAATGCCGGCCTGCGCGACGTCGGCGCATTGGCCGAGGTTTTGACTCTGGCCGGGCGGCGCGGCGAGGATATCGGCTCGGTCATGGTGCTAGAGCGCTATCAGGAATGGCGCCGCTTTGACACCGCCTCGCTTGCGATGGCGACGGATGTCTTCAACAAGCTGTTTTCCAACGATAACCCCCTGCTGCGCCTCGGGCGGGATATTGGCATGGGCATTGTCGGGTCATTGCCCGGATTGCGCCGTGGCTTCGTTCGTGAGGCCGCAGGATTGACCGGAGATCTGCCCAAGCTGTTGCAAGGGCGAGCTATCTAGTCGAGCTGCCGCGCCTCATCGATCAGCATGACCGGGATCCCGTTGCGGATGGGAAAGGCCAGCCCGGCAGCTTTGGACACCAGCTCTTGTTTTTCTGCGTCATAACGCAACGTTGTATGTGTCTGCGGGCAGATCAGCGCTTCGAGCATACGGCGGTCAAAAGCGTGGTCAGTGTCAGTCATTGCAGTTTTTCCTCATTTGATCCGCCGCGCATGGCGAATTCAATCAGCGTCACCAGCGTCTCGCGCCGGGTGCGCAGGCAGGGGGCCTCCAAAAGGGCTTGTTTTTCTTCGGGATCGAAATCCAAAAGCATAGACAATGAGTTCACCAGCAACTCGTCCTCTGCGTCTTTCATTGACTCCCAATCGGTCGACAATTGCCGGGACAAAAAGAAGCGCTCCAAAAGGGTCAGGAATTTTGGGCGATTGAACCCGTCGTCTTTCTCGGCCTTACCAAGATCGCGATCGAACCCGTCCCACGAGACAGCACACCGGCGATAGGGTGTGAACGCGTCCAACTCTGACAGAATGCGGAACCGGGACACACCGGTCAGCGTGATCAGATACCGGCCGTCTTCTGTTTCGGAAAACTGCGTCACCCGCCCCGCACAGCCAATACGGTGCAGCTTGTTCTCGTCGCTGACCGATGGGTTCGGCTGAACCATCGCGATCAGCCTTTCCTTGGTTTTCAGCGCATCGTCCAGCATCTGTAGATAGCGCGGCTCGAAGATGTGCAGAGGCAAAGGCGACCGGGGCAATAGCAGTGCCCCGGGCAATGGAAAAACGGATACCGTATCCGGCAAGTCGGCGGGATGAATCATGTACCCAATTCTAGCTCTGATCAGGGATTAGGCAAATATCATCGAGCTGAGTTTGCGGCGACCGTTCAGAACAATCGAATCATTGGGCTTGAGTGCATCAAAGATAGTAAAAAGCTGGGTTTTGGCCGCGCCGTCATTCCATTCGCGATCCCGGCGGAACAGCTCCAACAGTTGCGCCACTGCCTCTTCCACGTCGCCGTTCGCATGCAGGGCCTGGGCCAGATCGAACCGGGCTTGGTGGTTGTCAGGCTCAGCCTCAACAGCAGCCGTCAACTCGGCGACGGGGCCTGCATCTGCGGCCTGTTTGGCCAGCTCCAGCTGTGCATGAGCAGCCTCCAGCTCGGCGGATGTCGAGATCTCGGCAGGAGCGCCATTCAGAATCGCCTCGGCCTGTTCCAGATCGCCGGTTGCGATATGTGCCCGCACCAAACCGCCGTAGGCTGCTGCGTGGTTCGGGTCTTCACCCAGAATGGCCGCAAAAGTTTGCGCCGCGTCCGCAGCCGCACCTTCGGTCAGCATTTCCTCGGCGGCTTGCACCGCATCATCCAACTGGCCGCCCGGGCTTTCACCGCCAGCCGCTTCGATCACACGGTCGACAAACGCCTTGATCTCGGACCCTGGCAGCGCGCCCTGAAACCCATCGACCGGTTGGCCCTTGAAAAAGGCATAGACGGTTGGGATAGACTGAATCCGCATTTGCGAGGCGATCATCTGCGCCTCATCCACGTTGATCTTGACCATCTTCACCGCGCCTTTCGCGGCGGTAACAGCCTCTTCCAGCATCGGGCCCAACGTTTTGCACGGACCACACCAGGGTGCCCAGAAGTCAACAATTACCGGTGTTTCCTGCGAAGCTTCGACCACGTCGGCCATGAAAGTGGCCTCGCTCCCGTCTTTGATCAGATCGGTGGAGGGGGAATCTGCGCCGTTCAGAAGGTCCATGGCAATCACTCTTTCGTTCGAACTTGCGCCCTATATGCAATCGCTTGCCGCAGAAACCAAGGGCAGAGTTACATCTCAGACGTCAAACGTCGCAAAGACCGGAGCATGATCGCTGGGCTTTTCCCACCCGCGCGCGTCCCGCAGGATGCGGCTGGAGTGGCCCGCGTTGGAAATATCCGGCGTGGCCCAGACATGATCCAGCCGCCGCCCTTTATCCGCTGCATCCCAGTCGCGCGCCCGATAAGACCACCAGCTGTACAGCTGACCCTCAGGAATATCCTGTCGCGTAATGTCGACCCAACCACCTGCGTCCTGTGTTTCGGCTAGGTGCTCAACCTCGATCGGTGTGTGCGAGACAACCTTGAGCAGTTGTTTATGCGACCAGACATCATCTTCACGCGGGGCGATGTTCAGATCGCCGACCAGTATGGATTTCTCGGGCTTCTCCGCATGGAACCAGTCGCGCATGTCGGTGAGGTAGTCGAGCTTCTGGCCGAATTTCTCATTCACCTCCCGATCCGGCACGTCACCACCTGCCGGGACATAGAAGTTGTGGATGGTGACACCATTCTCCAACCGCCCGGCAATATGGCGGGCGTGGCCGAGACCGGCGAAGTCCTTGTCGCCCACCTCTTCCATCGGCAGGCGCGACAGGATCGCGACGCCGTTATAGCCCTTCTGACCGCGTGCAACCATGTGGGTATAGCCCAGCTCGGCAAACCCTTCGGTCGGGATCTTTTCGACAGGCGATTTACATTCCTGCAGGCACAAAACATCCGGCGCTTCTTCCTGCAACAATTTCAATACGATAGGCTCCCGAAGACGGACCGAGTTGATGTTCCAGGTGGCAAGGGTGAAGGGCATGGGGGATTCCTTTGTCGCGGTTGGGTGCAAGTTAACGCGACACTGCTATGGGTGCCATGAGAAAAGGGGATCAATGGCTTGGACCAACAAGCGACAGCCAAGCGGACGAGCCGATCGTTCGTAATCAAGCCGGATTTGTGATAAAGTCACGTAGTTAAGGGGCGTTCTGCAAGACGTGTTCATACTCACGACTTAAGCTTGAAATAACAGTGGGACGGGAAATGAAACCTAATTTCTCAAGTGTAGCCATTCTTGCCGCAATCACTTTCGGGGTGGGGTTTAGTGCATTGAGCGAAAGGCAAAATGTTCCCGTTACTTTTGTCCTAGGAAGTTTTGTTGAAGCGTTGGGCCCGAAAACAGCGTCTGCGCAGGAAACGGAAACCGAAGTTTCTCCGACAGCGGTTCGTGACCGCCCTCGGGATGTGTATTACCCCAACACCGAAGACCTACAACCAGACGAGATGCGCGTTGTAGCCTGCGGAACTGGGATGCCAACAACCCGAGCCGCTCAGGCTGCGGCTTGTTTTCTTGTGGAATTGGGCAACGGTGACAAGTTTCTTTTCGACATCGGTTCCGGCTCGGCCGAGCGGATCTCGTCACTTCAAATCCCTTACAACTATCTCGACAAAGTTTTCATTGGACACTTGCACACGGACCATTTCGGCGCACTGCACGACCTTTTTATTGGTGGCGCATTGATGGGTCGCAACGTGCCACTCCAGGTCTGGGGGCCCAGCGGCGCGACGCCGGAGTTAGGCACAGCATCCGCGCTTGACGGCATGATGCAGATGTTGGCGTGGGATATGGCCGGTCGCGCGGGGAACGTAGATTTCCGTGGCTACAAGATGGACGTGACCGAGTTTGACTACAAACTAGAGAACGAAGTCATCTACGAAGAGAACGGCGTCGTGATCCGGACGTTTCCGGCGATTCATGCCATTGATGGGTCGGTCAGCTATTCGCTTGAATGGAACGGCCTGAAGTTTGTGTATAGTTCTGACACGTATCCAAACAAATGGTTTGTAGACTACGCCAGAGACGCGGACCTTGTCATACACGAATGTTTTATTGCCGTGCCGGACCTCGTAAACAAGATGAAATTCTCGCCAGAGAGTGCGCTTTTGGTGGGTACTCAAGTACACACAGCGCCTGAAGCCTTCGGTAAAGTCATGGCTGAGGTTAAGCCGCGGATGGCGGTCGCTTATCACTTTTTCAATGACTTCGACACATCGACAGCGGTTTATGACCGAATCCGAAAAACGTATGACGGACCTTTAAGCTTGGCGGACGACTTCATGGTTTGGAATGTTACTAAAGATGACATCACCGTTCGTATGGCAGTAACCGAGGAACGCACTTGGGCGCCGCCGTTAGGCGCTCCAGCTGTACCACCAAGCCTTGATGATCGAGTAGCGTTTGCAGATGAAAGAGGTCTTGATCAGGACAAGCTGGGTTTCTCGGAGTTTACAGCCAGCGGCTTTTGGGATGTTGATGACGTTCTACGTCCAATCTTCGAAGAAGCCAGCGAGGCGCTTGGCAGAGACTTCCCTTATCCCGGCGACGAATAAAAGCGCTATCAATGATCGAAAACTCTATCACTCTGCTCGTTCTGGGCGGCTTCAATTCTTGTCCGCAATGCGCAACTCTGAGCCGATCTTGACTCGAAGATCACAAAAAAGCCGGGCCATTCGGCCCGGCAGTCCAACAGGGAGGTGCATGTCATGACCCGGACATGCGCGGGTTGGGAGTAACCTAATTATGACTTCACAGTATCACTTTGATCCACATCAATCCATAACGAGTTAAGACACCAGCCGATATCCACCGGATTCTGTGACCAAAAGGCGCGCATTGGACGGATCGGGCTCGATTTTCTGACGCAGACGGTAGATGTGGGTTTCCAGCGTGTGGGTTGTCACACCGGCGTTATAACCCCAGACCTCGTGCAGCAGAACATCCCGCGCCACGACGCCGTCGGTCGAGCGGTACAGGAACTTGAGAATGTTCGTTTCCTTCTCGGTCAGGCGAATTTTACGGTCATCTTCGGTGATCAACATCTTCATCGCCGGTTTGAACGTATAGGGACCAAGCACAAAGACCGCGTCTTCCGATTGTTCGTGCTGGCGCAGCTGGGCACGGATGCGGGCCAGAAGTACCGGGAATTTGAAAGGTTTGGAGACATAGTCATTCGCGCCAGCATCAAGACCCAGAATGGTATCAGCGTCGCTGTCATGGCCGGTCAGCATCAGGATGGGGCTTTTGACGCCTTGCTTGCGCATCAGGCGGCACAGCTCGCGCCCGTCAGTGTCGGGCAGGCCAACATCTAAAATGACCAGGTCATAGATCGCCTCACGCGCACGTTCCATCGCCGAGGTTCCGTCAGAGGCTTCGAACACATCGAAATCCTCGGTCATTACAAGTTGCTCGCTGAGAGCCTCGCGCAGATCCTCGTCATCGTCCACCAACAGGATTTTTTTGAGTTGTGCCATTTCCCGATCCTCCAAACGCTTTTCCATCACTTGCGCGCGAAAGATGCAATCAACAAGATTTGCTGCAACGGTCTCACGCCTTCGTGTCAGAGTTCGCAGAAATGTTTCACATTTCGTTCCGAAAGAGCTAGGAGAAGTGTTGTACGTAATAGGGTAACCTAGATGAGTCTCGCCCCCGATATTACTGAGTTGCTGGCCCGAGCACGGGCTGACTTGCGCATGGGTGTTCCCGTGGCACTGACCGACGACAGCGGTTATAGCGTGCTTGCAGTGTCGGCAGAGACGCTGAGCCCGCAGCGCCTGGCTGACCTGAAGGCATTAGGGACACCGGTTGTGGCGATAACCGGGCGTAGGGCCGAAACGCTCAAAGCGCGGGCCTATGACGGGGATTTGGCACGTGTTGTGGTGCCCGCAGATGCGGATATCACCTGGGTTCAGGCAGTGGCTGACCCTTCGGACGACCTGAATGCGCCGATGAAAGGCCCGCTGATGACCGAACGGCAAGGCAACGCCAATCTTCATCGTATCGCAATCGCGCTGGCAAAGTCCGCGCGCATCCTGCCAGTAGCCGTGGTTGTTTCCATCGAAGACGGCCGTTCGTTTGCTGCCACGCATGGCCTGACATGTATCGATCACACACGTGCCGCACCGCATCTGGCGGATCGTAGCGCATTGCACGAAGTGGTTGCCGCCCGATTGCCGATGGAAGTGTCAGAGGCCGGTCGTCTGCACGTTTTCCGGCCAGAAGATGGTGGCGAAGAACACTATGCCGTCGAAATTGGCCGCCCGGATCGGGATAAACCGGTTTTGGCCCGATTGCATTCTGCCTGCTTTACCGGCGACCTGATGGGCAGCCTGAAATGCGACTGCGGGCAGCAGTTGCGCGGAGCATTGGCACAGATGGGATCTGAAGGCGCTGGTGTCTTGCTTTATCTCAATCAGGAAGGCCGCGGCATCGGATTGGCCAACAAGATGCGGGCCTATTTCCTGCAGGATCAGGGGTTTGACACGGTCGAAGCAAACCACAGGCTGGGTTTTGAAGATGATGAACGCGATTTACGGCTGGGCTCGGACATTTTGAAGTCACTGGGCTTCAACTCGGTCAGGTTGTTGACCAACAACCCGGCCAAGATCGCAATGATGGAGCGGACAGGGATTGCCGTGACCGAACGCGTGCCCCTGAAAGTGGGTGAAACAGCGCATAACCGGGGCTATCTGGCGACAAAGGCTGCGAAGTCGGGGCATCTGCTTTGACCCCCAGTGACCTTGTACTGACTCCGCGCGGTATTCGGTTTCTGGGCAGAACCTTCCCTTGTTCCATTGGAAAAGGCGGTTTGAGCAAATCAAAGCGAGAAGGTGATGGCGCGACACCCACTGGGGCGCATCGGATTATCGGAATGCTTTACCGCGCAGACCGGATTGCACGACCGAATTACTGGGCGCGACCGATTGGCCCGCAGGATTTATGGTCGGATGACGTATCTGACAGCAACTACAACCACATGGTTGCTGCGCCATACGCCTTTAGTCACGAAAAACTTCGTCGATCCGACCCGCTTTATGATCTGGTTCTTTTGACAGACTGGAACTGGCCCAACGCCGTCCCCGGCGATGGATCAGCAATCTTCTTACACCAATGGCGCAGGCCGGGCTATCCAACCGAAGGATGCGTGGCTTTTCGTCGGGACCATTTGCACTGGATCGCGGGGCGCATTGCCTTGGGAACCCGCCTGATTATTCCTGAGGTTTGACGCGTTCGCCAAAAATGGCCGAGCCAACGCGGACATGGGTTGCACCCAAAGCGATAGCTTGCTCGAAATCGCCACTCATCCCCATCGACAATCCCTCCAGACCGTTGCGCGCGGCGATTTTGGCTAAAAGAGCGAAATGCAGCGTTGGCTCTTCGTCTACGGGAGGGATACACATTAATCCGCGTACCGGCAGATCCAATGCCGTGCACTCGGCGATAAACCCGTCAGCATCTGCGGGAAGTATACCGGCCTTTTGTTCCTCCTCACCTGTGTTGACCTGAATGAACAGATCCGGGCAAGATCCCATCTCTTGCGCCAATCGCGCCAGTGTCTTGGCCAGTTTAGGACGGTCCACCGAGTGGATCGCGTTGCACAGCTCCATCGCCTGCCGGGCTTTGTTGGTCTGCAACGGGCCAATGAGGTGCAGATCGACCCCATCGAACTGTTCTTTGAAGGCCGGCCATTTCCCGGCGGCTTCCTGTACCCGATTCTCGCCGAAACACCTGTGCCCCTGCTCCAGGACCGCCTGTACACGTTCATTCGGCTGAACTTTCGACACGGCGATGAGTTTAACAGAGCCTGTCGGACGCCCCGACCTGTCCTCGGCTTTGGCGATACGAGCGGTGATATCTTGCAGCGACATGGGATCCTCAATCTGTCTTTGGCGCAGAAAAACACCAAGTCGGCACAAAAGAAAAGGGCGAGTCCGAAGACCCGCCCTTAAACCTTACGGTTCAGATCAGCTTAGAAGTTGAACTGAGCACCGAAGTCAGCAACGATGGTCGAGTCTGCGCAGATGTCGCAGTCGTTTACACCGATACCACCGCGCAGCGATGCACCGCCACCCAGGTCGTAGATCGCACCGATTGCAACCTGCTGCAGGTCGGCATCAGCGTTACCGTCACCGTAGGTGAACAGCAGGGTGGTTGCAGCGCCCAGGTTGTAGGCTGCCGACAGACCCCATGCGGTGCCGTCAGTTGCTGCGATCTCGGTTGCGTCGTCTGCAACGAACAGAGTACCCGAGAAGTCACCGAATTCTGCACCCAGGGTCAGAACGGTCAGGCTCGGATCGCTTACACCGGAAATACCAGCGTCGGTCTGACCATAGGCCACAGCGGCGGTGATGTTGTTGAAGGTGTAGGTCGCGCTGATGTCCCAGCGGTCAGCGTCTTGCGGAGCACCGTTCACAGCAATTGTCGCTTGGTCGTACGACGCGCCGAAGGCGAAGTCGCCAACTGCGTACTGGAAGAACACGGCGTTCGCACCCGAACCGGTCGACGAGTAACCCAGGAAGCTGTAGTTAACACCCGAGTACTGGCCAGCGAACAGTTCCAGACCAACTTCGTTGCCGTAGTAGTTTGCAAGGTTGTCGAAGGCGCCTGCAACGTTGCCCGCGTCAACACGCAGACCGCCGTAGATGACCGAGAAGCGCGCGCCGTTCAGGCCGGCCGAGTTTGCTTCACCGGTGCTGCTGTCTTCGTCAGCTTGCAGACGAACACGACCTTCGAAGCGAACGCCACCGTCAGTTTCAACGATGCCGTCGATGTTCAGACGGAAACGCGAAACCAGGATTGCGTCGTCGGTGTCAACAACTGCGGTGTTGATGGTGGTGATCACGCCACCCGAAGTGGAGATGTTCGTAACGGCACCGATACGATCTTCAACGTAGCCAATACCAAAACGGCCGTAACCGCTGAAGTTAACTTCAGCTGCTGCAACGCCTGCGGTCGCAATCAGCGCCGTCGATGCGAAGAGAACTTTTTTCATCTTGTTTCCCTCGGTTTCAAAAAGAGTTATCTACTCGACACATGCCTCGGCATATGTCTCAGCACGGACACCGTTTCGCTCTTTTTGCCCCCTTTGCGCAAGCTTGGCATAAACGCTGCGGCGTCATTGGGGTCAGATTGGTGCAAGGATGCCACAGTCCGCTCACCCCCCAATACCGGCCACCCGCCAGGATTTCAGAAGAATAGGGTTGTTGCAGAGGGGGTCCTTGGCTAGGAGTATCCCCTGAATACTGTAGAACAAGTGAAACAGGACCGGTTTACAATGCGCCTGCCGACGATTTTGGGATTGATCATGCTGACCGCCGCTGTTTCGGCATGTGGACAGAATCAAAGCGCCTCGACGACCTATACGCCCAACCTCGCCGGCGGCAATTCAGATGAACGCGAGTTGAACGATCCTAACCGTTCGACAATTTGGGACATTTTCGACCGCAGCACAGCCGAGCAGGTGACCAATGTGAATCGCTACCTTTGGGCGGCTTCACTTGATGTGCTGAGTTTCCTGCCCGTGCAAGAAGTCGATCCGTTTACCGGTGTCATTGTAACGGGTTACGGCACACCGCCGGGTGGAGGGCGTTCATACCGGGCTACCGTTCACATCAGTGACCCTGCGCTGGCAGCCAGGTCGTTGTCCGTTGCTCTGCAAGCCAACGGCGGGGCACCTGTAAGCGCTGCAACGACCCGCGCTGTAGAGGACGCTATTCTGTCTCGTGCGCGTCAGCTACGCATTGCGGACAACAAGTTCTAGCAACCCGCCGAAAATCACACTAATACCACGCCGGGTTCCTACCCGGCGTTTTCATTCACGAAGGACCGCACAATGTCGCGCTATTCGGCCAACGAAATCGAAGCAAAATGGCAAGAGGCCTGGGACAAGGCTGGAATCTTCACCGCCAACCACAAGGCGGATAAGCCAAAGTATTATGTGCTTGAGATGTTCCCTTACCCGTCCGGCCGAATCCATATGGGACACGTGCGCAACTATACGATGGGTGACGTGATTGCGCGTCACAAGCTGGCGACAGGGCATAACGTACTGCACCCGATGGGATGGGACGCCTTTGGGATGCCTGCCGAAAACGCCGCGATGGCTATTGGTGGCCATCCGAAAGATTGGACTTATGGCAACATCGCCGACATGCGCGGGCAGATGAAGCCTTTGGGTCTGTCGATTGACTGGTCTCGTGAATTCGCCACCTGTGATCCTGAATACTACGGCCAGCAGCAGGCTCTGTTCCTGGACATGCTCGAAGCCGGGCTGGTTTACCGCAAGAACGCGGTGGTGAACTGGGACCCGGTCGACATGACCGTTCTGGCCAACGAACAAGTGGAAAACGGGCGCGGCTGGCGTTCGGGCGCTTTGGTCGAGCGTCGCGAACTGACGCAGTGGTTCTTCAAGATTTCCGACTATTCCGAAGAACTTCTGGACGCGCTGGACACGCTGGACAATTGGCCCGCCAAGGTCCGCCTGATGCAGGAAAACTGGATCGGCAAGTCGCGCGGCCTGCAATTTGGGTTCGAACGCACCGATGGTGGCGACCCAATCACGGTTTACACGACTCGCCCCGACACGCTGCTGGGCGCGTCCTTTGTTGGTATCTCGCCGGATCATCCGATTGCCAAGCAGATCGAGACCGAAAACCCCGAAGTTGCTGAATTTGTTGCCGAATGTCGCAAAGGCGGCACTACGGAAGAGGCCATCGAGACCGCCGAAAAGCTGGGCTATGACACCGGTATTCGCGTCAAGCACCCGTTGGACCCGAACTGGGAACTGCCGGTTTGGATCGCGAACTTCATCCTGATGGATTACGGCACGGGCGCGATCTTTGCCTGCCCGGCGCATGACCAGCGCGACCTTGATTTCTGCCGCAAATACGACCTGCCGGTGATCGATACGTTCTTTGCCCTGGACGATAACACGCCGGTCGACAAGATCGCGTTCGTTCCGCCGAAAACCGAAAAAGTCCGCTGGGTGAATCATTTCGCGGGCCTGACCGAGGCAACCGGCGACGAGGCGATCAACGCAACGGTCGACTTTGCCGAGAACGCTGGCTGGGGCGAAGGTGTCACCAAGTACCGCCTGCGTGACTGGGGCCTCAGCCGCCAGCGGTATTGGGGCTGTCCGATTCCCGTCGTTCATTGCGACAGCTGCGGTGTAGTGCCCGAGAAGAAAGAGAACCTGCCGGTCCGCCTGCCCGACGATGTCACTTTCGACAAACCGGGCAACCCGTTGGACCGCCACCCGACGTGGCGGGATTGCGCCTGCCCGAAATGTGGGGCTCCGGCCAAGCGTGAAACCGACACGATGGACACGTTTGTCGATTCGTCGTGGTATTTCGCCCGCTTCACCGCGCCACGGGCCGAAACGCCCACCGATCTGGCCGAGGCCGAGTACTGGATGAATGTCGACCAGTATATTGGTGGCATCGAACACGCGATTCTGCACCTGCTGTATTCCCGGTTCTTTGCACGCGCGATGAACATAACCGGTCACCTACCGAAAAAGGCCATCGAGCCCTTCGATGCGCTGTTCACGCAAGGCATGGTGACGCATGAGATTTACCAGACCCGCGACGCCAATGGCCGCCCGGTCTATCACCTGCCCGAGGACGTTACCGACGGCAAACTGGCAGATGGCACTGAGGTCGAGATCATCCCCTCGGCCAAGATGTCGAAATCCAAGAAAAACGTGGTGGACCCGGTTAGCATCATCTCGGCCTTCGGAGCCGACACCGCGCGCTGGTTCGTACTGTCCGATTCGCCGCCCGAGCGGGACGTGGAATGGACTGCTTCGGGTGCAGAGGCTGCCTTTAAACACCTGAGCCGCGTACATCGCATCACCTCTGAAATCGTCGAGTCGGACGTTCCGGCCAATGGCGAAGACGAAACCCTGCTGCGCGAGATGCACAAGGCGATCCACGATGTCTCGGGCGGCGTCGAATCCTTTGGCTTCAACGCCTCGATTGCCAAACTGTATGCTTTCACCAACACGCTAGCCAAATCCAAGGCAGGCTCTGGGGCCAAACGCGAAGCCGCCAAAACGCTGGCACAGCTGATGTCGCCGATGACACCGCACCTGTCTGAAGAGCTTTGGAACATGTTGGGTGGTGAAGGTCTGGTTGCCACCGCAGCCTGGCCCGTCGCTGATGAGGCGATGCTGGTTGATGACACCGTTACCCTTCCCATCCAGATCAACGGCAAGCGTCGCGCGGAAATCAGCGTCTCCAAGGATCTGGCCAAGGACGAGGTTGAAAAAATCGCGCTCAGCACCGAAGCTGTGCAAAGGGCGCTGGATGGCAACGCGCCCAAGAAAGTGATCGTAGTTCCAGGTCGGATCGTGAATGTCGTTGTTTAACCGCAGAACCCTTTTGCTGATGCCGCTGGCCGCCTGTTTCCTTGGCGCGGCCTGTGGCTTCCAACCGGTCTACGCACCTGGTGGAACGGGTTCGCAACTCTACGGCAAGGTTGCTGTGTCCGAGCCGAACAATGTCGACAGCTATCTTCTGGTCCAGAATCTGGAACAGCGACTGGGCCGCAGCGCTGATGCGGTCAGCAAGTACAAATTGGACGTTCGGGTCACAACCGTGACGCGTAGGGCTGCGATTACCACGACGAATGAAACGCAACGGTACACGATTGACGGGCGGGCCCAGTATACGCTGCGGTCCAATGCAACCGGACAGATCGTGGCTTCGGGTACTGCGACCGACTTTGTGGCCTATTCCGCCGCGGGTTCGACCGTTTCCACCCTGGCTGATGAGCGCGACGCCAAAGACCGCCTGATGGTGATTCTATCGAGCCAGATCGTGAACCGATTGAATTCAAAACCGGATCTGGCCACATGAAGCTGAGCCCGCGCGAGGCTGATGGATATTTCTCCAAGCCGGACGCGGACAAGACCGGGTTGCTGATCTATGGCGCGGATGCGATGCGGGTCGCGCTCAAGCGTCAGCAGGTTCTGACAGCTTTGCTTGGCCCCGGTGCCGAAGAGGAAATGCGCCTGACACGCCTGCCCGGCAGCGATCTGCGCGGCGATCCAGCGTTGTTGCTGGATGCCATCAAGGCCGTTGGGTTCTTTCCCGGCCCCCGCGCGGTATTTGTCGAAGAGGCCACCGAAACCGCAGCACCTTCGATTCTGGCCGCGCTTGAAGATTGGGCCCCCGGAGACGCCCAGATCGTCGTTACGGCCGGGCAACTGAAACCCAGTTCGAAAATTCGCAAAGCGTTCGAAGCACACCCCGCAGCCTATGCGGTTGGCATCTATGACGACCCTCCGTCCCGCGCCGAGGTGGAACGGATTCTGACCGAATCGGGCCTGAAGAACATACCCCGCGATGTCATGTCTGCCATCAGCGAGCTGGCAGTCAGCCTCAGCCCCGGCGATTTCGCCCAAACCGTTGAGAAACTGTCGCTTTACAAGCGCGGGGACAGTTCAGAACTGACCATCGAAGACATCGAGGCTTGCGCCCCACGCTCGACCGAAGCCGCGTTGGACGATGTTCTTAACGTGGTAGCCGAAGGTCGCGCGGGTGAGATCGGACCATTGATCCGGCGCTTGCAGGCGCAAGGGACTAATGGTGTGACATTGTGCATTGGGGCGACCCGGCATTTTCGAACGCTTTATGCCTGCGCCTCGGATCCGGGCGGCGCGGCACAGGGTATCGGCAAGCTGCGCCCGCCGGTTTATGGCAAGCGGCGGGACCGTATTCTGCGACAGGCGCAGGGATGGGGCGCACCCAAGCTGGAAACTGCGCTGACGGTTCTGACCGACACGGATTTATCGCTTAGGTCTGCAGGTCAAACGGCACCCGCTATGGCCTTGGTGGAACGCGCCATGATCCGCCTTGCGATGCTGGCGCGATCACGTTGAACTACCGGGTCTTTTCCAGCCAATCTGCGGCTGCCAGACCAGCCCACCGTCCGGTAGCCAGACAGGCTGTCAGCAAATAACCCCCTGTCGGGGCCTCCCAATCCAACATCTCTCCGGCACAGAACACACCCGGCAACGCGGTCAGCATCAGGCCGCCATCCAACGACGCGCTTTTAACGCCCCCTGCCGTCGAGATTGCTTCATCCATCGGGCGCAGACCGGCGTACAGGATGGGCAGTTTCTTTAACACTGCAAACTGATCTGGTTGAGCTGTGCCGCTGCGTTTCATCATCTCATGGAAAATTGCGGCTTTTTGAGGCGACAGGTTCAGTGACTTTCTAAACCACTGAGACAGAGTAACTTTCGACCGTTTCGCGGCATAGCGCGCCTGCAGGGTTTTGTGATCCAGATCGGGCACCAAATCCACAAACAACGACTGCCCGACACGCAAGGCTGGGGTGAGCGAATACAGCCCGCTGCCCTCCAGCCCCTTTGCAGAAATTGCGGCTTCGCCTCGACTTTCAGAATCGCCTGCCATCCAGCGGACCGATTTCAACGCGGCCCCAAAGTGTGGTCGCATATGATCGCTCCAATCTACGGAAAGAGCAGAATTTGCTGGCTCGAATGGAGCCAGAGCCACACCTCTACTTGCAAGAGCTTCTGTCCACTGACCGTCCGAGCCAAGGCGCGCCCAACTTGCCCCACCCAGCGCCAGTACGGTGACATCAGTCGAAACGCTGCGCACCCCGTCGGGGGTGTCGAACTTCAGCGCCTCACCCTCCCAGCCTGTCCAGCGCCAGCGGGTATTGACCTCTACCCTTGCGTTTCCTAACCGGGCCAGCCAGGCGCGCAATAGGGGGGAGGCTTTCATAACCTCGGGAAAAACCCGGCCTGTTGAGCCTGTAAACAACGGCTGACCCAGATCGCGCGCCCAGTGTTGAACCGCATCGGAATCGAAAGCGGAAACCATTGGAGTCAACCAATCCGCAGCCTCGCCGTATGCGCGGATCAAGGTATCGAACGGCTCTTCCTTGGTCAGGTTCAGTCCAGATTTTCCAGCCATCAGGAACTTACGCGCGACTGACGGTTTAGCCTCGGCCACCAGCACGGAATGCCCTGCAGCGGCCAGTTGTTCGGCGGCCATCAACCCGGCGGGGCCTGCTCCGATTACCACTGCCTGCGCCATTCACATCCTCTTGCCTTCGCCACTTTCAGGCGCAAGTTTCTAACCATTATGACGAACAGCGATCCGATCTGCCCGCTTTGCGACCGCCCGATCCCCGACGGAGGCGGCAGCCTGCATCATCTGATCCCAAAACTCAAAGGAGGCAAGGGCGGGCCAACCGTTCTTTTGCATCAGATCTGCCATAAGGAGGTCCATGCCACACTGACCGAGGCCGAACTGGCGCGCAATTACAACACGGTCGAAGCCCTGCGCGCGCATCCAAGGCTTGAAAAGTTCCTGAACTGGGTTCGCAAACGCCCACCCGGCTTTCGGTCAAAAGTTCCAGGCAAACGGCGCGGACGGTGATCAAACCGGCAGGATCGGATCACCAAAGGCGTCGTTCAGAGGTTCGGGCACGCCTTCGATTTCAATGCCCTGATAATCTGGTACAGGCGCGAACTGAGCCCCTGCAACGTGCTGAAATTCCAGCGTTGTATAGGGCCGTTTCCAAAGCCATTCCCGGTTTTCAACCAACCACAGATCGGGATTTGGAGGCGTTTCCTGCGTGAAGGCATAGAAATGCAGATCAAAGCCGTAAGGAGCAACCTCTTGCATGGACAACAATGACATACCTTGCCCGCGCCAAAACGTGTCTTCAGCTGCGATATCCCCGGTCCGCAACGTGATCTGACCGATCCGCGCCTGCGCGAACGGCGCATCGGGATCAGCGGCGTACGGAGGCCGGTTGCCTTCGAAATCCTGTTGCAACAGCTCGATGACAAAGCCTTCGGGGTCGGTCAGATGACACATGTAGCCGATATCCAGAAACTGGTTCGGATCGCTTACCGGAACATCCCGCGCGCGCAGATGGGTCGCCGCAAGATCAACATCCGGTACGGTTATGCCGATCTTCCAATAGCGCTGGCCTCGGTCATAGGTGTATCCACCGCCGCCGGGCAGCAACAGAAGATCTGCATCCTCGCCCGCATAACCTACACGAACGTTAGCCCCTTCTTCCCTGACAAACATACCCAAAATGTCGCGATAAAAGGCCGCCAAATTGAGCGGATCAGCGACCCGCAGGCGCAGGGCCGACAGCCTCATGAACACAACCTTGCGATTCCGGCGGCAATCTTCGGGTCGGCGTTGACGCTATCGGCCACCAGATCGCGCGCGGTCTGCATCAGGTGATCAGGTTCGACAATCCGGTCCACCAAACCAAAATCATATGCCTCTTGTGCGCTGATTTTCTGGCCCGCCATCAGAATAAGCTTGGTACGTGCCGGTCCCACCAAAGCCGCCAACCGCTTGGGGTCGGAAGGTTGCGGCAGAAACCCCAGCTTCATAACCGGATAGAAGAACTTGGCCGAGGGCACCGCGATACGCAAATCGCAGGCCAAGGCCATACCGTTGGCCCCGCCAGCCAGAGTTCCGTTCAGTGCAGCAACAGTCAGACAGGGCAGAGCCGCAATAGCACCAGAAAGACGTTCCCAGACATCCGACGTGGCCAGACCGGCGCGCGCTTCGTCAAGATCGGCACCGGCACTGAACACCTTGCCCGCCCCGGTCAGGATCAACGCCTTCGCCTCAGTCGCGGCCTCGGCAATCTCGGCCAGTTCGGTAAGCATGCCCCCGGTCAGAGCGTTGGCCTTGCCCGGGTTATTGATTGTGACTGTCCACAGGCCGTCCTCTTTGATCAAATTGATCATATCAGCCCAACCCGTTTGCGAATATCCTCCAACCGCAGCGAGATTTCGGTGCCTAAAAACTCATTCGCATCATCGGAACACATCCAGAGCAGCGCCCGCGCGGGCCAGTCTGCGGGAATGTGCACATCCCAATCCAGTTGACTAACCGGATTGATGCCGCTGGCCTTGATCGACCGTTGCATATCCGTGGCCACGGTTCCCGGTGACAGGCCCATGGCGCGAATCCCGTTATGGGCCTCTTCCAGATGCAGACATTCCGTTAGCATTTTGGCCCCGGCCTTGGACGCGCAATAATGGCTCCATGCCTCAACCGGGTTTGATGCGGCCCCGGACGAGATGGTCAGAATGCTTCCCCCGCCAGCGGCCCGCATGATCGGCAGCGCGGCACGCATTCCATAAAAGACACCCTTGAGGTTGATGTCGATGGCCTTGCTCCAAGCCTCTGTATCGGCGTTCGAGAGATGAAAGATCGGATCGATCACACCGGCGTTTCCGATCAGAACATCCAAGCCACCGAAGCGGTCGACACAGGTGGCCACGGCCTGCTCGACCTGCGCAAAGTCGCTGACATCACACGCCAAAGCGATGGCCTGATCGCCCAAAGCGGCTGCCAAAGCATCGATCTGGTCGTGGCTGCGCGCCACCAAAGCCACATTGGCCCCGGCTGCGGCAAAAACGCGCCCTGCTTCAGCCCCGATTCCCCGGCTGGCCCCTGTAATAAGAACCGTTTTACCCTGCATCTGCCCCTCCTCACGCGCTGCAATTGCTTTCGGCTACAGCCGTAGCCCGGAAACGGGGAAAGGGTCCAGCCCTTGCCCCCTTGACGATACCCGTCACAAACCCGACCATGCGCCACAAATTGATCAAGAAGGGTTACCTTATGTCCGTTTTTCTCCGCCGCAGCTGCGGTGCAGCTTTGGCTTATGCCGTTGCCACTCAGGGAGCGCTTGCCGACCTGACGGCTGATGATGTCTGGTCCAACTGGCAAGGCTATTTTACCTCGATGGGCTATACCATCACAGGCGACGAAAGCTCGGCGGGCGGTGTGACCACGATTTCGAACATGACGCTTTCAATGGCACTGCCCGAAGAGGAAGGGCAATTCCAAATGGTCATGCCCGAAATGACGCTGACCGAAAACGGCGACGGGACTGTGTCGGTCGGCATACCCGAGAACTTTCCCATGAAAATCACGGGTCAGGCCGAAGAAGGGGACTTTGCAGCTACGGTGACCTATTCTCATAGCCAATTGAACATGGTCGTATCGGGCGCCCCCGAAGACATGACCTATGACTACAATGCCGATATGCTTAGTATTTCACTGGACTCGATCGCAGTTGACGGCGAAACGGTTCCGGATGACGTCTTTGACCTGGCGGTCGCGGCGAATGATCTGAACGGCAGCTCGCGGATGCAGATCGGCGAAAACCGCGATCTCACACAGACATTCAATGCAGCCAGCCTGACCTACAACATGAACTTTCAGGACCCTGAAAGCGGTGAAACCGGATTGATCAATGGGCAGTTGGACCAATTGGCATTTGAAGGCGAAAACGTGTTTCCGAAAGACATTGATCTTTCGGATCCGCAGTCCTTTTACGAAGCCGGTTTTGCGTTCGACGGAGTTTTTACCTACGCGTCGGGCAACACGGATCTGAGTGGAACCAGCGAAGGCCAGGCATTTTCGATGAACAGTACTTCGGAAGGTGGGCGCTTTGCAGCCACCATCGATGCCGAAAAGCTGGTCTATGACATCGACCAAAACAGCACGACGCTGGCAGTGACTACAGCAGACCTGCCCTTCCCGATTGAAATCTCAATGGCCAATGCCGGGCTTAACTTTGAGTTCCCGGTTCAGCAGTCGGACGAAGTTCAGCCGTTTGGTCTGGGGTTTAATCTGACCGATTTCACGATGTCGGACGTACTGTGGGGTATATTCGATCCTGCAGGCGCACTTCCGCGTGATCCCGCGACAATCGCGCTGGATGCCACCGGCACGGCAAAGGTTCTGATGAACATCTTCGACCCGGAAATTGACCTCGAGTCCGAGGAAGCTCCGGGTGAGCTGCATTCTCTGAAAATCAATGAACTGCTGGTGTCTCTGGTCGGTACGAAACTGACAGGTGACGGCGATTTTGCGTTCGACAACTCGAACACCGAAGAATTCGATGGCTTGCCCAGCCCAAGCGGCGTTGCGAACCTGGAACTTGTTGGTGCCAACCAGTTGATCGACACCCTGATCGGCATGGGTATCATTTCAGACAATGACGCCTTGGGGGCTCGGATGATGATGGGCCTGATGGCAGTTCCGGGCGAAGAACCGGACACACTGAATTCGACCATCGAATTCACCGAGGATGGTCAGATCCTAGCGAATGGCCAGCGTATCAAATAATGTTTGAAAAGGGCCGCGTATCTTGCGGCCCTCTTTCCACCGTTCCTCGCCCAAATCTCTGAACCGGGGTGGGTCTGTCGAAATCCCCATCACACAATCCGGTCACGGGTCTTGCGAGACGGGCAGTCCAAGGCTAGGTCCTTGGAAATAAACCCGGAGGCCTTATGACCCGCACACCAGAAGAAATCAGCCAGCAATTGCTTGATGTGGCCCGCAAAGCAGGCGCAGAGGCGGCGGATGCCATCGTGCTTGACGGCTCCTCGGTTGCGGTCGAGGTGCGGGGCGGCGCGCTGGAACATGCAGAACGCTCGGAAGGCACGGATTTGGGGTTGCGGGTCTTTCTGGGTAAACGGTCTGCCATCGTATCCAGTTCCGACAGCCGCCCGGAAACCCTGCACGCTATGGCGGAACGCGCCGTTGCCATGGCCAAAGAAGCCCCCGAAGACCCGTATTCAGGATTGGCTGATCGCGACCAGCTGCTGAGCAACTGGGATGCGCAGTCACTGGAACTCATTGACCCAACCCCGGCCCCATCCGCCGAAACCCTGATGCAGGACGCTCTGGCAGCCGAAGCTGCGGCATTGGCTGTATCAGGTGTCACTCAGGTCTCAGATGCGGCCGCGAGCTATGGAACCCACCGCGTGCATCTGGCCGCCACAAACGGCTTTTCCGGCGGCTATGAGCGCAGCAGCCGGTCAGTGTCTTGCGTTGCGATCTCGGGCGAAGGCACCGGGATGGAACGGGAATATGACGGCGACAGTCGGACGTTTCAATCCGACCTGCGCAGCGCGGTTGAGATCGGGCGCACCGCAGGTGAACGCGCCGTGCAGCAGGTGGGCGCGCGCAAGCCTGAAACCGGCAGTTTCCCTGTGTTGTTTGATGAACGCATCTCGTCTTCACTGATCGGCCATCTATTGGCTGCCAGCAATGGTGCAGCGATCGCACGCGGCGCGTCTTGGCTCAAGGATTGCTTGGGGCAAGAGGTTCTGCCCGCGCATTTGTCGCTGATCGAAGACCCGCACCGCCCGCGCATCTCGGGCTCTCGCCCTTTTGATGCCGAGGGTTTGCCGACACAACGCAGGGCAATTGTTGAAAACGGTGTCCTCACCGGGTGGACGCTGGATCTATCCAGCGCGCGCAAGCTGGACATGGTGTCAACAGGCAACGCTGCGCGTGGCGTGTCCGGCCCGCCTTCTCCCAGCAACTGGAACCTCAGCCTGACGCAGGGCGACAAAAGCCGCGCTGATCTGGTGCGTGATATGGGTAACGGCTTGCTGGTCACATCCATGATCGGGTCGACGATCAACCCCAACACCGGTGACTATTCACGCGGGGCTTCTGGGTTCTGGGTGGAAAACGGCGAGATCAAACATCCGGTCAATGAATGCACTATCGCAGGTAATTTGCGGGACATGTTACGACGGATTATTCCGGCGAATGACGCCCGTCCATATCTGTCACGCGTGGTCCCCTCGTTGCTGATCGAAGGAATGACACTTGCCGGCAACTGACCTGTCCCTGCTCATTGACGCAGCACTCGAGGCCGGCAAGATCGCCACACGATATTCCGGGACGCAAGCGCAGCGCTGGGATAAACCCGATGGCGCCGGTCCAGTGACCGAGGCCGATTTGGCCGTGAACGCAATGCTTGGGGATCGGCTGCGTGCCGCACGACCGGGGTATGGCTGGTTGAGCGAGGAGTCCGAGGACACGTCCGAGCGGCTGGAGCGCCGCAACGCCTTCATCATCGATCCGATTGACGGCACGCGCAGCTTTGCCGAGGGTGCGCGCACATGGGCGCATTCGATCGCCGTCGCCGATGAAGGCAAAGTGACGGCCGCTGTCATCTATTTGCCGATGCGGAATTTGCTTTATGCTGCCGCCCGGGGAATGGGGGCAACGCTGAATGGTGAGGAAATCAAAACCTCGGCCTATGTCGACTTGCAGCAATCGGAAGTTCTGGCAGCTAAGCCGACTCTCGATACACGGCACTGGCGCGACGGGCATGTGCCTGACTTCGGGCGCGCATATCGCCCGTCTCTGGCCTATCGCATGGCTCTGGTTGGACAGGGGCGGTTTGACGCGATGCTGACTTTGCGCCCAAGCTGGGAATGGGACATTGCCGCCGGTGATCTGATTATCCAAGAGGCCGGTGGTGTGTGTACCGACCGGGCTGGGCAATCTTTGGTGTTCAACAACGCCACTCCTCGGCTGAACGGAGTAATCGCAGCGAACGCGGCGCTGCATGAAGAGCTTTCAAAGCGGCTGGATCCGAGCGGACCCGGGATTGGGGCATGAGCAAGCCGGGATCCCTGAGCTTGGCGGCCTACAGGGTTCTGTCCTGGGGAATGCGCAACACCGTCGGTCAGCGCATCGACCTACCTCGTCCTGAAGGTGAGTTGCTCTGGATTCAAGTCGCCACGCCGGGTCACTTGCGCGCTGTGAGCGACTTTTGCCAACGCTTGCTTCAGGTTCGATCCGAACTGAGCTTTGTCCTGACCGGTCCACCGGACGCAGATCTGGACAGTTGGCCAGGTTGCGATTTCCATCTGACCAACCTGCCTCAGGACCAAAGCGGGGCTGTGCGTGGTTTCCTGGAGCATTGGCATCCGACAATGGGTCTTTGGGTCGGCGGTGATCTGAAGCTCAACATTTTGATCCGAGCATGTGATCAGGACATCCCGCTGATTTTATTCGATGCCGAATTCAGCGTCTCCTTGCCGCGAAGTGCACGTTGGTTACCGGACATCACCCGGGCAACCTTTGACTGTTTTCAAGAAATCATGACGGCATCGCCAGAGACCGCACGCCATATACGCAGACTTGGTGTTCAATCGTCCAAGGTCCACGAGGCTCCACCCCTGCGTATCAGCCCAAACCCGCGACCCTGGCCCGAAGACGAGTTGATTGAAACCAACCACACCCTTGCAGGGCGTCCGGTTTGGCTGGCGGCTTGGGTACAAGACAAAGAATTCATTTCGGTTCTAACGGCCCATCGGCAGGTGCTTCGGATGCTGCACCGTCTTGTTCTGGTTCTGCATGTCGCTGACGAAACGGAAGCAGGGCCGCTAAAGCGGCGGCTTGAGACCATGGATTTGCGTTGCGTCAATTGGGACGACGGCGACGAAATCGAAGACAGCACCCAAGTGATCCTGACCGCTGACCCAGAAAACCTGGGCCTTTGGTGCCGTGTATCCGCTGTGACCTTTATGGCCAGCTCTCTGGAACGTGGCGCCGGTGGGCGTGATCCGTCCGAGTCTATTGCATTGGGATCAGCCATCATTCACGGACCCTTTGTGCACCGCCATGACGCGTTGTATTCTCAGCTGCAGCGGGCGGGCGCTGCGAAACAGGTCAAGACAGCGACCGAATTGGGGGATGCACTTATCGAACTTTTGGCACCGGATCTTGCGGCCGGGATGGCGCTGGCGGGATGGCAGATGATAACCGAAGGCGCACCCCAGGCGGACGCCCTGATCGACATGGTGCAGGATATTCTGGATCAGCGGAGTGCAGAACGTGCGGGCACCTGATTTCTGGAACACTTCCCCTGAGCAACGGGATCTGAGGGCGCGCCTTCTGGCGCCGCTCGGTCACCTCTATGCGGCAGCAACAGCCCGCCGGATCGCCTCGCAAACTGGTGCGCAGCCCGGGGTACCAGTGATCTGTATCGGCAACCTAAATGCAGGTGGTACCGGTAAGACTCCCACGGTGATTTGGACGCTCGAACAACTAAGAAACGCATGGCACGAGCCGCATGTCGTCACGCGTGGGCACGGGGGGTCTTTGGAAGGCCCGGTGCAGGTCGATCCGGCCAAACACACAGCCGCCGAGGTCGGAGATGAGCCGCTGCTGCTGGCAATGTTCGGCGAGGTTTGGGTGGCCAAGGACCGGGCTGCAGGCGCACGTGCGGCTGCGGCTGCAGGCGCGACCGTGATTGTTCTGGATGACGGGTTCCAAAACCCTTCGGTCAGCAAGGATTTCTCGGTTATCGTCGTCGACGCGCAGCGCGGGTTTGGAAACGGCTTGTGTCTGCCCGCCGGTCCCTTGCGCGAACCCGTGGATGTGGGCCTGAAACGCGCCAATCTGGTTTTGTCGCTTGGCGACGAGGCCGCACAAAAGACCTTTGCTGAACAATGGCAAGACCACCTGACGGTGCCTCATGTCACTGGGGCAATCGAACCGCTGCAAACCGGTATGGACTGGACAGGAACCCGGGCGCTGGCCTTTGCCGGTATCGGACACCCAGAAAAGTTCTTTCAAACTCTGCGCCGTATGGGTGCCGATTTGATACGGGCCGAAGCATTGGACGATCACCAGCCCCTAACCCAGGCCCTGATGACCCGGCTGGAAAACGACGCACGCACTCTGGGTGCTCAGATGGTGACCACAGAAAAAGACGCCGTGCGCCTGCCACCTGCATTCCGAAGTAAGGTGATCACGCTGCCGGTCCGGCTTCAGATACCAGAAGGCGAAAAGGTCAAAGAGATGCTGTTGACCGCGGCCCCGTCACCTAAGTAGATCCGGCCGACCCCATCGGGAGCCGACCGGCAAAAGATCAGCTGCCAAGCTCGGCTTCGATCAGCTTTTTGAAATCCGCGTAGGATTGATTGTCGACCTTCTTGCCATTCACGATGAAGGACGGGGTGGCTTGAATGCCGTCACGCTCAGCGTTTTCCTGGTACCACGCGGCCAGTGTACGCGCCTTGGTGCCGTCTTGTAGACATGCTTCCAGCTGATCGCCGTCGATCCCGGCCAAACGGCCGATCTTGCGCAGCTCGTCAACGATCTCAGTCGGACCGCCCGCGCGTGTCCACTCGGACTGCTTCTCGTAGATCACGTCGGTGAGGCCAAAGAACTTTTCGGGTCCGGCGCAGCGTGCGACCATCGACGCCCACAGACCGTAGCGGTCAAAATAAACCTCACGATAGGTAAACTTGACCTTTCCGGTATCGATAAAGTCTTTCTTGAGCTGCTTGTACGCGCCCTGATGAAAACTCGCACAATGCGGGCAGGTGAAAGAAGCATATTCGATGATCTCGACCGGTGCGTCTTCGGCACCCTGCACCATTTCGATAACGGTCGAGGTATCAATCTCAGCCTCCTGCGCCTCAGCAGTGCTCACCAACAGGTTGGACGAATTGGAATTTGACAGCGACAGCCAATAGCCTCCAGCGGCTACGGCGACGGCCGCACAGATTACGGTTGCAATACGGCTCATTCTCGGCCCTTTCTCAGCGTTTCTGTTTGGATAAAACGTTGCAAGCGAGACGTTCAAGGGCTGCGCGCAAATCTTCATCATTCACGTCGCGTGACACTTTGTCGGCTTCGGCGGCAACGTCTGGAGCAATCTGGGGTTTTGCCTGCTTCGGCTTGTGGTCGAAACTGGCCTGCCCCTCGGCAAAACCGGTCGGAGCAGTCTGGGTGATGCGGATGCGGCTGATGGCGTTGTATCCGTAAACCGCGTTGACCTTACCGCGCAGTTGTTCCTTCTGCATTTCCAGCATCGGTGCCTGCGGGCCGGTGGTCAGCACGGTCAGGGTCGCACCAAAGCCGCCCTTGCCATAGCCCACATTGACCGGGCGCGCGATGGCAGCGGTGTCCTGACCTACAATCTCGGCCCAATGGGTCAACAACCGCGACACGGCAAAGCCACGGCTTTCACCGGCGCGCCGGATCTGATCATTCAGCAAGGACGCGGTGCGTTTGAACCCGCGGGTCGAGGAACGTCTGCGTTGCATCTGGTTTCCCACTCCTACACCGCTATTGTAATAGGCAGACCATCGGGTGCCAGCGAAACCCGACAAGGAGATGAATAAAACTTGCGTGACTCCCCTGAATTCATCGTCAGCACCCCGCTTCTGGAGTGGTATGACCGCCACGCGCGCGACATGCCATGGCGCGTCAGCCCTGCGGATCGGGCGGTCGGGGTGCGCCCTGACCCCTATCGGGTCTGGCTATCCGAAGTGATGTTGCAGCAAACCACCGTGGCGGCAGTGCGAGACTATTTCCTGCGTTTCACAACCCGCTGGCCAACAGTTCACGCGCTGGCCGCAGCGCCGGATGAACAGGTGATGGGGGAATGGGCTGGGCTTGGATATTATGCCCGCGCCCGCAACCTGTTGAAATGCGCCCGTGCTGTGGCGCAAGACCACGATGGCCAGTTTCCTGACACCTATGATGCATTGCTGAAACTGCCCGGCATCGGCCCGTATACCGCCGCTGCGATCTCGGCCATTGCATTTGATCAGCCCGAAACAGTGCTGGATGGCAATGTCGAACGGGTCATGGCCCGGTTTTATGACATCCACGATCCTTTGCCAGGGTCCAAACCTTTGCTGAAAGAAAAAGCCGAGGCCCTGACACCGACCACGCGACCCGGTGACTATGCTCAGGCGGTTATGGATCTGGGGGCCACGATCTGCACGCCGAAATCTCCGGCCTGCGGCATATGTCCGTTGCGTGATCCCTGTCAGGCCCGCATCGCAGGAACCCAGGCCGACCTTCCCCGAAAAACGCCGAAAAGGCCCAAACCCACCCGTTATGGCCACGTCTATATTGCGCGTAAGGCAGACGGGGCCATGGTTTTGGAGCGTCGGCCGGATAAGGGCCTTCTGGGCGGAATGCTGGGCTGGCCCGGATCAGAGTGGAACGATGCGCCAGCCGAAAGCGCCCCGTTCCCGGCAGATTGGGCGATCCTGCCGGCTGAAGTCCGCCATACCTTCACGCATTTCCATTTGATCCTCAGGGTTTGGGCCGCCGATATCGAAGATAACAACGTCCCCGAGCACCTGACAGTGTTGGACAAGCACAGTTTCAAACCCAGCGACCTGCCAACGGTGATGCGCAAAGCCTACGATCTATGGAGAGAGCGTTAAGACCGCTGTGCAATCCGCCGGGCCACAGTTAGGCTAGGCCCATAACGTCGGAGCAGAAAAAATGATCACAACAGGAAAACTGTCCTGCTGGCAGTCCGCATCCCCTTTCTGGGTGTCCCTGCTGTTGATCCCGCTAATCTGGTTCACCGCAATTGCCGGAGGCTGGTGGGTCCTGTTGATCCCACTTTCAACGTGGTGGGCGTTTGCGGTTCTGGACCGGATCACTGGCCTGAACGAGCAGAATGCAGATCCGGAGACATCTGATGATGTGTTGCACTGGTACATCCTGCTGACAAAGCTTTGGGTGCCGCTTCAATTCCTGACGCTCTTTGGCCTGATCTGGTATGCAACCCACACCAACCACCTGTCGACGCCCGCAAAAATCGGTCTGTTTTTCGGTATGGGCGTCCTGTCCGGCACAATCGGGATCAACTACAGCCACGAGCTTATGCACCAGAAAAGTAGGGGCGAGCGATGGCTGGGTGACATCCTTTTGGCCATGGTGCTGTATTCTCATTTCCGGTCCGAACATCTGCTGGTCCATCACCGTTACGTGGGTACACCGCGCGATCCGGTGACGGCCCGGTACAACGAAGGGTTCCACCGCTTTTATCCCCGCGTTCTGTGGCAATGCTTTTTGTCAGCCTTCAACGCCGAACGCGACAAGCTGGCCCGCAAAGACCGGCCATGGACGGATCGCTCCAACCCATTTTGGCGATACTGGACCCTGCAAAGCGCAATGCTCATTCTGGCAGCGCTGATCGGAGGGTGGGCTGGTTTGGCCCTGTTTCTGCTGCAAGCCGGTGTCGCGATCTGGCAGCTTGAGCTGGTCAACTACGTGGAACACTACGGCCTGACCCGAAAACATCTGGGCGACGGGCGGTACGAACATGTCTTGCCACGCCATTCCTGGAATGCGGCGCATAAAGCGTCAAATTGGTTGCTGATCAATCTGCAGCGCCATTCCGACCATCACTACAAACCCAACCGTCGGTTTCCGCTGTTGCAACATCACAGACCAGACTCAGCCCCACAATTGCCGTATGGCTATCCGGTGATGACCGTTGCAGCGATGATCCCTCCGCTTTGGCGGCGGGTGATGAACCCGCGTGTTCGGGAATGGAGACGCCACTACTATCCCGATATTACGGATTGGCACCCTTATAACAAGGCTTTGAACCAGATGCCCAAAGCGTGACCGCAGCGCGCGTCTGCGCGCTGTCTGGCCCAACTGTCAGCACGGCATCTTCGATGCTGTTCTGATGGGCGGGAGGGTTTCAGTTCTTCATCACCCAGATATTCATCGGCGTCTCTACCCCGCGAACAGATTGATCGCGATGTGCAGTGAAACCTTCCATCGCGCCTGGCACAGTGGGGTTTTCTTCGGCTACCCGTTCCCGCACAGCATCGCTGACAACTATGCTTGCCTGAAACTCGCGCGTCAGCGCTTCCAGCTTGGCCGCCACATTGACCGCATCACCGATCACTGCAAACTCCAGCCGGTTGGCGCCGATGTCCCCCAAAACAACCGAGCCATAGTGCACCCCAATACCAACTTGGATTTCGGGTTCTCCGGCACGCCGACGATCCAGATTCCAGCGTTCGATCACCTTCACCATCGCGCGCGCGCAGCCCAGCGCATTGCTTGCATCCAAGGGCGTCGGCACCGGCGTGCCAAAGGTCGCCATCAACCCGTCACCCAGATACTTGTCCAGGGTTCCGTGGTGCCGGAACACTTCGGTCTCCATTCGGGCGTGGAAGCCCCGCAGCACCTCGATGACCTCATAGGGATCACGCCCGGCGGCGTATTTGGTGAAACCCACGATGTCGATGAACAAGACTGCCACGTTCTCTTTGCGGACCTGTTTCAGCGGTTCGTCATTCTGGCTGAGCTCATCCACCACGTTAGGTGAGAAATATCGCGACAGGTTGGCCCGTTCCCGTTCCAAACCGGCATTGCTCATCAGCAGCTGATTGAGGCGCCGCATCGAGATGCCCAGCGTCACCGCAACCATGATGAAAACGATCACCTGCTGAACACGTTGAGGTGCCATGAAACTGTTGGGATCCAGCAATTCCGCCACATCCGGATACCCTTGCAAGGCCGTTGCAACCTTTTCGCTGATCCCCGGAATGGGTGTCGCCACCCACCAGGCAATGATCCAACCCACCGTCCACATCATCGCGGTCCAGGAGCCGATGGCAATCACCGTGCGCCAGGAATAGGCCAGAGTCCCAGCAGCAAGAATGATGAAGAAATATTGGAAGTTATCGAACCGATATTGCATCGCCAATGGCCGAACATCATCGCTGAACGGGTTAGGTACGATCATTCCAAGCGTCATGATCAGCAGATCGACGAAGATTAAAAACAGCTCGGCACGGGATTGCCCAACGCGACCGGCCCGACGGATCAGCCAACCGTTCGCGCAGATCAACAGCAGGATGAAGTGATACCAAAGCACCTCCCACTGCGGGTTCAGGAAAATCAGAAGAACCCCAGTCAGCGCCATCGCCACCCAACGGGCACGCACGGCCAGCTCCAACCCTTGGCGTTTGTGCCGTTCTAACGCGGCCTCGGTGTACTTGTTATCCAGATCGTATGTATCAGGCTGTGTAAAAAACAGGCTGCGGCGGGGCTGCGCGGTCGTCTCGGTCATGGCCGTGATCTTTCTTGCAGTGTCAGAGTCATTGTTATGCAATCACTGTTGATGCCAAAACAAAAGACCCCGCCGTAGGATCGGCGGGGCAAGGCGTAGTGCCTAGTGTCAGGCCACAGGCACCGGCGGTGTTCTTGAAATCAGTTCATCTCGGCCCGGATCTGCTGACGCAGAACGTCGATCGGAACCGTTTTCCCATCACGCTTGAAGCACCAGTATGTCCAGCCGTTGCAAGATGGAGCGTTTTCCAGATGCGCGCCAACCTGATGGATCGAGCCTTTGACGTTTTGACCGACCAGCGTGCCATCGGCGCGCACTTTGGCCTTGTGGCGCTGGTTCATGGAATACAGCTCTTCGCCCGGGCGCAGCATCCCACGTTCGACCAGCTGGCCAAAGGGCACGCGCGGTTCGGCACGTTTGCTGGCGCTGACCTCCAGCGCTTCGCGGTCGAACTTGCGCACCTTGGCGATGCGTTTTTCGGCGACCTTACGATAGCTTTCCTCACGCTCGATACCGATGAACTCGCGACCCAGCATTTTGGCGACTGCCCCGGTTGTACCTGTGCCAAAGAACGGATCCAAAATCACATCGCCCGGATTGGTCGAGCCAATCAACACGCGGTGCAGCAACGACTCCGGTTTTTGCGTCGGATGCGCTTTGTCGCCGTTTTCGTCCTTCAGACGCTCATGCCCGGTGCAGATCGGCAGCACCCAGTCGCTGCGCATTTGCACGCCTTCGTTCAGCGCTTTCAAAGCTTCATAGTTGAACGTGTATTTCGCGCCTTCGCGTTTGCTGGCCCAGATCATCGTCTCATGTGCGTTGGTAAAGCGTTTACCCCGGAAATTCGGCATCGGGTTCGACTTGCGCCATACAACGTCGTTCAAAATCCAGTAACCCGCGTCCTGCAGGGCCGAGCCTACGCGGAAGATGTTGTGATAAGACCCAATAACCCAGATCGCGCCGTTGGGCTTCAGCAGACGGTGCGCCGCCTTCAGCCATTCGCGGGTGAACTGGTCATAGGCCCCAAAGCTGGAAAACTGATCCCAGTGATCATCAACCGCATCCACCTGAGAGTTATCCGGGCGGTGCAACTGGCCTTTCAACTGCAGATTATAGGGCGGATCCGCAAAAATCAGGTCAACCGACGCCTCGGGCAGACTGTTCATCACATCGATGCAGTCCCCGGATAGAATCGTGTTTAAAGGGAGCGCTTTTGCGCCCTTTTTGGTGGTCGTTGTCATATCACTGCCTCAAGTATCCACGGCGCTTTTGCGCTCATTTGGTTGAGACAAGGATGAGTCAAAGACGATTCGCCGTCAATTTCTTTTTTGAATCAGCAGCTTACGATTTACTCTTGATACAAGATATTGTGCACCGGTTTGAACGAACGTCTATGGTGTGGGGTCACGCCAAGATTTTGCAGCGCTTCTTTGTGTTGTTTTGACGGATAACCGGCGTTGGTTTCCCATCCATAACCCGGATGCTGTTGCGCCAAATCCACCATCACCTGATCGCGCCAGTTTTTCGCAAGGATCGAAGCGGCCGCAATCGACACCGAACGGGCATCCCCCTTCACAACAGCCTGCGACGGGATCTTCATACCACGCGGTATCATATTGCCGTCGATCAGCAGGAAATCGGGTGCCGGTGTCAGTGCCTCGACCGCGCGCAGCATCGCCAGATGCGAGGCCCGCAAGATGTTGATCTCATCAATCTCGGCAACCGTGGCCTCTGCGACAGCAAACTCGGCGCTGGCGCGAATCTCTGCGTCCAGTGCAGCCCGACGTTTTGCAGTTAGCTTCTTAGAGTCATTCAAACCCTCGGGAATATCCTTTGGGTTCAGAATCACGGCGGCGGCAACAACCGGTCCGGCCAAAGGGCCGCGCCCGACTTCATCCACTCCGGCGATACGGATATGGCCCCGCTCCAGCAGCGCTTGCTCAAGTTCGAAATCTGGCTTTGTCATGCCACCGGAAAACCGCGTTTCACGCAGCACCGCAAGCAAAAAGAGAGGGCCGCCCACACTGCCCTCTCCAACGCGGCACTTCTTTGGCACCGCTCCTGCTCAACCGATGTTACTGGTAAACGACGCGGTATCCTTTCTGGCGCAGGCACGCAGGTTCGTATGCCCGCTTGACCTTTTTGCCATTCCAGAAACCAACCTTGCACTCTTGGGGCAGGCTATTGGCATGGTTGTAGTGTTTCTTGAGGCACTTCGGACCAAGCAACAAATGGTCCTGTGAATAGCTGTTATACGTACGCAAGCAGCGCTGGGGCAGATCGTACCGGGCTACGCGCGGCGGCAATGGGCGCACCGGCTGGGGCTTGTAAGGTTTCGGAGTATAAGTTTGATGGCGTGCCGCCCGGTTCCTATCCTTTTCCTTGTTATAATAATGAACTCCAGCTCCGATGATCGCGATAGCCGCCAGACCACCCAAAATGTCCTTTGCATCCGCTGCCCGCGCCTGAGAGGCCGAAACGCCGGTAATGGCAACCGCGGTCGCAATGATCAAAGCGATGAATTTCTTATGCATGAGGCGTGTCCTTCTGATTGTTCGGGCGACCATGTGACAGACCGCGTCCTGATTGCCCTGACACTGGGGGCAGCCGTTCCTGCCAAGCAATAACGGCCCGGTGTTATCGGATATCAGATCCGGCAAACCCCTTAGGTTATTGAATATCGCGGCAACTCATGCGCAGGATGCGGCCTATGAAACAGATCCTCTCTTCTCTGACCTTTGTGGCCCTGATATCGCTTGGCTCTGCTGCGTCTGCGGCGGATTGCTATGCGGATTACAAGGCGAAAAAGGACAACCCTCTGCGTTTGCATTACGGGGTTATTCAAGTCTCGAACTGCGATAAGGGCCAGGCCCGAGCAGAAATCGCCCAGCGCCTGAGCGCGTCAGGCTGGACCCTGCTTGAGGTTCAGTCCGTTTTTGGACCAGAAGGGTTGGATCAGAGGAAGGGCAATGCCGGACAATTCTATCTCCGTTTCTGATGCGCGCCGGTCGGGCGTCCGGCTGGTTGTGCTGGGCATCGCTGCCATCGTTCTTATTCTGATTACGGCCGCCATTTTTCTGTTCTGGACCTTGCCAGATGCAAATGCGTTCAATGCGCGGGTCGAGCGTTTGTTTGTCGAGGCTGACCTGACCTCGCAAACAGAAATCCGGTTGCTTGAGATCTTGGCTCAATCGGGCACAGCCTTTGCCGACACCTTGTCCAGTTACCGGATGGTCATCTACGTACTGCTGGTTTTCGCGAGTGCGATGATGATCTCGGCACTGGTCTTTCTGGTGATGCTGGTTCTGATGAATCGACGCATGGCACAGATCGAACGCACCGGCATTCAGGTGACATCCCTGCTGATCAGCCGTGATGAAAACACCGTTTACCTCAACAATATGGATTTCAAACTGACGCCCGCCGCCATGGAAACCCTATCCGTTCTGGCGGAATCCCGGCTGGATGACGAGGTTCTGTCCGGTGCCCAGATCGAAGGAATGATTTCCGGTCGCGACGCTGCCGACTGCGAAGAAGCCGCAGGCGCAACGCGGATCAAACGGCTGCGCGACGCGCTTGGAAATCAAATGGTCAGCGAGCTTTTGGTCAAGAATATCGCCAAGAAAGGCTATATGCTGTCGATAGAAAAAGACGTCATTCAGATGGTCTGATCACTTGGAAGCCCTCGCTCGCGTCCGGTAAAATCCAGTTTCAGCCTCTTGGAAAGTGGAATGGGAACGCCCATTCTGAATATACCAAAGGCAAGGGAGGTCGCTTATGAACGTCCACGCCGCACCAAAGATGAATGGATATGGAATCTCTGTCGAACCTCTGAGCGGCAGGATTGCGATTTACCGCGATGACGTCCTTTTGGCTGAAAGCACAAATGCCAAGGTTATGTATGAAACACGCCTGCCGCCCACGGTTTATGTGCCGCGCGCAGACGTTTGCGTAGATCTGAGCGCAGAAACTGAATTGCAAACCTTCTGCCCGTTCAAAGGCACGGCCACTTATCACGACATTAGCCTGCCTGGTGAAACACTGACCAATTCCGTTTGGGCCTACGAAGACACTTTGCCAGAAAGCAAAGCGATACAAGGCTGCATCGGGTTTACGCCCAGCGCCTATACACGGATAGATTTGGGCGACAACCGCCTGCGCGAAGTTGACGATGGCAACATCAGCGGGCCTCTGATTGATTGGCTGATGCGCGGTGCGTCGACAGCGACGACACCAGAAAGCTTTACGGAAGCTTTGGCTGAAAAAATGCTGGAGCACGGTATCGCGATCCAGCGTCTGAGTATTTTGGCATGGTCCCTACACCCCTTGATCGTGGGCAAGCATTATATCTGGGAAAAAGGCGAAGAAGAGATTCTGACCCGGGCGCCAACATACGAAATCCATGATCACCCGGCCTTCATAAACAGCCCGCTGCGCCACGTCTCGAACGGTTTGGGGGGCGTGCGGCAACGGCTGAACGATGACAACCCGCACAATAGCTTCCCGATCATGGAGGATTTACGGGCCAAAGGGGCGACTGATTACGTTGCAATGCCGCTGCCGTTTTCCGATGGGCGGACAAATGTACTGACACTGACCTGCGATCACCCAGACGGGTTTACGACAGAAAACCTGGGCCTTGTTTTCGAGTGCTCTTCGGTTATCGCGCGATTCTATGAAGTGTTCATGCAACGAGAAAACGCTCAGGTTTTGTTGGAAACATATGTCGGCAAACGCACGGGTGCCCGTGTTTTAGGAGGAGAGATCCGGCGCGGGGACGGGGATGAGATCGACGCGGCGATCATGTTCTGCGATCTGCGCAACTCGACAAGCCTGGAAGAAAAGCTGGGGCGCAGCGACTACATCAATGTGTTGAATGCGTTCTTTGAAACGGTCTCAGGTATCGTTCATGAAAACGGTGGGGAAGTTCTTAAGTTTATTGGCGATGCTGTCTTGGCCGTCTTTCCAGCTGCGGACGAGAACGCCGCAACCGCACGTATGAACGCACAACTATCAGCGGTCAAAATCGTTGAAACGTTGGGGGAGCTGCGTAAGGACGGCTCTGACACGCATTGTGACTGTTCGATCGGCGTGTCCTACGGGCGCGTGACCTATGGAAATGTGGGTTCACGCGAACGCCTTGATTTCACAGTCATCGGTCAAGCCGCCAATATCGCCGCACGTTTAGGAGAGTTCGGGAAAACCAAAGGGCATCGCATTGTCGTGTCCGAAGATATCGAGCCCGCCTGCTCGAACGCTTTGCCTTTGGGTGCGGTAGAGCTGCACAACGTGTCTCAACCTGTTGTGTCATATGCTTTACGTACTGCGGCGGATGCCATTCTGGACAGTTAAAACCTACGTGAAATTGTTGTCTGCACACACATGATCCTGCCCCAAAAAAGGACGATCCAGTTCTGGACCAAACACTCTTTCTAACCAGCCCCAAGCAGGATCAGAGCCGTCTGCCCCGGTGAAATCGTATTCTGAAGCTGCGCAATCTGACTTCGGGCCAAGTAAGTGTCGGTCAGTTGCTCGAGTGCTTTCTGATCCGAAAACTGAGACAAATCTTCCGAGCCCGTCAGCTGCAACAGCCGGTCCTTGAATTCGACCAGTTGTTTGTCGATATCCAGCTGAGCAAAGGACCGAGGCAGGCCAAGCGCCGTTTCCATCATGCTGCGCAAGGGGGGCAGGCCCATCAGGTCAAACCACTTGGTATCTGCGCTTGAAGCCGTTTTGGCCAAATCGGCCAGCTCGCGCTGCGCGTAAAGCGAGATACGCATTGTCTCGTCCGAATCGCCTACGGTGACTTCAAACCGTGTCGTCACATTGGCCTGAGCAATCTTTTCCATGTTGGTTTTCAACGCTGTTTTCCGAACGTCCCCGGGCCCAAACCCGAAAGCGTCAGAGAACTCTCGATACCGTTTGTCCGCCAGACGGTTGGACAAAGCGTCATCGGCTCGCGTTCCGTCTTCAAGGATTTTGCGGACAAAAAACCGATTGTCCAAATCGCCTTCTAATCCAAACGCGCCCAAGGCGACCTGCAATAACCTGCGATCCGACACCAGCTGTTCTGCAGATTCCACCTTGCCGATATTCTCAAGAAAATACCGCGTCTCCCGCTCATTCACCGAGGAAGACGAGAAACTTTGGAACTGGTTGTCGTACGTACGCTGAAGAAACCGCCAGCCTACAATTCCACCGGTGGGGATAACTGGCTGAAAGGTCATTGCTGATAGGCCATAAGCCGCTCTTCACGCGGTAGAAGCGAACGCAGGGACTTAAGACATTTGTAGTAATGCTCGGCCACCAAGGCATCCGTGGCCTCTGACAGCACCTTGCGACTGTCCGCATCCGTGAACACCTGGCTCAACTCTTCCACGCGACGCAGCAATTGCTGACGTGCCTGATCCGGCTCCATGTCACCTGACAAAACCAGCTGCGCGGCATAACAGACACGGCGCACAGGCGTATTAACTTCGTCAGGATGGATCGCATCCCGCAGCCGCAGAACGTTTGCCTGTGGCGTCATGATTGAAAACCTGCTCCGACGATCCCCGTTCTCAATAACCACGCCGTTGATAAGCACTCTTTCCTTCGGGGCAAGTTTCAGGACCAAACCGCTCATCAGGTCGCCCCCATTTGACGCAGCCCGCGCAATACGGCCGTGTTGATTTCCAACAGTGGCTCGACCGTTGCACCGTCTCCCAACACACGACTGCTGTGTTGTTCGGTAAACTCGGCAAGGTAGAATATCCGCGCCCGCAGATCGTTTGGCAAAGCGTTCGCAGAATCCGCGACGCCTGTTGCCAGCACCCCCCAAAGCCGTCGATTCTCATGAACGGCCTGAACAAACGCCGAGAAATCTGTCGCCTTGCGGGCTGTTGCGGCCTTAAGACGCCGCGTGATCCTGGAAATTGCCTCATATTCGGTATCCCGGGGCGTTCGTGTTGGCGCGGCGGTTTGAGCGTAAGCGCGGTGGGCGAGCGTTTGCGGTATCACTTGAAATCCTTCCAAAGGGCCGTCGTCAGGCGATCAGGGTCGGGGCACTAAAATCATGCCCCGACCCGCTTTGTGATTTAGCGGAACAACGACAGGATCGACTGTGGTGCCTGGTTGGCGATCGACAACGACTGAGTAGCCAGCTGCTGTTGTACCTGCAGCGCCTGCAGCCGCGCAGAAGTCTCCTCCATGTCCGCATCGACAAGCGAGCCGATGCCGGACTTGAACGAATCAGCCAGGTTCGAGATGAACTCTTTCTGGGTCTCGATCCGACCCTGCGAGGACCCGAAAGCAGCCGATGCGTCAATCGAGGTATCGATCAGCGTTTCGATCGTTGCCAAAGCGGCAGTCGCGCCAGCGCCGGTCGAGACGTCAATGCCCGTCAACGCACCCAGACCACCCGAACCAGCGTTCACGTATTGAGCCGAGAACGAGATGTCGTCGCCGGTCGAATTGGTGATGGACAGAGTGCCTTGAGTGCCAGAATCGTAGTCAACAGTCAGGCCGGAAATCCCCAACTCCTCGATCTTTGCTTTCAGACCCACGGCAACCAGGTCGCCCGTTGTGGTCGCGGCTGCATCGGCTGCGGAAACTGTGTACGACACAACCTGATCGTCAATTGCGACAACTACCTTGTCACCCGCCGCGAAGGCCCCGCTGGATTCATCCGTAACCAGAGCGGTTGCTGAAGTCGCACCGTTGTCGATAGTCGCACCAACTCGGTCATTGCCAGTAGACGCCCCGGTTGAACCGTCAAATACCTGGGCTGCGGTGTAACCACCAGTGGACAAGTCCTGACCTGTTACAGTGATCGACGATGCCGTGACATTGCCAAGGCTGTCCCGATCCAAGGACGCGAGGATCGACGCAGAGCCTGCCGAGCCGTCCACCAGGTTCAGACCGTTGAACTGCGCGGCGCTGACAACCGAGTTGATCTGGTCTTTCAGAGCAGTCACGTCATCGTTGATTTTGCCGCGGTCAACGTTGTCTTCCTGCGCTGCAACGATCTTTTCCTTCATCTGTGTCAGCAGATCGGTCACGGTTTCCGACGCGTTCCGGGCCACAGCAACGGTCGATTCCCCCAACGCCAGGCTGTCCTTGATGGCGTTGAAGCCTTTGACATCCGATTCCATCACTTTGGATATCGCCCAAACTGCCGAATTGTCCTTGGCCGTCGCGACATCCTTACCGGTCGAAATCGCGTTCTGCGTCATCGCCAGATTTTTGTTTACCGACTTCAGTGTCTGCAGCGCAACCATCGCGCCATTGTTTGTCAGAATGCTGGACATTGCTGTCATCCTTTTCCGTTTGAGCCATTTTGCCCGTGTTCACCCCGCAAAACCTGCGGGCATTGGTGTCGTTCTGACCTATGCGATGCGCCGCTTGGCCAATCGCGCCACCTGCCATTCTCAGGTGCAGCCTCACTCTTGAACCAGATCCCCTAACGGAGTGCTAAAACCTCAAGGCGGGAAATTTCGGATTTGAATCAAACTCCTGCCTATGCCCTTTTTTCCAATTTCACTGTTCCACGCATCGCGAATTCGCTGCGCTGACCATCAGCGCCGTAGGTACTGAATTCCTGCCGAACCCGGCGCAGTTCAGCCATGCGGCTGGCCACGGCGCGGATTCCGTCGGCCGCACTGTTCAGCAAGGCCTGATTACGCGCGACCTTCTGCTGCACCCGAATCAATGCGTCGCTGTCCTGCACTTGAAGATCATTTATTGCGCCGATCAGCTTCTCTTTTTCCGGAACCATATGCGTCAATCGATCAAGATCCCCTTGCACTAGCGCCGCGCGCTCAAGATCCAGAACCTCTTCCAAAGACTTGATCAGCGTCATGTTGACCTCAGATGTCATCAGCTTTCTCCATCAACGACTTGAGCAGTATTTCAGAAAGACCGACGCCGCCGGACCGGGCGAGTTGCTGCGCCTGATGCTGAACAAGAAACGAGCCAAACTGGTCTTCCCCTGCCCCACCGCCAAAACTCTGGCGCGTTTCTCCCAGCCCAGCGGATTTTAGCATTTCACTTAAAAAGGCCGCCTCCAGTTCAACGGCTGCTTCTTTGAGTTGGGTCTGGGCCAAAGGAATTTGGCCCGCCTGCGCGTGGGTGGAAACTTGCATAGCTTTCTCCGAAATTTGCTTCGAACTTTCTCGATCAAAAGCGAAAGCAGTTAAAATAAACGTAACTTCCTGAGTGCAGAGTTCTGGCCAATCACACGGAGCCGGAGCAAAATGCCCAACTCAATTATGCTGGCCACTACGGCGTCAATAGCCCCTGCAAAACCGACCTCGTCACAAAATGAAATGGGGCAGGCCAGCGGGGTGACACGCTTTGAGGACATCCTGGGCCAAGATGGAAAAACCGACGATCTGCCCGATACCGACCTGTCCCTTGCCGCCCCTGAAATCGAAACGCCGGACGCAGAAGCACAAAGCATAGATATGGCGGAACCCGAAGCTGCCCCGCTTTTAGAACCTCTTCGTGTAGTGGAACTGGTGAGCTCTTCAACACATGTCGCGTATAGTCAGCCTGTGGCTGAAGGAGGGCTTTCAAGTAACACACTGGCATCGGCAGGTGATCCTAGTGCATCCGCTGAAAATGACCCGGAACGGCCAAAGTTTTCATCGACAACAAGCCAGCCCGACCCGGTTGATGCTCCTGCACCCGCATTAACGCGATCCAAGACAGGTCAGGTACTGCCTGCTTTGAACCAGCACGTGACGCCTGTCGCGGTCGCAAAGGAGAGCCGACCGATTGACCACCTGACTAAGGCAAAAGGCACGTTCAACGCCCCGGAATCCGCCCCAACATCTCAAAGCATTGAGTCCACGCAACGGTCTGAGGTCACGCCCGCAACAATCAAATCAACAAAACCGGCCCACGCGCCGCCTGTTGCACAGCTTCAAATGTTGGTAGACCTTATCGAGAAGGAACACGCGGTCCTTGATCAGAGCGCTGAAACCACAGTTGTTACCAAGGACGAAGCACTCCAAACCGCTCCGCGTGAAACGACGCAACACCTTTCTGGACAGTCAACTTTTGCCCGCGCCGAAATCGCACGAGCAATCGCTGGTCAACTTGCGGCGTCGATTCAGGGTCGTGCGGGATCCGGAGCAATGGAGATAGCGCTGAACCCTGAAGAGTTGGGGCGAGTTTCCATTGTTCTGAACGGGCGCGACGACGGCATGCATATGACAATTGCCACCGAACGCCCCGAGACCCTAGAGCTGATGCGACGCCATTTATCCGTACTTGCGGAAGAGTTTCAGAAACTGGGATACGGTGAATTGAACTTTGATCTGGGCACATCTTCCGATGCGGATGGCCAGGCGGTTGGCACCGATACACCCGAGTCCGGATCTGCGTTCGATGACCCGCAAAGCGATTCGGATGCTCAAATCGTATCTCTGCAACAAATTCAGGTCCCAGGCCGGGGCATCGACATGAGGTTTTGACCGATGATTACTCCCGTCACCACCACACAAGCATCGACCTCTCAGCAATCCGCAGAGAATACACAGACCTCTGCGATCACATCTGACTTTGAGACCTTCTTGCAAATGCTCACTGCCCAAGCACAGAATCAGGATCCGTTAGAACCCATGGACTCGACTCAGTACGCATCGCAGTTGGCCCAGTTCTCGATGGTCGAACAACAAGTTCAAACCAATGATCACTTGTCGTCTTTGGCCAGCACTTTGGGCAGCGTCAATCTGAATGAGCTTGCAAGCTGGGTCGGCATGGACGTCCGATCAACATCTGCTTTCCATTTTGACGGTCAGCCCAAGACACTGTTTGCTCAGGCTGATCCAAAGGCCGACACTGCCAAACTGGTAATACGTGACGAAAACGGAACCGTTCTCGATAGAATGACAGTGTCCCCAGCACAATCCGAGTTTGTGTGGGCTGGCGTGACCGCATCGGGCGATCCGATAGGCACCGGCAACTACACTGCTACACTGGAAAGCCACAAGAATGGAGAACCGCTGTCTCAAACGCCAGCTGCTGCCTATAACCGCGTTGTAGAAGCACAGGTTGGGGGCAACTCAGTGCTATTAACCCTCAGCGGCGGGCAGGTGATTTCCGCAGGCGAGGTGAACGCCGTTCGAACTGGTGCTTGATCTGCGGCACAGGAGCGTCCAAAGCTTGGCAAATTGACTCGCTAAAAGAAGTGACGGAACCTCTGCCCGAAACGCCTGCACCTCCTCGCGATCTGGTTGACCACCTCTGCGCTCAGGGGCTGGTCAGCACATACCCGCGTTTTGAAACGCTGTATGGCGGACGCACCAACCAAGTTTGGAAAGTTCTAGAGGACGGAGGCGACAAGGTGCTGAAGCTTTACAGCACCACGCTGCGCAATCCGCTGTTTCGCAATGACGCTGAACTCGAGGCGCGGTGCCTGGAGGCCCTTGGCCCGGAAGGCTTCGTGCCGCGCTTGCGTGCAGCTGGACGGCACAAAGACGCACATTGGGTTTTTTATGACCACGCACCCGGAACACCCTGGCAGAAGGGCACCGATACGGTTGGCAGGTTGTTGCGACGATTGCATGACCTTGTGCTTTCCGTCCCGGCCCCGGCCGGATGTAACGGCAGTGCCGATCTAAAGGCCCACGGGTGTCGCATTCTACAAGGCTGCACCTCGGAGGCACGGCACAGGTTGTTTGAACAGCAACCAACGATGGAGGTCGCGCCCACGGAACGGACATGTTTGATCCATGGTGATCCTGTTGCAGGCAACATTTTGGTTGCAACTGACGGCCTGACATTGATCGACTGGCAATGCCCGGCCCGTGGCGACCCAACCGAAGACCTTGCCTTGTTCCTGTCGCCTGCCATGCAACGGCTGTACCGGGGGGCACCTCTGTCAAAAGCAGAGGAAGACCAGTTTTTGTTCGCCTATGATAATGCGGAAATCGTAGCCCGCTATCAGCACCTCAAACCCTGGTACGCCTGGCGTATGGCAAGCTATTGTCTGTGGCGCGCGGAGAATGGCGCGCCCGATTATGCAGAAGGTCTGAGGCTGGAAACGGCTGCTTTGTGATCGTCGGCTTTATCTAAGATCCGCAAGAGCCATCAGGGCATAGGCTGGCGGCATGATTGCCCGCCGCCAACGTCCCATTGGAAACCGCTGAGGTGTTTGACTCATGAGCGTGGGCAAGCCGGCATTCTGCCCCAAGGCCAGCCTTGCCAAGGCTCGGCCACAATAGGTTCCCATAGCGACGCCGTTGCCGTGATATGCAAAGCCAGCGTACATGCCCGGCTGCTCAGGTATGGGACCGACATAAGGCGTCAGCGCACGGGACATGCACACCAATCCGGACCAAAGATGCGTGGCTTCAACCTGTGACCAGGCCGGAAACATCTTTTTGAAATCCTGCTGAACCTTTGCCCGTATGGATGCTTCTGTTTGCACTGAGGACCGCAGCCCGCCCCGCATGCCAAACAGAAATCGCCCGTCCGGCATCAGGCGGAAGTAATGCAGAAGGTTACGTGTGTCGTAACACATCTGGTCCGACGTCCAGCCCTGTGCCATTTGCTCGGCCTGGCTGAGCGGTCGCGTAACCATAACCGTAGACTGGGCAGGCATGTACCGCCCCGACATCCAATCCGGAATGTCTTCGCTGGAATACCCGTTGGTGCAGATCAGCACGATTTCTGCGTGGACCTGCCCAGTATGTGTTTTCAAAGCAAATCCTGATGCAGTTTTGTCGATACGCTGCACCGGGCTGTTTTGAAACAGGCGCACACCCAAAGCTTCCGCTGCTTTCGCAAGCCCAAACAAGTATTTGCGAGGGTTCAGGCCAAAGCCAACCGGGTGCGTGTACCCACCCAAAAAGGGACCGCCCAATCCCAACCCGGGTAAGTCTGCTGCATCATGCAGCACGCCCATCTCATCTTGGTTTCTGCGCAACACGTCCATGGCGTGGTTCGAATGCGCCAATTGGGTTTCTCCGCTGGAATGTCTGTCTGCTGCTATCCCATGCTGGTCAAGAAGAGCGGCGACCAGGTTCACCGCATCTTCTTCCGCCGCAGCATAGGCTTGCGCCGCAGCGCGCCCGTAGCGACGCTCCATCATCGCTGAACTAAGTTTGGACCCACCGACACAGCAGAAACCGCCATTTCGCCCCGACGCACCCCACCCCGGCGGACCAGCTTCGAAGACCGCAACTGAAGCGGCTTCAGCCAAATGCAGGGCAGCGGAAACGCCAGTAAACCCGCCACCAACAACCGCGACATCCACCTTCGTGTCGCCCTGCAACTCTGGCCAATCCAAGGCAGGCACTGTTTCGTCCCACCAACAGCCGTCGCGTGGTGCGTCGCTATAAGCGTAGTCGGGAAATACCCGCTTCATTCGGTGCGTGCCGCGGCCATCTCATCCTGCCGCTGCCTGACCATCGCCCGTTTGGTCACAAGCGAGGCCGTAATCACCCCAACTGTCACCACGGCAATCATGATCGTGGACAACGCGTTGATTTCCGGACTGACGCCAAGGCGCACGGCCGAGAAGATCTTGATCGGCAATGTCGTGGCCGACGGCCCCGAGGTGAAAGAGGCAATCACCAGATCGTCCAGCGACAAGGTGAAGGCCAGCAACCAACCCGAGATCACCGCCGGTGCGATGATCGGCAGGGTGACAAGGCGGAACGCCTGCGCCGGTGAACATCCCAAATCCAGCGCAGCTTCCTCCAACGAGCGATCGAAAGTGATGAGGCGCGAGGACACAACAACCGAAACGAAACACATCGAAAAGGTCGTGTGGGCCAGCACGATGGTCAGAATACCGCGATCCAGACCAATTCCGATAAACAGCAGCAACAGTGACAGACCGGTGATCACTTCGGGCATCACCAACGGTGCATAGATCATGCCGGAAAACAGCGTCCGGCCAAAGAACCGCCCGCTTCGGACAAGCACATAAGCGGCAGCCGTTCCCAGAATCGTTGCCAGTGTCGACGAAAACACCGCGACCCGGATCGTGACCCAGGCAGCATCCAAAAACGCCTCGTTCTGAAGAAGCTCTCCGTACCATTTGGTAGAAAACCCGGCCCAGACCGTGACCAGCTTGCTTTCATTAAAGCTGAAAACGATCAGGATGATCATCGGGATGTACAGGAACGCAAATCCCAACGTCAGCGAAACCGTATTGAACCAACTTAATCTGTTCATCCGTCGGCCTCCGCCTGTTTCTGCTGGTTCCGCTGGAACAGCACAATGGGAATCACCAGGATCAACAGCAACACGATGGCCACAGCACTGGCCACCGGCCAGTCTCGGTTCGAGAAGAACTCCTCCCACAGAACCTTGCCGATCATCAGCGTACCTGAACCGCCCAGAAGCGAGGGGATCACAAACTCACCGATCACTGGGATCATCACAAGGAAGCAACCCGCGATGATCCCGGGTTTGGACAGCGGAATCGTCACCAGCCAGAACGCTTGCAAACGGGAACATCCCAGATCTTCGGCTGCCTCGATCAGTGATCCATCCAAGCGCTCCAAAGCCGAGTAGATAGGCAGGATCATGAAGGGTAGATAGGTGTAAACGATGCCGATATAGACAGCGGTCGAGGTGTTCAGGATCGTCAGCGGGGTCGAGATGAGACCCGTCCAAAGCAAAATCTGATTCAGGTACCCTTCGTTCGAAAGAATACCCATCCACGCGTAAACCCGGATTAGGAATGAGGTCCAGAAGGGCAGGATAACCAGCATCATCAGCGTCGGACGCCATTCCTGGGGTGCACGTGCCATGCCATAGGCAATAGGGTAGCCAACTAACAGCGTCAGGAAGGTCGAGATCAAAGCGATCTTGACGCTGGACAGGTAGGCTTTCCAATACAAATCGTCTTCGGTGAGCCAGACATAATTCTCAAAATCCAGCTGACTGAAGAAATCTTTGATCCCCGCCCAACCGGCTGAAAAGTCCAAAGTCGGAGTATAGGGCGGAATGGCAAGCGCCGTGTCCGACAGTGAAATCTTCAAGACAATGAAGAACGGCACCAGAAACAATGCCAACAGCCAGACATAAGGGATGGCGATCAGAACAGCGCGGCGCATCAGTTGGCCAACAAAACCGCAGCCGTCGCTGTCCAGGACAGCCAGACCGGGTCTTCCCAGGTGAACGAACGGCGCGAGATGCGGCGGGTGTTGGCCGTCTGCGCCTTGATGATTGTGCCATTTTGCAGTTCGACGTGATAGGTGGACAGATTGCCCAGATAGGCAATGTCATGAACCTTGCCCTGAACGGCGTTGACCGCATCGGCCGGCCGCTCGGCAGAGATAGTCACTTTTTCAGGGCGGATCGCCAGATGACAAGACTGACCGTTCGAGAATCCGGTTGACGATGACGCCGTCAAAGGGGCCTGACCTTCGGCCCAATCAATCTGATAAGTATCCTCCCCCGATGGGACTGCACGGCCTTCGATAATGTTCACATCTCCAATGAAATCAGCGACATAGACCGAAGCCGGGTTTTCATAAATCCGGTCGGGCGTGGCAACCTGCATCAGCTGCCCCTGATCCATCACTGCCACGCGGCTAGCAACGGTCATGGCTTCTTCCTGGTCGTGGGTGACGATCACGAAAGTCGTGCCCGTTTTCTCTTGAATATCCATCAATTCGAACTGCGTATCTTGGCGCAGTTTCTTGTCGAGCGCGCCCAACGGTTCGTCCAACAGCAGAAGTTTTGGAGCCTTCGCCAGCGAGCGCGCCAAAGCCACGCGCTGTCGTTGTCCACCTGAAATCTGATGCGGCTTACGGCGGGCAAACTGCTCCAACCGTGTCAGACGCAACATCTCTTCAACACGCTCATCCAGGTCATGTTTCGGCATGTTGTCCCGGCGCAGACCAAACGCGATGTTTTCCCAGACGCTGAGATGCGGGAAAAGGGCATATGACTGAAACATCATGTTCACGGCCCGCTTGTTCGGTGGGATCGGGTCGATATCCTGACCGCCCAGTAGAATATGGCCTTCGGTCGGGGTCTCGAACCCGGCAAGCATCCGCATCATCGTTGTCTTGCCGCACCCTGACGGGCCGAGCAGCGCAAAGAACTCACGTTCGAAAATATCCAGCGACAGGTTGTCGATCGCTGTGAACTCGCCGAAGCGCTTGGTCACATTCTGGAACTGGATCAAAGGTTTCGCCTGTGGGTCTTCCCATGGCTCAAAGACGTCAGAATTCAAAGCAGCCCCCGCTTGTCTTAAAGGACAAAATTGCAGCGGGGCGGTTTCCTGACCGCCCCGCGCTTGTTCACTCCGATCAGGTACCTGACTTGATCTTGGTCCAAAGACGAGTCACGACGCGCTGCGTTTTCGCGGGATATGGCGTCGTGATGTACAGGTTTTGCATCGTGGCCTCATCCGGATAAATCGCCGGATCGCCGATCACGTCTTCCTCGAGGAACTCCTGCGAAGCTTCGTTGCCATTAGCGTAGTAGACGTAGTTGGATGCAGCCGCCATGTTGTTGGCATCCAGAATGAAATTCAGGAACTTGTGCGCGCCTTCCGGATTCGGCGCATCAGCCGGAATCGCCATCTGGTCGAACCACATCAAAGATCCTTCTGCGAACGGGTGATATTCAATGTTTACGCCGTTGTCAGCTTCGGCTGCGCGGTCCCGAGCTTGCAGAATATCGCCCGACCAACCCACGGCGACGCAAATATCACCATTTGCCAGCGCGTTGATATATTCCGAGCTGTGGAATTTCTGGATATGAGGGCGAACGCTTGTCAGAACGTCTTCAACTTTCTTGATCACATCCGGATCGTGGCTGTCGGGGTCCTCACCGATGTACTGCAAGGTCATTGGTATCATTTCGGCTGGCGCATCAAGGAAATGAACACCACACGACGCCAGTTTTTCCATGTTCTCTGGCTTCAAAACCAGATCCATGCTGTTCAGTGCCACATCGTCGCCCAAGGCTTCTTTGACCTTGTCGACATTCACACCAATGCCCGTGGTGCCCCACATATAGTTAATCGAATAGGCGTTGTTTGGGTCATATCCAGCAGTTCGCTCTTGAATAACGTCCCAAAGGTTGCCCGCATTCGACAATTTGGCCGCATCCAGTTCCTGAAACGCCCCTGCCTGAATTTGACGTTGAAGGAACGTGCCAGAAGGCACCACCACGTCATAGCCCGAACCACCAGCCAGCATCTTGGTTTCCAGAACCTCGTTGCTGTCAAACACGTCGTAGATGAGGGTCAGACCAGTTTCTTCCTCGAATTTGCTCAGAAGCTCTTCGTCGATGTAGTCGGACCAGTTGTAGACACGCACCTCTTCAGCGAAAGCCGCTGAAGTCCCCAATGCGATGACCGCTGTCATGGTCAGCGTTTTGATTGTCATATTCTTCTCCCTGCAAGTGTACGGCTATTTTCCCGTTTTTTTGGATTTGATCAAGTTTTGCGTTTTTCCCTGATCCAGCGTATGGTTTCACGAGGTCTGTCACCTGACAAGTCAGGGTATGTCGAAATAGGATGAACCAATTGGATTTGATCAAAAATAAGGCATCTTCGCCGCAAGCCGAAAGCGGGAAACAGCCCGCGCACGAGCAGGTTTATCAAACCCTCAGGTCGCAGATCCTGTTTGGGGAATTGGTCCCTGGGCAACCCGTCACAATCCAGGGTCTGACTGATTCGCTGGGTGTTGGAATGACCCCGGTCCGCGAGGCAATCCGTAGGCTGATTTCGGACGGGGCCTTGGTATTTCAAGGTAACCGCCGCGTTAGCGTTCCGCTTTTGACCTCCGACGACATTGAGCAGATGATTTTCGCCAGAATCTCAATAGAATCAGAGCTTTCCAGACTCGCCACTGCGAATTTACAGGCAGACGACATAGATCATCTTGAGCGTATCGACAAACAGCTGGATCATATGATCGCAGATGGCGACGTTGGGGGCTATCTGCGTTTGAACCAGGCCTTTCATGAATCGCTATATTCCCACGCCAATGCAGCGATTCTCAGTGATCTTGCCGAAAGACTGTGGCTGCGTTTTGGCCCGTCTCTGCGTGTGGTGTGCGGTCGCTTTGGCACGCAAAGCCTGCCTGATCGGCATAAGGATATAATCAGCGCATTACGAAACGGAGACGCTGAAAAGGCGGCAAAAGCTACCGCTCAGGACATTGAACAGGGTATGGAATTGATCTCGGAGTCGCTCACATCAGGCTGATTTCGTCCGATTCGATTGACAGTCCAAAATTTGATCATATTGTGATCACCACTGCTTTTGTGGGAGAGCCTCAGATGTCCACCATCACCAACCATATGCCAACCGCCGAACTACAGGCACTGGACGCCGCGCATCACCTTCATCCATTTTCTGCCAACGGCGCGCTGGGTCAGGAAGGCGCACGCGTGATCACTCGCGCCAAGGGGGTCTATCTGACCGACAGCGAGGGCGAAGAGATTCTTGACGCCATGGCTGGCTTGTGGTGCGTCAATATCGGTTACGGTCGCGACGAACTGGCCGAAGTAGCCGCACGTCAGATGCGTGAACTGCCCTATTACAACACATTTTTCAAAACGACCCACGTTCCGGCCATAGCGCTGGCCGCAAAGATTGCCGAGTTGGCGCCTGGCGATCTGAACCACGTCTTCTTTGCGGCGGGCGGGTCCGAGGCCAACGACACCAATATCCGTCTGGTCCGAACTTACTGGGCCGAAAAAGGCCAGCCGAATAAGAACATCATCATTAGCCGCCATAATGCCTACCACGGGTCTTCCGTGGGCTCGGCCTCATTGGGAGGTATGGCAGGAATGCACGCGCAAGGCGGCATCCCGATTCCAAACATTCACCACATCAACCAACCCAATTGGTGGGCCGAAGGTGGTGACATGTCGCCCGAAGAATTCGGACTGGCCCGCGCACGCGAACTGGAAGAAGCCATTCTGGAACTGGGCGAAGACCGCGTTGCAGCCTTTATCGCCGAACCCGTGCAAGGCGCAGGCGGCGTGATCGTCGCGCCGGATACCTATTGGCCGGAAATCCAGCGTATCTGTGACAAGTACGACATCCTTTTGATCGCCGACGAGGTCATCTGCGGATTTGGCCGTACCGGCAATTGGTTCGGTTCGCAAACCGTCGGGATCAAGCCGCACATCATGACCATCGCCAAGGGCCTGAGCTCGGGTTATGCGCCCATCGGTGGATCAATCGTGAACGACGAGATTGCCCAAGTGATCGGCGGCACCGAGTTCAACCACGGCTACACCTATTCCGGCCATCCGGTCGCCGCTGCCGTAGCTTTGGAAAATCTGCGCATTCTTGAAGAAGAGAAAATCGTCGAGCATGTACGCGATGTAGCTGCCCCTTACCTGAAGGAAAAATGGGAGGCTCTGGCCGAACACCCGTTGGTCGGTGAGGCAAAGATTGTCGGCATGATGGCCTCAATCGCGTTGACACCAGACAAGGCCAGCCGCGCCAAATTCGCGTCCGAGCCAGGCACTGTCGGCTATATCTGTCGCGACCGGTGCTTTGCCAACAACCTGATCATGCGCCATGTCGGCGACCGGATGATCATATCACCCCCGCTGATCCTGACCCCCGCAGATATCGACGAGATGTTCGTGCGAATCCACAAATCGCTGGATGAGGCGCAGGCCGAGATCATCGCACAAGGATTGATGAAAGCGGCCTCGTAAGCCATTTCGCAATTATAGAGTCAGGGGACGCTTTGAACAGCGTCCCTTTTCTTATTTGGCTTCAAACTTACGTTTCTTACTGCAAACCCAGACGTAGAACTCTGCACGTTGCCACCTTTGAGAAGACAGTCGTCAATAGTTACGAGACCTCTTGCCAACAGCTACCATAAGTTTACGCGCGACAAAAAACTTGATTTCACCCACGTCAACTTCAAATATTCGCATGCGATTCGGAAGAATATTACCTCGGCCTGTATCGCAACCTGCCATCCCGCAGGGTCTACCTCCTGTCTGCCGTGTGAGTGGTGGCAGACAGGAGGCTTCACAAGGCCAAATCGTGAAAGACGCAGTCAGCGCCCGCGTTTGAAACTGAGCCGGCCCTGGGTTTTACGACTGCCTTATCGCAGCCGCTCCAATAATTCCTCAGTTGGATACCCATCTGGCCGCAAACCTTGCGCCAGTTGGTATGCGCGCACCGCGCTGATCGTGTTCGGCCCAGCGCGCCCATCTATACCCTTTGTATCAAACCCGGCATTGGTCAGGCGGGTTTGCAGTTCCTTTTTCTCGGAAAAACTCAACACCCGGTCCGCGCGCGGCCAGTTGGATTGAAACGGTGCGCCTCCGGCAAGCCGGTCAGACAGATGCCCGATCCCGATCACATAGGCGTCGGCCCCGTTATACGCTTCGATCACACTGAAATTGTCAAAGATCATCAAGGCAACGCCCTGCCCTCCGGCCGGAAGCAGGATCGCCGCCCGACCGTGGTCTGGAACAGCGTTGCCATCGGTTCCCACAACACCCTGTGCAGCCCATTCGGACGGCATCCGGGTGAAGTCTCGCCGGGCCGAAGCGTAGTCAAAGCCCGCGGGCAATCGCACCTCAACCCCCCAAGGTTGCCCCTTGGTCCAGCCGTGTTGTGCCAGATACGACGCCGCCGAGGCCAATGCATCCGTTGGATCGTCTGACCAGATGTCGCGGCGGCCATCTCCGTCAAAGTCGACCGCATGATCAAGATACGAGGTCGGCATGAATTGCGTGTGGCCCATCGCACCCGCCCAGCTGCCTAACATGTTCGCAGCGCTGACATCACCTGCCTGCACGATCTGCAGGGCAGCGATCAACTGGGTTTCGAAGAACTGAGCACGCCGTGCGTCAAAGGCCAGTGTCGCCAGAGACCTGAGCGTGCGGCTACTGCCACGATAGGACCCAAACGAGGTTTCCAGCCCCCAGATTGCCGTTACAACCTCTTTCTCGACACCATATTCAGCCTCAATCTGCTTCAGCACCTGCCGGTGCCGTTGCATGGCGGCACGCCCGTTTGACAATCGCGTGTCCGAAACCGCCGAGTCCAAATAAGCCCAGATCGGCTTCGAGAATTCGGCCTGATTTCGATCCCGCGCGATGATGTCTTCGTCAAAGGTTATGTCCGAAAACACCTGAGACAACGTCCGTTGCGTTATTCCCTGCTGCCGCGCCCTATCCTGAAACGCGCTCAGCCAGACCTGAAACCGTGCTGCCGCTGCTGCAGAAACCTGCAGCGCCTCGATCGATGGTCGCGGAACGGGTCGAAGCGAAACAGCCAAGTCTGCCGAAGCCAGCTGTATCGTTTCGCCAAGAGCATCACTGCCCGACCATTTTCCAGTGTCTGTTGTGTCCGCCTGCACCATGGATGCCCATAATGCGACGGTCATGACGCCGCCTACGCATTTATGCATACCGATTTTTCCTGATTACTGCTCAACCCTAAGGTAGCGCAAAATCGGCAAATCACAAAGCGCTCAGGCACCTGTCTCGCAGTCTTGTGCTTCCCGGTCGGCGCGGATGCGGGCCAGCACATCGCGCAGCATCGGCACCCGGTTTGGCCTAAAGCTTTGATCCGTCACGCACATATCCTGCATCCGGTCCAGGCGAAAAACGCGAAAATCCTGCCTCAGATGGCACCAGCTGAGCAACACATTCGAGCGGTCCATATAGACGATGCTAAGCGGATCCACGCGCCGACGCGTGGCCTCTCCCTTTGCGTCGGTATACGAAAACTCTACCGTGCGCTCGTCCCAGGCTGCCTGCCGCAGGGTTGAAGCGTCTATCGTCGGTGCCGGAGGACGATTAAATCGGGTGGCCGCCAGAATTGCGTGACTCAGCCTGTGCGACTGACGCGGTGGCAAGCGGCCCTGCAACTTTCGCAGTGCGGCACTGGCGGCATCCGCCAAGGCCGGGTCACCAATAACCTGTACTTCGCGCAGGCCCAGAACCAGCGCCTCAAGCTCATCATCGGTGAAACCCAGCGGGGGCAATGTTGCATCCTCGATCAGGGTAAACCCAAACCCCGCTTCGCCGTCGATAACGGCCCCCAGACCACGTAGCGCATCGATATCGCGATGGATCGTCCGGGCAGACACATCCAGATCCTGCGCCAGTTGCGCCGAGGTTTTCGGCGACGGGCCAGAACGCAGGGCCTGCATCAATTGGAACAGTCGTGCTGTGCGAGACATGATACACCCTAGCTTAAACCTAATGTCAGAAACTGTCATCAGTGCCGACTACGTATCAAGCATCCCCACAAACGGAGCCCAGTGATGCTGACCCTTCTCACCTATCCTTCTGCCTTCGGCCTGTTCAGTGCCAGCCCGTTCTGCGTCAAGACGGCTTTGATGCTGCAACATTCCGGCCGGAAATGGCAGCGCTCTGACATGCTTGATCCCCGAAAGATGCCGCATCAGAAACTACCCGTTCTGCGCACACCCGAGCGTCTGATCCCCGACAGCGACCTGATCCGCGACTGGCTGGAAACCAACGGCGCAAATTTCGATCAGGGGCTGACAGATGTTGAAAAGGCGCATTCCCGCGCTTTGGTGCGCATGGCCGAAGAACACCTGTATTTTCACATCGTTCTGGACCGTTGGGGCAATGACGACGTGTGGCCGATCCTACGCGAAACCTTCTTTACCGGGATACCGGCCCTGATCCGCAAGCCGGCGTCCAACGCAATCCGAAAATCTGTTCTGAAGGGGATTACGTCTCAAGGGATTGGGCGGTTTTCGCTGTCCGAACGGTTGGACAGGGTTGAACGCGATCTCGAGGCGATCTCGGCCTATCTTTGGCAATCCTCCTTCCTGCTGGGGAATAAGCCGACGTCTGCGGACATGAGCGTCGGTCCAATGCTTGCTGCAATGCGCGCAACGCCTGCGGATACCCCGCTGACCCAGCGCATCAAACAGGATAATGTGTTGAACAGTTACGTGGACCGGATGGAACAGGCGATACCCGTTTGAAACCTTTTGATAACCCCAAAGTCGCCGCAGCATTCGAAGCCTTGGCACCGCCCGCGCGCGCAGGGGCCCTTGCGCTGCGTGACCTGATCATTGACACGGCAACAACTCTGCCCGCGGCCACCCCGCTGCGAAAGGAGTTGCGCTGGGGCCAACCTGCGTATCTTGCACCCAAAGGATCAACGATCCGGCTGGGGGCACACAAGTCGGCCAGTTTCGCACTGTTCGTGCATTGTCAAAGCCGATTGATGGGTGACTTCACTTCAGCCTTCCCGAATGAAGATCGCATTGACGGGACCCGCGCCGTTCTGTTCGACGACCCGCATCAGATAGATCCGAACCGCCACGGGTGGCTGATCGCCCGGGCGCTTACCTATCACCTCTGACGGCGCTTGCGTTCCACCTTGCGCTTGATCTTGTCCTTCTTGCGCTTGGTGCTGACAGCCTTTCGGCGGGTCGCCCGCTTGGGTTGACCCCGTCCGCGCGGCAGCGCCTGATCGTCGATCGACAAAAGTTCCAGTTCCAGACCGCCAGTAACAGGTGTTGCTTCGGTCAAGCGAACGGTGACACGCTGACCGATGGAGATGATCAGGCCGGTGTCCGACCCCATCAGCGTCCCGGCCTCGCGGTCGAAATGAAAGAACTCGCGCCCCAAAGACCGCACCGGCACCAGCCCGTCTGCGCCGGTTTCGTCCATTTTCACGAAGGCCCCAAAACGGGCGATGCCGCTGATCCGGCCAGAAAACTCATTGCCCACCCGCTCGCTCAGATAGGCGGCCAGATAACGATCGGTTGTGTCCCGTTCCGCCATCATCGAACGGCGCTCTGTGTCCGAGATGTGCGTGGCGGTTTCGTCCAAGCGCATAATTTCATCTTCAGATAGCCCGTCCTTGCCCCAGCCATGGGCCGAGATCAGAGCGCGATGTACGATCAGGTCGGCATAGCGGCGGATGGGTGATGTGAAATGCGCATAGTTCCGCAGCGCCAATCCGAAATGCCCGAAGTTCTCGGGGTTATAATAAGCCTGCGCCATCGACCGCAGAGTGGTCAGATTGATGAGTTCCGCGTCCTCTGTCCCCGCAGCTGCGTTCAGCAATGCGTTCAGATGCCGGGTCTGCAATACCTGCCCCTTGGCCAGGTTCAGACCCGCCGCCTGTGCTGTTTCCCGCAGGCTTTCAAGCTTCTCAGGCGCGGGTTCCTCGTGCACACGGAACAATAGCGGGCGGCGCTTGGCAATCAGGGTTTCAGCAGCGGCGACATTGGCGAGGATCATGAACTCCTCGATCAGCTTATGGGCATCCAAACGGTCGCGGAAAGCAACACTCGTTACTTCCCCGGTTTCGGACAGGAGGATCTTGCGTTCGGGCAAATCAAGCTCTAGCGGCTGCCGCACCGCGCGAGCCTTTTTCAAGGCAGCGTACGCGGCATAGAGCGGTTTTAACACTGGCTCCAGCAACGGCCCGGTGCGATCATTCGGAGTGCCGTCAATGGCCTTTTGTACTTCTGTGTAATTCAGCGAGGCGGCCGACCGCATCAGTCCGCGGACAAAGCGATGTCCAATCTTGTTCCCATCTCCGTCGATCTGCATCCGCACAGCGATACAAGCGCGGGGCACCCCTTCGTGCAAGGAACACAAATCGCCTGACAAGCGATCCGGCAGCATCGGAACCACACGATCCGGGAAATAGCTTGAGTTGCCCCGCTTTCGCGCCTCACGATCCAGGGCAGTTCCGGGCTGCACATAAGCGGCGACATCTGCAATGGCGACCCAGATCACGTGCCCGCCCGGGTTCTTCGGGTCGTCGTCGGCATGCGCGTAACAGGCGTCGTCATGATCCCGCGCGTCCGAAGGGTCGATGGTGAGCAAAGGCATTTCCCTAAGGTCTTCGCGGCCCTTCAAACCAACAGGCTTGGCCTTGTCCGCCTCGGCAATCACCTTATCGGGGAAGTCATCTGGAATGCCGTGCTGATGAATCGCGATCAGTGACACAGCCTTGGGCGCGGTCGGATCACCCAAGCGTTCAACAATGCGCGCACGCGGCAGACCCATGCGGTTTTTGGGTCCCGCCTGCTCAGCTTCGACCAACTCGCCGTCTTTGGCGCCCAGCAGTGCCCCGTCGGCAACCAGCCATTCGGTGGATCCGGCCTTGTCGATGGGCACGATCCGCCCCCCTTCGGCGCCCTTGCGGAAGATGCCGACAATTTTGCGCGGGTTGGTTCCGATGCGGCGGATCAGGCGGGCTTCATAGTTATGATCTTCTTCATGCACCACGGTCAGACGCGCCAGAATGCGGTCGCCCTCGCCCAGCGCCGGATCACTGGCGCGGGCAATGATCAGCACGATGGGCTCGACCCCCTCGCCATGCCACTCCAGCGGGCGCGCGAACAGGTCGCCATCGGCATTCGGTGCTTTGACCTGCAAAACGCTGACCGGTGGCAGGCGATCCGGGTCGCGATAGCTGCGCTTGCGCTTTTCAAGATGCCCTTCGGCCTCAAGTTCTTTGAGGATGCGCTTGAGATCAATCCGATCTGCGCCCTTGATGCCAAAGGCCTTGGCGATATCGCGTTTCGACGTCAGAGTGGGGTTCGCCGAGATCCAGTCCAGGACCTCCTGCTTGGTGGGGATGCGAGTCATATCTTCGGCCTATCACGCGTTTGCGACCGCGTCATGATCAAAAAACTTCAGGCTTTCAGATCGGCCACCGTATCCACATCGCGCAGGTGATCCATCAACGAGACCCGCGCGCCGGGAACCGTGGCCAACGTGTCCGCCAAAGCGTGTTCCGTCGACCAGCGCACATTGCGAAACAGACCTGCTGGCAAAGCCGCATAGCGTTGCGCGCCAACCAGCCAGTAACCGCCATCCGGCGCTGGGCCGAACACCATCTGTGATCGCCCCAGTGCACCAAAGGCACTGGCAATGTGAGCCCGCGAAATTCCCGGAATATCGGCACCGATCAGGCAAACCGGACCTTTGGGCATGCCCCGCAGCATTCGCCCCATCCGATCCCCCAGATCGCCACGCCCCTGTGCGGCACGCGGCAAATCAGCCGGCCAGACCCGACTGTTCAGACCCTCTGCATCCGGGGACACCGCCAATACGATCTGCCAGCGTGGATCCCGCAGACGCCGGATCAACGACCGGGTCTGATGCCGGAACCACCATGCCGCACTCACCATGCCGATGTCGCGACCCAACCGTGTTTTCACCCGACCCGGATGGGGTTCCTTGACCATGATCACCAATGTACGCGGCATGGATCAGGCAAAGTATTCCGTCAGGATGCGCGTGTAGATCGACTTGAGCTGTTCGACCTGTGCCACCTCGACGCATTCATCCACCTGATGCATGGTGCGCCCGACCAGCCCAAACTCAACCACCGGGCAGTGATTTTTGACGAAACGCGCATCCGATGTGCCTCCTGTTGTGGACAACTCGGGCGTGACACCGGTTTCCGCTTCGACCGCCTTGGCCACCAGATCAGACAGTGGCCCCGGCGGGGTCAGAAAGCTCTCCCCAGAAATCTTGATTCTTACGTCCACCTCAACGCCGTATTCGGCAGCCACCTGATCCGCCTCTGATTTCAACCAATCGCTTAGGCTTGCACCGGAATGCAGATCGTTGAAACGAATATTGACCGCGCCACTGCTCCGGGCTGGGATCACGTTGGTGGCAGCGTTCCCCGTGTCGATCGTGACCACTGCCAAAGTTGAGGCGTCGAAGTGATCCGTGCCCTGATCCAGTTCGTGACTTGCCAACCGATCCATCAGCCGCGCCATCGCAGGCAGTGGGTTCTTAGCCCGATGCGGATAGGCCGAATGCCCCTGAACGCCAGTGATCGTGAACCATGCCGTCATCGAGCCACGACGGCCGATCTTCATCATCTCGCCCATCGTGTTCGGGCATGTGGGCTCACCTACCAGGCAGACCGACATGCGCTCATCTGCGCTGCTCATATAGTCGAGCAAGGCGGTGGTGCCATCCAGCGCATCACCTTCTTCATCGCCGGTAATCGCCAGGATGACGGCCCCGTCCGGCGGTGTGTCGCGCACGAAGTCTACCGCAGCCGCAGCAAACGCCGCGACCCCGGATTTCATATCGGTGGTACCGCGCCCGTACATCACACCATCCCGCACCTCGGCCCCGAAAGGCGGCATCGTCCAAGCCTCTTCGTCGCCTACCGGAACAACATCTGTGTGGCCGTTGAATCCGAAGCTGCGCGCGTGGCCTTTCTGGCCCCAGCGCGCGAACAGATTACTGATGCCGCCGCGGTCGACACGTGTGCATTCAAAGCCCGCGCCAGTCAGAACCGAGTCGAGCAATTCAAGCGCGCCGCCCTCTTCCGGTGTGACCGATGGGCAACGAATCAGGTCAGCTGTCAATTGAACGGGGTCGGTCATGCAGAGGCCTCTGGAGCTTTGTCTTTCGCGGGTTCGCGCACAGATTCAACGAATTGCCCGGTTTTCCAACCCCAATCCACAAAAAATCAATCTTCCGACGCCGGACGTGTCAAAGCGAGACCCCAGCAAAACATGGCAATTTACCCAGCGACCACCTTGCCGTGCGCCGCACAATCGCGTTACAGGGGCCGCGAAACAGGTGAAAAGAAAATGAAACGCGCGTTTTACGCTCTGATCTGCCTGACTTTCGCCGTCATCGCACAGCAGAGCCTGGCACAGACCCTTTCCGTCACGACCGTGACACGCCCCCCGTTTTCCTATGTCGAGGACGGGGCTGAAACGGGTTTCTCGATGGACTTGCTTGCGGCACTGGCCGAGTCGCTGGGCTGGGACTATTCCGTCAACCGTGTGGACGCCTTTTCCGATATGCTGGGTGCCGTACAATACGGGTCTGCCGACCTTGCCATCGCCAATATCTCGATCACGGCGATGCGTGAAACACAGATGGATTTCAGCCAGCCGATCTTTGAGGCCGGGCTGCAGATCATGGTGCCGTCAGACGCCGTTCGTCGGCCCTCGCTGTTGCAGGCGTTGTTGTCCAAAGAACTCTTCATTGCTATCGGTCTGGCCTTTGCCATTCTACTGGGCGGCGGCATGTTGATGTGGAGCTTTGAGCGCCGCGCCCAACCCTATTTCGACCGCAAACTGAACGAAGCCTGGTTCCCGTCATTCTGGTGGGCGCTCAACTTGGTTGTGAATGGCGGCTTCGAAGAGCGGATGCCCCGTACCCCGTTTGGGCGAATGTTGGGGGTCGTGCTGGTTGTGTCGTCGCTGTTCATTGTGTCGGTTTTCACCGCACGCATAACCTCGGTCATGACGGTAGACGCGATTACCGGCAACGTGAACTCAGTGAACGATTTGTATGGAAAAAATGTCGGAACGATCTCCAGTTCAACTGCGGCGAGCTTCCTGAATCGACGCGAGATCGAATTCACCGGCTATCCCGGCCTGGAACAGATGCTGGACGCCTTCAAGGCCGAGGAGCTGGACGCAGTCGTATTTGACGCGCCGGTCCTGTCCTATTTCGCCTCGCATGAGGGGCGGCGTATTGCGTCCATGACAGGCGGCATCTTCCTGCGCGAAAACTATGGCATCGCATTCCCGACAGGATCGCCGCTAGTCGAGGACGTCAATCAGGCTTTGCTGTCACTGCGCGAAGATGGAACTTACGACGAAATTTACCGCAAGTGGTTCGGTACACGAAACTAGGCTTCAGCCTCGTCGCCATAAAACGGTGTCATCTGCGCGACGATCACGGCGTTTTCGTCCAATGCGCGTTGCATTAGGGCACGCTCGTCCGGCTCTATGTCATGCCCTTGCGCTTCGCGTTCCGCCAAAGTGCCATAACCGGTGACATCCAGCGGCGCTGTATCGGCTTGCTTCAGAATGGCCACCGTTTCGCGCACGGCCTCGGCCTCGTCGACTCCGCTGGCAAAGCAGATCAACGCCGCGCCGGTCGCCCCTTCGGGCAGCCCGTCACCATCCTTGCGACCGATCTGGACCAGAAGAGTATAAACTTGCTGACGCGAAGGTTTCTTTTGCTTTTCCATGCGCAGGGCCATAGCTGCGTGCCCGCCGACGGTCAAGAAGCCCAGAATTGCAGACGGGCAATCTGGCGTCCATAGTACCGGTAAACAGCCGAACCATGATAACACAGGACCATTTCATGACATATCCCGATTTCATCACAGCATTTCCCAGCCTCGACGTCCCTTTCCCCGAAGATGTAGTTCAGACCGCTGTGATCCGCTCGGATGCTGGGCTGGTGGCGTTTTTTACTTTTCTCAAGGATTTTGAACTGCCCGCACATTCTCACAAAGCCCAATGGGGCACTGTCGTCGAGGGTGAGGTCGAACTGACCATCGGCACCGAGACCAGAATATACCGCCCGGGCGACAGCTATTCGATCCCTTCGGGTGTCGAACACGGTGGCAAGATCAAAGCGGGTTCTCGTGTGATTGACGTTTTTGAAGAACCAGACCGCTATCCGGTGAAGGCATAAGGCTCAAAAAAGGGCTGCAGCGCAAGCTACAGCCCTTCTTGGAGGATATACGGCAATTTAGTCGCGCAGCAATTCGTTGATGCCGGTTTTCGAGCGTGTCTTTTCATCCACCCGTTTCACGATCACGGCACAGTACAGGCTGATGTTGTTCTTGGAAGGCATCGAACCGGCAACAACCACCGAATAGGGCGGCACTTCGCCATAGGTGACTTCGCCGGTTTCACGGTCCACGATTTTGGTGGATTTGCCGATGAACACGCCCATGCCCAGAACCGAACCTTCGCGTACGATACAACCCTCGACCACTTCGGAACGGGCACCGATAAAGCAATTGTCTTCGATGATGGTCGGTCCGGCCTGCATGGGCTCAAGGACACCACCGATGCCGACGCCCCCCGACAGGTGAACGTTCTTGCCGATCTGCGCACAGGATCCAACGGTGGCCCATGTATCAACCATGGTGCCTTCATCGACATAAGCGCCCAGGTTCACAAAAGACGGCATCAGAACAGCGCCGGGTGCGATATAGGCAGACTTGCGGACAACGCAGTTCGGCACAGCACGGAACCCGGCGGCTTGCCATTGGCTTGCGTCCCAACCGGCGAACTTGCTGTCCACCTTGTCCCACCAGCCGCCAGCCTGCGGACCACCGGACTGGATTTCCATATCCTTGATGCGAAAGCCCAGCAGAACCGCTTTCTTGGCCCACTGGTTCACGTGCCAGTCGCCATTTTCAAGCTTTTCCGCAACACGCAGCGATCCGCTGTCCAGCGCGTTCAGCGTATCCTCGATCGCTTCACGCTGTTCGCCGGTGGTGGCGGGCGTGATTGTGTCGCGCGCCTCCCAGGCGGCTTCGATGGCGGCTTCCAGTTGCGCGTTGGACATGGGGCGTCTCCCTACAGAATCTGTTCGTGTCGGTTTGGCCTATACGCAAGTGGAAACAATGGTGCAATGCGACGAACATGGATCATTTTGCGTCTGAAACGGCCTTTCGTCAGCTTGCGCGGCGTATATGGCGGGTCAGGATGCCCTTGGCGGTGCTCAGATCCCTGCGCCTGAGCGCCTGAACCAGCGCGGCGTGATCCTTGTCTACCTGCTGTACCCATTTTGATCGCCAATGTGCGAACAGGTGGCGCGCGCTTGCGATATGCAGATCGTCAATGGCGTGCAAAAGCCGGGGTAGGCCACAAGGTGTCAGAATGGCACGATGGAACGCTCGGTTCAAAGCTTCCCATTGCGGCATCGTCTGCGCCTCATCACAGGCGATGCGTGCGCGATCGATCTTGTCCAACGCGATCGGAGACATGTTCTGCACGGATTGCTGCAACGCAAGGGTCTCTAACGCCACTCGCATTTCTATCACCTCACGCACTTCTGCCGGGTCCAGCGCGGTGACGCGCATCCCGCGGCGAGGCTCATGCCGGGCCAATCCATGCGCCTCAAGCCGCAACAGGGCTTCACGTACAGGGACGTGACTGGTGTCAAATTGGCGGGCAATATGGTCTTGCCGCAGCTTTTCCCCGGCCTCAAGCTCTCCGGTGATGATTTGCTGGCTCAGGTTTTGGTAGATCGTGTCGGAAATCGTAGCGGACATGGATTATAGATAAAATCCGCCCTACCCGTTCACAAGCCGATAATTCACCCTGCAAACGGGTCCGGTGCAATATTTGCGCCGCACAGCAGAACGGCAACACGCTCATCCGGTTCAGGCTGGTAGACACCCGACGTCAATGCAGCCAAGGCTGCTGCGCCTGCGGGCTCCACCAAAATGCGGTGGCTCTGCCAAAGCGCCTTTTGCGCATCCGCAATCGCGTCATCCGATACCAGAACCGAGCTCATGCCTTGCGCCAGATCGAAACAGATCTGTCCGATCCGCCGCGCGCCCAGCGCATTTGCAGCGATACCCGAGACAGATACATCCACCGGCTTACCCGCCTGTAACGCAGCGTTCAGCGCGCAAGAGGTTTCAGGTTCGACTGCAACAACCTTGCGCGCGCCGTCAAACCACGCCAGCGCACCGGCAATAAGACCGCCGCCACCGACAGCAACCAGAACCGTATCGGCCTGCACCCCCTGAGCATCCCATTCGGCAAAACAGGTCCCTTGCCCCGCCACTGTCGCCGGGGCGTCATAGGCGTGAATTTGCATGGCACCGGTAGCTGCCTCATGTTCTTGCGCCGCGGTCAGCGCGTTGGCGTATTCGCCGGACACGACGCTTAGATCCGCGCCAGTTTGCCGGATCAGCGCGATTTTCGACGGACCTGCCAGTTCCGGTACGAATATCTTGGCGGGATAGCCCAGCGTCTGCGCAGCATAAGCAGCCGCCGCACCATGGTTGCCCCCGGACGCGGCCACAACGCCTGCCTGTGGCACGTCCATGCTGAGCAATGTGTTGAACGCGCCCCGTGCCTTGAAACTGCCAGTGTGCTGCATGTGCTCGAGTTTTAGCTCGATCGGATAGCCCGGAATGCGGCTTTCCATCACTGGGGTCACTTGTGCATATCCGGCGATACGGTCGCGGGCTTTTGAAATTTCACTTTTCCAATTCATTCTTGTCTTTCCGTGACTGGCGCTCTGATCGCGAACCCTATAGCTGTTTCATGAACACGCAAGCAGGGATCGATCACCTATGAGAGAAGACCGCCACAATCCGTTCCGCGACGCGCAGACCGACCGCTCGACCGCGAGTGAGGTTCCGGACACGCCGCAGACGCGTTCACCTGCCTATCGCCTTGCCTTTGCCGATGACGAATTCTTGTGCCGGGACGAATTGCGCCCGGTGCGTCTGCAACTGGAATTGCTGAAGCCCGAGATGATCATGACCGAGCGCGAGATCACCTCGACCATTGTGATGTTCGGCGGCGCGCGCATTCCGGAACCGTCGCAGAAACACACGGCGCGAACAGAGACTTTGGCCGGGTTGTCACAATATTACGATGAGGCGCGTGAGTTCGCGCGGCTAATGACCGAAAAGTCAAACGAAACCGGATGCCGTGAGAACGTCATCGTCACCGGCGGTGGTCCCGGTGTGATGGAGGCCGGAAACCGTGGCGCGCAGGACGCGGGTGGGTGTTCGATCGGCTTGAATATCGTGCTGCCGCATGAACAGGCGCCGAACCTCTATGTGACGCCGGACCTCAGCTTCAACTTCCATTACTTTGCCATTCGCAAGATGCATTTCCTGATGCGCGCCCGCGCCATCACCATCTTCCCCGGCGGTTTTGGCACCATGGATGAACTGTTCGAATCCCTGACCCTGATCCAGACCGGGCGGATGGACCGCGTGCCCTTCCTGCTGTTTGGCCGCGAATTCTGGGAAAAGGTCATCAATTGGGAAGCGCTGGCCGATGCCGGCACCATCTCGGACGAAGACCTCGACCTGTTCCGCTTTGTCGACACTGCGCAAGAGGCGGTCGAGATCATCGAGAACTGGGAACCCGCCCCGCCCCGCGACGAAATTCCGGGGCGCTGAGCTATGGCTTCTAAAACCGGAGAGATGCTGCACCTGCGCGGCAACGCGTTGAACGCCGGTGAGCCGGTAACCCTGCCACTGACCCAAAGCAGCATGTACCACCTGCCCGGCGTGACGGAAGGTTTGCGCACCTATGGCCGCGTCGACAACCCAACCTGGGAGCATCTGGAACATGTTCTGGCCCATCTGGAGGAAGCGCCCTGCCTGACATTCCCTTCGGGGATGGCAGCGATCTCGGCAGCGTTGTTCGCGACCCTGAAGGCCGGATCACGCCTGCTGATCCCGTCGGACGGGTACTACGTGACACGCCTGCTGGCGGATCGTTTCCTTTCAGGTCTGGGCGTGACCGTTGAGGAACGACCCACTGCCGCCTTTACCAACGGCGGTTTTGACGGGTTCGATGTTGTCTTTGTAGAAAGCCCCTCGAACCCCGGTTTGGATACGATCGATCTGGCAGTGGTTGCTGAACAGGCGCGCGCCGCCGGGGGAGTGACCATTGCCGACAACACGACGATGACCCCGCTGGGTCAACGCCCACTGGAACTGGGCATTGATGTGGTTGTCTCGTCAGATACCAAGGCGATGGGCGGGCATTCCGACATGCTGATGGGCCATGTGGCCTGCCGCAACAAAGATATTATGGAACGGGTCGAGGAATGGCGAAAAGTGTCTGGATCAATCCCCGGCCCACACGAGGCATGGCTGCTGCATCGCGGGCTGGAAACGCTGGATGTACGCTTTGACCGTATGTGTACCTCGGCACAGGTATTGGCCGAACGATTGACGGCACATCCCGCAGTGAAACAGGTCCGCTATCCAGGTCTGCCGGGCGATCCATCCCACAAACTGGCGCAGGCACAGACGGCACGCTTCGGGTTTCTGCTGTCCCTGACACTGGAAAGTGAAGAGAAAGCCGAAGCCTTCATCAACGATTGCCGTCTTCTTCGCCCCGCGACCTCGTTCGGGGGCGTCCACAGTTCAGCCGAACGTCGCGCGCGATGGGGCGACGATGTCGATCCCGCCTTCATCCGCCTGTCCGTCGGATGCGAACCTGTAGAAGAACTGTGGCAAGCCATCGAGGCCAGCCTGAACGCGCTGTGATTACTTCTTGGCTTCGCGCAGTTCTTTGAACACGTAGATCGGCAGCACAACGCTGGCGATCAGCGCCCCCAGCCAGACCAACAGCGTTGCTCCCAACAGGTTCGCAACTCCACCTACGGTCAGCCCAGCGGTTATCAGATCAGTCACCAACAGGCCTACAAAGGTCACGATCAAAGCAATCCCGCCCTTCAGCGCAGGCGCTTTCTTTTCACCCAGCTTCAGGATCAGGGGTTCGGCAATCAGCTGCACCACGGTGAAGACGATTACAACGACGATGAAAGAGATCGGCTTGATCGCAAATCCTGACAGTATCAGCGAGGCAAGCAACAACCCAATGGCATTCCCCGCCAGCAAGGCCAAAGCCGATTTAATTCTACGCGACATGTGACGATCTCCGTCAATCAACAATTAGAAACATGCAGATGTTAACAGACCTGCAGGATTTTACGAGGCAATTCAATCGCCTCTTCCTTTTGACCCGTTGAAATCGCATGGTAGAAGACATTCATCAAGATCAGACCTGTCCCTGAGCCATGAGTGTGAGATGAGCGACGATCCCTATTCCGTTCTTGGCGTGGCCAAAGACGCCAGCGCCGCCGAGATCAAGAAAGCCTATCGGCGCATTGCCAAGGAATACCATCCGGACCTAAAGCCCGGTGATGCCGAGGCTGAGGCAAAGTTCAAAGCTGCCGCCTCCGCATACGATCTGCTAAAAGACCCGGAAACCCGCGCGCGTTTCGACAATGGCGAGATTGACGCCTCGGGTCAGGAACGCCCGCAACAGCAGTATTACCGTGAATATGCCGAAGCCGCTGGCAACCCGTATCGCGGACGTCAGGCAGACCCGGACGACATGTCCGACATCTTCGCCGAATTCATGCGCGGGCGCGGCGGGTTTGGCGGCCAGCGCGGCCATGAGTTTCACGCGCCGGGGCACAACCTGAACTATTCGCTGCAGATCAGCTTTCTGGATGCCGTGTTCGGTGCCAGTCAGAAACTGACCTTGCCAGACGGCGACCGGATCGAAGTGAAGATCCCGGCTGGAATTACCGAGGGTCAAACCATCCGCCTGAGGGGCAAAGGGGCCCCGGGATATGGCGAAGGCCCTCCGGGCGATGCTCTGGTAACTGTTTCGGTGGCCAGTCATCCGGTCTTTGATCGCCACGGCGACGACATCCATATTACGCTGCCCATCACGATTGACGAGGCCATACTGGGTGGCAAAGTCCCAGCTCCGACCATCGACGGTGGCGTGAATGTCAGCGTACCGGCGGGCACCAGCAGCGGCAAAACCCTGCGATTGCGGGGCAAGGGTGTCAAAAAACGCGGCTCGTCCGAGCGTGGGGATCAGTTGATCGAACTGACCGTCTCGATGCCCGAGAAAATCGATGACGATCTGAAACAGTTCATGGAGACCTGGCGCGAGACGCACAGCTACGACCCGCGGAAAGGAATGCCGTCATGACCTTGACCGAGAAGGAACTGATCGAAACCGTCGCCCGACTGACCTCGGACCGACTGACCGAGTATCTGGCGGCAGAGATTGTGATCCCCGAACAATCAGCCCAAGGGCTGATCTATCACAGTATCGACGTCGCCCGTCTGGAACTAGCCTGCGAGTTGCACGAACAGTACGACATGGAGGCAGATGCGCTGTCGATGATGATCTCGCTGATTGATCAGATGCACGGGCTACGGGCCGAACTGCGCGAGGTTCTGAACGCGGTCGAGGCTCAACCCGAACCGGTGCGTCAGCAACTGGTTGAAGTGATCGGCACAGCGCGGTTCAGTCGCAGATAACGGGCTTTTGGACTCGACCCATTTGGCGTAGAAGGCCTCCTTGATCCTTTGCCAGGTGGCTCTATGACCCAGTCCCGATCCGAATTGCTGATGCCCGCGGGCAATCTGCGCAAGTTGAAGCTCGCCATCCTGTACGGCGCAGACGCAGTGTATCTGGGCACGCCCGACATGTCGTTGCGCACGAAATCCGAGTTCTCGCTGGAAGAGGTGATCGAAGGGGTTGAGTTCTGCCACAGCCATGGCCGACGCGCTTATCTGACGCTGAACCTGTTTTCGCATAACAAAGACATCCCGAAACTGGATGAGTACATCGACACGGTGCGCAAGGTGCAGCCAGACGGGCTGATCATAGCCGACCCCGGTGTGTTCCAATATGTCCGCGAACGCGCACCCGAACTGCCGCTGCATATCTCGACCCAGGCCAATATCTGTTCGTGGCTATCGGTGAAGTTCTGGCAGGATCAGGGCGCTGAACTGGTGGTTCTGGCACGCGAAGTCTCGTACCCCGAGCTTGTGGAAATCCGCGAGAAGTGCCCTGACATCAAGCTTGAGGCTTTCGTCCACGGTGCGATGTGCATGACCTATTCAGGTCGTTGCCTGCTTTCGAACTTTATGGCCGAACGCGGGGCGAACCAGGGCAATTGCGCCAATTCCTGCCGCTGGAACTATGGCCTGAAACTGCGCCTGAAGGACGGCACGCATCAGGAACTGCGCATCACCGACGAAAACGCGGACCTGTTTGAATTCCTGCTGGAAGAAGGCTGCCGCCCCGGTGATTTGATGCCAATCGAAGAAGATGATCGCGGGTCATACATCCTGAACTCCCGCGATCTGTGCATCATGCCCAAGCTGGATGAATACCTGAAGATCGGTGTCGACAGCCTCAAGGTCGAAGGGCGCGGTAAGTCGGAGTATTACGCCGCCATCGTTGCGCGGGCGTATCGGATGGCGATCGACGACTACAATGCCGATCCTGAGAACTGGGATCCCAGACCATATATGCGCGAACTGGAAACCGTAGGAAACCGCGGCTACACGCTCGCCTTCCACGAAGGACGTCTGACCAACTACGCGCATGACTATGAACACACCGCTTCGATCGCGCAGTGGGAGTATGCGGGGATTGTCACCGAAGTGACTGAAGACGCCTTTCTGGTCGAGGTGAAGAACAAGCTGGAACCGGGCGACGTGTTGGATTTTGTCTCGCCTATCTCACGCGATACGGTTCTGCTGCGGGTCTACGATTTCGAACGCGCGTCTGACGGCAAGCGGCTGGATGTGGTGCATGGCAGCACGAAGACAGCCATCCGGCTGCCTTTCACCCTGTTCGATCACGAAGACATTGACGATCTTCGCGCGCGCTTCCCGGTTTACTCGGTTCTGCGCAAGGAACGCGCCCTGACCGATGAACACTGGAGCCGCATTCGTTTCGACAAACTGGTGCAAGGGCTGGAAACCACTGGCCGTGACAACCCGACGGCTTATGCCCGTCGTCGCGACGAACTGGTCGAAAAGATCGGCGAGGATGGCAATGAACGCCGTTTCAAGACCAACCGTATCGGCACCGAAGGCTGCTGTGGCAAGGGGTGTAACGGGTGTCTGATCTTCTGGCAGGATGAGAAATATGCGCTGGCTCGAGAAGTTCTGTCAAAACGCAAACAAGGCGAACAACTCAGCCGCCGCGAGGCGACGGAACTGAAGCTGCCAGGCGAACCGGCCTGATCCGGTTCATTCGCTCTTGCGATACTCTTCCGGCACATAAAACGTGTAGTCTCGATCCGCCACCTGTTCGTGACAGACATGGCAATACGCGACTTCACCGGCGCGGTCACCCAAGGTATCGCCAAACACCGAACCGTCTGGCAGGACCATGATATAACGCCAATCCGCTGTATCCGGGTTCGCCCCGTTTGCCAGTTTCTCCATTATGAACATGGCACCTGGATGTATGCGCCCTTCATCCGTCACCGTCATGCTGTCCTTGGCAAGGACCGAACCCATTGGTAGTTCCTCGCCTTCCTGCAAAATCGCATAGTTATGAGCCATGCGATTGGCATAGCTGTTCACAAAACGCTGGCCATGAGTTGCCGAAATATATGGCGCATCGTTGAAAAGCGGCCAGCTTTGGTAGTTGAGTATCAGGTCCAGTTGTGCCGCCGCATAACCACGCGCCATGCGACGGTTCAGCGAACGGTAGTGCTTCAAAGCCTCGTCCTTGCTCAGCTCAGCAGGGTTTTCGATCGCGATATGAGCATTTTCGCTGTCGGCAAAAACCAAACTTGAACTTGCCGCAAACGCAAAGGCAAACAAGATTGCTCCGAAAAGGTTAGTGTTAGTAAAGCTTGTGTTCATAATATTGGCCCATCTGAAAATCAGTTCGCCTGAGCACCGCCTGACAGCACCGGTTTAGTCTAGCGACCTCGCAATAACTTGCCAGCTCTGGCCCGGTCCGCTCACCACCTTGTGCATGGATTTGAAAAGGGCCATGCTAGCGATGAACACGGGAAACATAGCAAATTATGCATATTGTTTCAGCACCTGAAACATTAAGTTTACAAGTACACTTATGGCGTGCAGGTGGCGACCGAAAACACTTGATGCGCGATACAACCGACCCGGTCGGACGCCGGCGGAAACTCTATCGGCTCAACCCTGTTTCGGCCTCGATCTGTTTGCGAGACTTGCGAGCGCGTTCGGTTGCCGATTTCAACTGACCACAGGCCGCCATGATATCCTCACCGCGCGTCTTGCGAATGGGCGATGCATAGCCCGCGTGGTAGATGATATTCGCAAAAGCCCGGATACGGTTGTTCGAGCTGCGCTTATACGGCGCGCCGGGCCATTCATTGAACGGAATCAGGTTGATCTTGGCCGGGATGTTGTAACGCTTGATGTGGTCGATCAGGCGGTGTGCATCCTCATCACTGTCGTTCACGCCATCCAGCATCACATATTCAAAGGTGATCCGTTCGGAGTTCGACGCATTGGGATAGCTGGCCAGCGCCTGTAGCAATTCTTCGATGTTCCAACGCTTGTTAATCGGCACCAGCACGTCGCGGGTCTCATCCGTGGTGGCATGGAATGAGATCGCCAGCAAACAGCCGATTTCCTCAGCCGTGCGCGCGATTTCGGGCACGACGCCAGAGGTCGACAGCGTGATACGGCGGCGCGACAGGGAAATCCCTTCGGGATCCATGGCGATTTTCATCGCATCACGGACGTTTTCGAAATTGTAAAGCGGTTCGCCCATGCCCATCAGAACGATGTTCGACAGCAGGCGCGTTTCATCCTTGGGCGCACCGGGGGTGGGCCATTCGTCAAGATCATCGCGGGCCATCATGATCTGACCAACGATCTCGGCCGCAGTCAGGTTGCGCACCAGTTTCTGGGTGCCGGTATGACAGAATGAACAAGTCAGCGTGCACCCGACCTGAGACGAGATGCAAAGCGTGCCGCGATCCTCTTCGGGGATATAGACGACCTCAACCTCATGCCCGCCTGCGATACGGCACAGATACTTGCGGGTGCCATCCTCAGAAACCTGGCGGGTCACAACCTCGGGGATTTCGATCACGAAATTCTCGGCCAATTGTGCGCGGTAGGCTTTGGCCAGGTTGGTCATCTCGGCAAAGTCTCGCACACCCCATTGATAGATCCACTGCCAGATCTGACCGGTGCGCATCTTGGCCTGCTTTTCCGGCGTGCCGTGCTCGATCAGAACAGCGCGCAGCTGGTCGCGGGTTAGCCCGACAAGGTTGATCTTTCCCTCGGGCAGTTTGCGAGGGAGGGTCAGGACATCTTGAGTGATCGGCGCTTTGGGCGACATTTTGGGCTCTCTGAGGCGTATCTCGAAAGATTCTGGCTTGGGATGCGCCTCTATATAGGAACCTGCGCAAAGATCAAAAGGATTCGTCACAATTGGCGGGTATGCATGGAAAAGCCACAGTAACACAGTCACTGCGGCCATTGTCTTGTTTTAATCCGTACGGATCAAAGCCCGCTTAGACACCTGCCGGCGGAATGTAGCAATCTTCGGCGTCCAGAGTCTTAACCGGGTCTTCCGGGCCGCACTGTTCGCCAGTCACCGGATATGTCTCACCTGTGTTTTCACAAGCGCTTAGCACCATGGCCGAGATCATCATCAGCGCAGCAAGAAATTTGTTCAGCATCGGGGCAACTCCTTCGTTTCCTCTGAACTATTTAGTTCAGAAAGTGCGAGGGCTTACTTTGATACGGATCAAGTGCGGGCGCGGACGTCGCGTAATGCTGGCGCGCCGGACAGCATCAAAAACAAAAGCCCCGCCATACCGACGGGGCCTGCACCGAAATACGCTGACTTAATTAGTGCAGCGTTGCTTCGCGTCGTCAATTGCTGCGGTAAAGCCCAGTAACGAGAAGGTGTCTTTCGTCTGCGTCCCGCGTTCCGAGCGGGCCGTCAGAACAGCCTCGTTCCCGCGCTTCATCGCTTCGATCACTTTGGGTTCCTGCCCTTGAGTCGAAGGCCAGGCCCATTCGCCATCAGTAATGAATTCGAATTCGGCGTCGTCGATCTTGACGTTGACGGTCGAACCCGCCGCAAAGGGATAGCCGCCGGTGAACGACACTGTTCCGTTCACGTCATCGCCTGGTCGAAACACCACAAACAGCAAAATGTCGCTACGCCGCACAGAAACCACGCGACCACCGCGGGTGTTAACCGTTTCGTCCGGGGTTGCGACGCTCCAGCATTCAGTGGGGTCTTCTTCAACAAAGACGCTCCAATCTGTCTTGACCGCAACACGGTTGGTGCTGCTGGCCTGCTGAGCGATTGCAGATGTCGCGACGGTCCCTGCCACAGACAGGCCCGCGATCACACGAACGAGCATTGATCCCATTTGTCCAGCCTCCTAGCTCGACCCATACCTCAAACCCATCGAAATTGGCTGCGAACCCTTCCGGCCCGTCTATTCCGTTGCGCATTCCGATGATTGCCGACATACACACACTAACGCAGGTTTCGCCACAGGCGAAAGGGCGATTGGCAGATTTTTGCGCATAATTTCGGAGGTCCAGATGACGCAGCCCATACCCATGACAGAACTGTGGCGTGGTGCTTTGCTTGAGAGTTTGCATCTGGGCCACGCGGTGATCTGCGATGACAGCGGCCAAATCGTCCGCAGCTGGGGCGATCCGCAAGCGGTGATCTACCCAAGGTCCTCAGCCAAAATGATTCAGGCACTTCCACTGGTCACGTCGGGTGCCGCGGCGAAATACGGCTTGAACAGCGAACATCTTGCGCTGGCCTGCGCCTCACACAACGGTGCCGCGATCCACACCGATCGTGTAACAGCATGGCTGGATCACCTGGAGCTGACCGAGCATGATCTGCGCTGCGGCCCACAGGAACCAGCAGATACAGCAGCTCGCGATCGGCTGATTTTAGCTGACGACACGCCTTGCCAGATCCACAACAATTGCTCGGGCAAACACTGTGGATTTCTGACATTGGCTCAGCACATGGGCGCAGGCCCGGAATACCTTGAAATCGACCACCCGGTGCAACAAGCCTGTCTGTCAGCCATTGAAGAAACCACCGGAGAGACCAGCCCGGGATATGGCATCGACGGCTGTTCCGCTCCAAATTTCGCGATCTCGCTGGCGGGATTGGCACGGTCGATGGCGTGGTTTGCCAGTGCCGCAGACCGGTCGGATCGCTCCTCTGATGCTGCGGCACAACTGGTTGCGGCAATGGTCAAGCACCCCGAGCTGGTGGCCGGTGAGACCCGTGCCTGCACCGAGCTGATGCGCGCCATGAATGGCCGCGTCGCCATCAAAACCGGGGCCGAGGCCGTGTTTGTGGCCATCATACCCGAAAAACGCATGGGCGTTGCGTTGAAGATCACCGACGGCACCACCCGCGCAAGCGAATGTGCGATTGCCGCGATACTGGTCAGCCTCGGCGTGCTGGAGGCCGATCACCCGGCCACCCGCAAATTCATGAACGCCACGCAATACAGCCGGCGCGGGCTGGAATGCGGCGTGATCAAACCTGCGCCGGGCTTCCCCGGCTAAGGTCCTCACATCTCGATCTCATGCACCTCGGCCACTTCGACCGAGCCTGAACCGTTGACGACCATTGGACAACCCTTGGCCATGGCGGTCGCTGTGTCGATGCTGTCGGCCTTGATCACCGTAAAGCCCGAGGCCGGGTTCGCACCGCCGTTGTCAACGACCCCGCTGTTGGTGACGGTATAGGACTGGCCCACCGGGTTGCCGGGGATTTCCAGCGCCTCACCCATGTCCTGAAACCAGGCACCCCAGGCGGCCATAGTCGCCTCAATCTCGGCGGGGTCGGTTGGGGTGTGGCCCCCATGATATACAAACAAAAATTGGGGCATGTCGCTCCTCCCTGATGAAAATCTATTTGCAAAGTGCTTCGAGTTTACGCAGCGAAGATATCCAACCCTGATTGTGGTTCGCTGCCGCTTCGGCATCGGCCAGTTCTCGGTGATCCAGTGTCAGTCGTGATCCGGTGTCGGTTGCTGCGACCGACAAAGTCACGTGGCTTTCGTTGCCGCGCTGGTCCTGATCATCATGCCAGCCCCATGTGAAACCCACTGATTTAGGTGGATCGACATGGGTCACAAGGCCTGAAACCTTGTATCGTTGGCCCTCGCCATTCTCCATCACCGAATACCATGGGCCTGTTCGCGAAAAATCCAGATTGTGTTCGGGCACGTGCATCCCTTCGGGCCCCCACCATTGCAGCAACCTGCTGCCGTCACTGATCCATGCGAACAAGTCTTCAGGGCTAACGGGAAAGTCCCGTTCCAGTTTCAGGTCGGCCATGAATTCTCCCTTTCGATAATTTCGCTCAAACGATCGAGGCTGCTTTCCCAGAATTGGCGCTTGGAAATGGTCCAATCGGCAATCAGCCGCAGCCCCTCGGGTCGGACAGAATACATCCGCTGCGTGCCTTGGACGCGCTGTTGCACCAGCCCTGCCTCTCGCAAGACCTTTAGGTGGCGCGAAATCGCAGCACCCGATACGCCGCGACCTTCGATCAGGTCACCGGCGGGCAGTTCACCCTGTTCCATCAATTGTTCAACAATCGAGAATCGGGTGGCGTCAGACAGTGCTGAAAAGGCGGTCAGAAGCGTGCTCATGACCACTATTTAACACAAATGTTAAATAAAAGATAGCCTCGGTTATTCCTCGGCAAAGTCAGCGCGGCTGTACCCTTGCAGGTAAAGCAGCGCCGTCAGGTCACCGTGATTCACACGCACGTCGCATTGGGCGGCAACTGAAGGCTTGGCATGAAGGGCAACTCCGGTTCCGGCCCGGCCCAGCATTCCAAGGTCATTTGCTCCGTCGCCAACAGCCATTACGTCATTTTCAGACAGCTCAAGCCGGGCAGAGATCTGTTCCAGTGCTTCGATCTTGGCCTGCCGTCCCAAAATGGGGCGCGCAACATCGCCCGTCAGTTTCCCGTTTTTAGCCAACAGCGTATTGGCCCGGTTTTCATCAAACCCCAGCAACTCTGCCACCCGTGCCGTAAAGGCTGTGAACCCGCCGGATACCAACGCCGCATGGGCACCGTTCGCCCGCATCGTGGCCAGCAATGCCCTGCCACCCGGCATGAGGGTGATCCGTTCGTTCAGAACTTTGCCAATCACGCTTTCATCCAAATCCTTGAGCAATCCGACCCGTTCGATCAACGCCCCCTCAAAGTCCAGCTCTCCGTTCATGGCACGGGCAGTGATGTCCTTGACCCTGTCTCCAACACCGGCTTCATCCGCCAGTTCATCGATGCATTCTTGCTGAATCATCGTGCTGTCCATATCAGCCAGCAGCATCTTTTTGCGCCGCCCATCCGCAGGTTGCACGATCAGGTCGACACCCATGCCCTGCAAGTCCGCCCAGACGTCCCAGCGATTGTCGGGCATGTCGCTCAATTCAAACTCTAGCGCCTCATCAGGGCTGAGCCAGATGACATCCCCGCCGCCCCACGCGTTGCGCAGCGACTCAGGCAGGGCGCGGTCCAGCGAAGGCGCTGCAGGATTGGTCAGCAAAGTTGCGACATACATATTCAATCTCCAATGTCGTGCCTGCGTCAGGTGGTTTAAGGCGTCAATGGGATACGGCCCCGTGCCGTCAATTCCCAACAAGTCTGCCCTTCGAATACGGCCACACCCACCTGACGCCCATAGCCCGCACCTGTATCCAGGTTGACGCGATTTCCATAATGCGTGGCCTTATCCACTGGCGTGTGACCATGCACGATCAGCTTGGGATGCGGACCTCGATGGTTGTGAAAAACCTGCCTGATCCAGACCAGATCACTTGCGCGTTGTTCATTGAGCGGCACGTTCGGGCGGATACCGGCGTGAACAAAGGCAAGCTCGGGCGTCTGGTGCATCAACGCCAAATCGCGCAGGAAGGTCAGGTGAGACTTTGGCACCGCCCCCTTCGCCATCCGGTGCAAGTCTTCCAGCCGGATTTGACCTTCAAACTCCACCCCGTAACTGCGCAAAGTCTCAATCCCGCCTAACCGATCATGCAGCCAGTGGTACCCCACGAGCAGATGCGGATCGTGGCGTGGGGTGTCTTCCATGAACCAGGCAAACATCCGGTCGTGATTGCCCAGCAGGGTGATCCAGTTCCGACCTGCATAACGCCCGGCGATCAGGTGATCGATCAAGTCCCGGCTATCGGGACCGCGATCCACGTAATCACCCAGAAACACAACCTGAGCATCAGGTCCGCCGTCACTTTGGATCAAAGACAGTGCGCGCTCCAGTTCAGCCACCTGTCCGTGCAGATCACCGATTACATAGACAGGCTGTGTCATAGACATCCTCCGCCGGTAGTGCTCAGCACGCTTGTGCCCCAGATTGCGGTTCCAGAGAACAAAGGACCCGGGTCTTTTCAAAACCGGGCCCTGAACTGTTTCTCAAACTCAACAGGCCGCGTCAGGCGACATCAAACACCAATGGCTTGATTTGCGTGAACAGACCCGTTTCCGCCAGCTTGGCGCGGGCCTCGGCTGGAACCGGTTCGTCTACGTAAAGCAGCGCAATGGCTTCACCGCCTGCCTCGGAGCGACCAAGGGTAAAGTTGGCGATGTTGACGTTGTTCTCACCCATGGTCTGACCCAATGCACCGATGATGCCCGGCACATCTTCGTTGGTCGTGTAAAGCATATGGGCGCCGATCTCGGCATCGATATTGATGCCCTTGATCTGAATAAAACGCGGCTTGCCGTCGCTGAACACAGTGCCCCCGATCGAACGCTCGCGCTTGTCGGTCACGACGGTGACTTTGATATAGCCCTCAAACGCGCCCGATTTGTCCTGATTGGTGGTCGAGATTTTGATCCCACGCTCTTTCGCGACAACCGGGGCTGAAACCATGTTCACCTCGGGGTTGAACTTTTTCATGATCCCCGCGACCACTGCGCAGTTTAGCGCGGCAAGGTTCATTTCAGCGGCCACACCATCGTAAAGGATGTTGATCGCCTTAACAGGCTCATCCGTCATCTGACCAATAAAGCCGCCAAGATGCCCGGCCAGCTTGATCCAAGGCCCCATGACCTTGGCCTCTTCCGCCGTCACGCTGGGCATGTTCAGCGCATTCTCGACCGCGCCTGTCAGCAAATAGTTCGAGATCTGTTCGGCCACCTGCAACGCCACGTTTTCCTGCGCCTCGGTCGTTGCCGCACCAAGGTGCGGTGTACAGACCACGTTGGGCAGGTTGAACAGCGCGTTTTCCTTCGCCGGCTCTTCGCTGAACACGTCAAAGGCTGCTCCGGCGACGTGTCCGGATTGCAGCGCTTCGGCCAGAGCGTCTTCGTCTACCAGTCCACCACGGGCACAGTTGATGATACGAACCCCCTTCTTGGTCTTGGCGAGGTTCTCGCGGCTCAGGATGTTGCGGGTCTGATCAGTCAGCGGTACGTGCAGCGTGATAAAGTCGGCGCGCGACAGCAACTCATCCAGTTCAACTTTTTCCACGCCCATTTGCGCGGCTTTCTCTTCGCCCAAATAGGGATCATAGGCGACGACCTTCATCTTGAGTCCAAGGGCGCGTTCACAAACTATGCCACCAATGTTCCCTGCACCAATAACACCGAGGGTCTTGTTGGTCAGCTCGATCCCCATAAACTTGGACTTCTCCCACTTGCCTGCATGGGTCGAGGTAGAGGCCTCGGGGATTTGCCGCGCCACGGCAAACATCATCGCAATCGCGTGTTCAGCGGTCGTGATCATGTTGCCGAACGGCGTGTTCATTACGATCACACCTTTCTTCGAAGCCGCATCCTTGTCGATATTGTCCGTGCCAATACCAGCGCGGCCAATGACCTTCAGCTTGTCGGCTTTCTCCAGGATCGTCGGTGTGACCTTGGTGGCCGAGCGGATGGCAAGACCGTCATACTGACCGATCACTTCGGCCAACTTGTCTTTATCCTTGCCCAGATCAGGCATGAAATCCACGTCGATGCCACGATCACGGAAAATCTGCACGGCGGTTTCGCTGAGCTTGTCAGATACGAGTACTTTGGGGGCCATTTTCTCTGGTCCTTTGAAGAATTCTGGGGGTTGGCGGGCTGAAGCCCGCCCTACGATTTCAAATGTGAGTAGGCCGGGCTTCAACCCGGCACCGGGTCATCAGGCAGCTTCGGTTTGCGCTGCGATCTCGGCCTCGAAGGCCCAGGCCAACCAAGGCAACATCGCCTCGATATCCGAGGTCTCAACCGTACCGCCGCACCAGATACGCAGACCCGCAGGCGCGTCGCGATAGGCACCGATATCCAATGCGATATTCTCGACCTCCAACCGTTTGGCCACAGCCTTGGCAAAAGTCGCACCGTCCTGAATGCGTGCATCGGTAAACTTCAAGCACACAGATGTGTTCGATTGCGTCGCCGCATCCTCGGCCAGATTGGCGATCCAATCATTCTTCGCACAGAACGTATGAACCGCATTGGCATTGGCATCAGCACGGGCGATCAGCCCTTGCAACCCACCGACCGAGCGCGCCCAGTCCAGAGCAAACAGATAATCCTCAACCGCCAGCATCGAGGGCGTGTTGATGGTGGCGCCGGTGAAGATACCTTCGATCAGCTTGCCGCCTTTGGTCAGACGGAAAATCTTGGGCAGCGGCCATGCAGGCGTGTAGCTCTCCAGCCGTTCAACCGCACGAGGGCTCAGGATCAACATGCCGTGGGCCGCTTCGCCACCCAACACTTTCTGCCAGCTAAAGGTGGTGACATCCAGCTTGTCCCACGGCAGGTCCATCGCAAAAGCGGCGCTGGTCGCATCACAAATTGTCAGGCCCTGACGGTCGTCGGCTATCCAGTCGCCAGTGGGAACCCGCACGCCCGAGGTTGTTCCATTCCAGGTGAACACCACGTCATTGGCGAAATCGACCGAAGCCAGATCCACGATCTGCCCGTAATCCGCCGTTTTCACTTCGGCATCGATCTTCAGCTGTTTGACCACATCTGTGACCCAACCGGACCCAAAGCTTTCCCAAGCCAGCATCTCGACCTTGCGCTCACCCAGCAGCGACCACAGCGCCATCTCAACCGCGCCGGTGTCCGAGGCGGGAACGATGCCGATTTTGTAATCCGCCGGAATGCCCAGCAGCTCACGCGTGCCTTCAATGGCCGCTTTCAACTTATCCTTGCCAACAGCGGCCCGGTGCGAACGACCCAACGCAGCATCGGCCAATTTAGTCAGATCAAATGTAGGGGGTTTGGCACAGGGGCCCGAGGAAAAACGCGGATTTGCCGGCCGCGCTGCCGGTCGTTCAATCGTCATCTGTATTACCCTTTCAGATACACGCCCCTCGTTGGGGAGGGGTGTCCCACGCACAGAGGTATGGGGCCTTTGCACCTGCAGCAAGCGGAAAAGACACTTCGTCAGTCGAAAACGACATCTGAAAAGGCTACAAATCGGAACGCGAGTTTCCGATTGGCGAAAACCCCGCCTATGTTTTGGCGGGGTTTTGTTATGGGTT
>NZ_WQGD01000011.1:0-126560 GCF_013034475.1 Ruegeria sp. HKCCA6837
CAATCGTGCCGATGTTGACGTGCGGTTTTGTACGCTCAAACTTTTCCTTTGCCATTCCTCAGGCGCCCTTTAGCGATTTGGGGGACCCTTGGTCCCGTGGTTACATCTGCGCGCGCGGAATATTTGGTTCACGGGGGAAAATCAAGCACATCCTGAGGGAAATGCGGCAATCACGCAGGATTTTGCGTGACCTCGGTGGATTCCAGCGGTTGGATCAGGCTCGGACGCTTGTCGAACCAGCCATTCTCTTCATGTTCTTCGGCCAACCATTCTTCGACTCGGTCCGCGACCTTCAGGGCCAGACCGCTCATCTGTTCTTCTTTGGTTCGGGTATTGCCAGAGCCGGTAAGGGCACTTTCACCGGTCGTGTCTTCCAGCACTTGAAACTGTTTCCCTTTGGCCAGAAACTCTTTTTTCTTAACGTCATACACGTTGACCAGCACAATCGCGGTGCTTTTAGGATTGTAGATCACAGGTATCCCCGGGGGTGCCAGCATATACCCCTCAAGGCTGATGCCGATGTCATATTCCTGCGCGCCTTCGTAACGGCCCAATCGAATATCAACCGCGTTCTGAATGGCTTTGGTCCATTCATCTGGTGTGGCGTCGCGCGACACCGGACCCTGCACGGCTTTGTCCGCAAAGGCATAGTTTACGCGCAGTTTGAATTCCCCCAACGACTCAGGCGGTTCATAAACCTGGGTCTGCGTACATGCGCCCATCAGGGCCAATCCGGTAATCAGGGTCAGAATTCGCAACATGTGTCTCTTCTCGATAGGCCTGTTTTACGGGATGTAGCGCACCAACACGGCCTGTGCAAAGTCGTATCGGCAGAAATTGATCGCAGTGGCAGCAGAGTCACGAAAACTTATAGTCCCGAGGGAAGCCGTACGGTGGTTTTTTCCCAACGCTCGCGCGCTTGGCCAACCATTGGGACATATCCGCCTCGTGCCGGGTCTTCTCACCGCCCATGGACCATTTCAGCCCTTCTTCCCAGTTGAAGGTGGTGATGTCCGACAAGCCGCCATCCAGTTCCAGCGTGCCCTGCCGTCCACGCGCCATGTTGTACTTCTGCAGGCGCACACCCTTGCCACGGGTCATTTCAGGCAGTTCTTCTGTCGGGAAAACCAAGAACTTACCGTTCTGGGATACAACGGCCACGTGGTCGCCATCGACCGGTTTACAGATCATCGCCGTCTCGTCGCCTTTGACGTTCAGCACCTGTTTTCCGTTGCGGGTCTGGGCCAGCACGTCATCTTCGGGAACCATAAACCCATTGCCTGCATCCGAGGCCACCAGCAATTTACGCCCCGGCTTGTGGATTAGGATGTCGATGATCTGGGCCTCGTTCGGCAGATCAACCATCAGGCGCAGCGGCTCGCCCATTCCCCGTCCACCGGGCAGATTGGCCGCACTGACAGTGTAGAATCGCCCATTCGAAGCAAACACCAGTAGGCGATCCGTAGTTTCCGCGTGGAAAATGAAACGCGGGCCGTCGCCATCTTTAAACTTCAGCTCTCGTTTCAGGTCGATATGGCCGGTCATGGCGCGAATCCAGCCCATCTGAGAGCAGACGACCGTGATCGGCTCCTTATCGATCATTGCCTCAAGCGGAACTTCTTCGACTTGTCCGGCCTCGGCGAACTGCGTGCGACGCGCGCCGCCGTCGTAGTCTTTGCCGAAGGTCTTCTTCGTCTCTTTCAACTGCTCGGCTATTTTCGCCCATTGTAGGGCCGGATCGGCCAGCAGGTCTTCGAGATTGGCGCGTTCCAGCATCAGCTCGTCACGTTCGCGGACCAACTCCATCTCTTCCAGACGGCGCAAGCTGCGCAGGCGCATGTTCAGAATGGCGTCGACCTGAACCTCGGACAGTTCGCCCTCACCCGGCTTGGGCGTGACGTAATCAGACTCGTCGGTGGCACGAACGTGGTCGATGCCCCAATCCTCGCGCATCAACGCGGCTTTGGGGTCGTCGTCATAGCGGATGATGTCGATCACACGGTCAAGGTTTAGGAAAGCAACGATAAAGCCTTCCAAGACCTCCAAACGGTGGTCGATCTTGGCCATCCGGTGACGTGAGCGGCGGATCAGCACCTCTTGCCGGTGATCGAGGAAGGCGCGCAGCACTTCCTTCATCGAACAGACCTTGGGCGTTACCCCGTCTATCAGCACGTTCATGTTCAGGCTGAACCGCACTTCAAGGTCCGAGTTGCGATAGAGCATGCCCATCAGCACCTCGGGATCTACGTTTTTAGATCGAGGTTCAAGGATCAGTCGGATGTCATCGGCAGATTCGTCGCGCACATCGGCGAGAATTGGAATTTTCTTGGTCTGGATCAGCTCTGCGATCTTTTCGATCAGCTTGGATTTCTGAACCTGATACGGAATTTCGGTGACAATGATCTGCCACTGGCCCCGGCCCAGATCTTCGACCTCATATTTACAACGCAACCGGAACGAACCGCGCCCAGTGCGGTAAGCTTGCGCGATATTCTCCGCCGGCTCGACAATCACGCCGCCGGTTGGGAAATCGGGGCCGGGCACATAATTCAGCAGCGTATCGTCGCGGGCATCCGGCGTCTTGATCAGATGCAGGCAGGCATCGCACAGCTCGGCGATATTGTGCGGCGGAATGTTCGTCGCCATACCCACAGCGATACCGCTGGCACCATTGGCCAGCAGGTTCGGGAATTGCGCAGGCAGCACCACCGGCTCGGTTAGTGTGCCGTCATAGTTGTCGCGGAAATCGACAGCGTCCTCGTTCAGGCCCTCAAGCAGCGCCTCGGCCACGATGGTCATCCGCGCCTCAGTGTAACGAGAGGCAGCAGGGTTATCGCCATCGATATTGCCGAAGTTCCCTTGCCCGTCGACCAACGGGTAACGGACGTTGAAGTCCTGCGCCAATCGCGCCATCGCGTCGTAAATAGCGGCGTCACCGTGCGGGTGATAGTTACCCATCACATCGCCCGAGATCTTGGCGGACTTTCGAAAACCTCCGGTTGCACTGAGTCGCAGTTCCCTCATCGCATAGAGGATTCGCCGGTGTACCGGCTTCAACCCGTCCCGCGCATCAGGCAGAGCACGGTGCATGATGGTGGACAGCGCATAGGTCAGATAGCGCTCACCTATCGCGCGGCGCAGTGGTTCAGCAACCTCGCCCCCATTGTCAGGGGCCTCCATATTGGGGTCGTCGATCGTGTCATTCATACATGATGTGATACGACGCTAGGCTGCCCGGGTAAAGCAAGCAGAGTACATTTTACTGGGGACAAGTCGCGCTTTTTGCAACAGGGGGAGGCAAGTGAGTGTTTTCCCCGAATTTTCGACTCGGCCTCACAATTATGCTACCATTCCAACAATTGAATGATTGCTGCCTATTATTGTTGTTACGATTACCTTGGGGGATGGCCTCTATGCGCCTGATACTTGTTACTTTCGCCGCTCTCGGCTGGACGTTTTACGTGATGAGCGGAGGTCCCGACTTTGAACCGCGCGGTGTGCGCGACGCTAAGCCGGAACGCGTTGCTGTTGCAGCCAAACCGGCGACACCGGTCGTCGAACCCACACCAATTGTCAAACCTGAACCGGTTGAGAAACTGGTGATACGGACCTCTGCCGCGTCAGAAAAAGTGGTGCCGACGCCCGTCGAATCCGATGCTCAGCTGGGCGAAGAGGAGACCAAAGCCTTGCTTTCGCAAGTGGCTGCGGGCCTCAAGGCAAACCCGTCGCTGTTCAGCGACGAAAACGTCACTCTGACCCTGGCGTCGCTTGAGCAAGGTTTGGGGTCACTGGAACAAGTCGCAACGGATGCCGAACTGCCAACGGTTGATCTGGCTGCACCAGTTGAACCACCCAAAGATATCCGCGAAATTTCGGGTACCCGTGTCAATATGCGCGACGGGCCCGGAACCATTTATCCAATCATCGGCAAGGCCCGCATTGGCCAACAGGTCGAAGTCTTAAGCGAATCGGGCACAGGCTGGTTGCGCCTGCGCGTGTTGCCGGGGCAACAGGTTGGATGGATTTCGGCATCACTTGTCCGGAAAACAACAAACTGACGCCGGAGCGTCATTGCCCTGCCGCAAACCCCGCCATAGCTATTGGCGGGGTTCATGTTCGGAAGGCTCATGCAGAAATCGATACTCATTACGGGATGCTCTTCGGGTATAGGCCTGGATGCAGCACACGGTATGCGTGCACGCGGCTGGCGTGTTTTTGCGTCCTGCCGCCAGCAACGCGATTGCGACCGTCTGCGCGCACAAGGCTTTGAAAGCCCCAAAATCGACTATACCGACACCAAGAGCATTACGTCGGGATTATCTTCTGTGCTCGAGGCAACGGGCGGCACTCTGGATGCCTTGTTCAACAACGGCGCCCATGGACTGCCTGGCGCGGTCGAGGACGTGCCTACGGACGGATTACGCCATATCTTTGAAACCAATGTCTTCGGATGGCATGAGCTGACACGCCAGGTGATTCCCGTTATGCGGGAACAGGGTTATGGACGAATAGTTCAGTGTTCTTCGGTTCTGGGCCTTGTCGCCTTCCCCTGGCGTGGGGCCTATGTCGCCACCAAATACGCCATCGAGGGTTTGACCGACACAATGCGGCTTGAACTGCGGGATACCGGAATTCACGTTGTTCTGATCGAACCCGGACCAATCACCTCGAAACTCAGGGAAAAAGCGATCCCGATGTTCGAAAGATTCATTGATTGGGAAAGCTCGGCGTTACGAGAAAAATATGAAGCCTCGCTGTTGAAAAGGCTTTATGAAAGCAGCGGCCCGGATCGTTTCGAACTGCCAGCTTCGGCTGTGACCGACAAACTCGCCCACGCGGCTGAAGCGCGGCGGCCGAAGGCGCGATACTATGTGACGACGCCCACATATGTGGCCGGGATATTGCGCCGAATCTTGCCCACAAAAGCGACCGATCGCATCCTGTCGGACATCTGAGGCGAAATTTCCCGTTCGCTTTTTGACGTCCCAACGCTAGATGGGTCATAATCGAAAAAACCGGACGGTGACTTGAAATGGACCTTTTAATGGTCGTTCTGCTTTTGGCCATGGCGGCAGTTGTCGTAGTGCTGACCCTTGGCATTGCGAATTTCGGCAAAAGCGGCATGGAAGCTGCAAAGAAAAGCAACAAGATGATGCGGCTTCGCATCCTCTTTCAGTTCATTGCCGTGGTGCTGATCGTGCTATTCGTTTACCTGCGCGGACAAGGGGTGCAATAAATGGTCGTTCTCAACAAGATTTACACACGCACAGGTGACGACGGCAAAACCGCTCTGGGCAATGGCGAACGCGTGGCCAAATACGCGGGGCGCGTTGCCGCGTACGGAACGGTAGATGAGTTGAACGCATTTGTCGGTGTGGCCCGAACCGAGGCCCAAGGTGAAACAGATGCAGCATTGTCGCGCATTCAGAATGACCTTTTCGACCTGGGCGCAGATTTTTGTCGCCCCGATATGGATAAGGATTCCGAGGCCGACTATCCACCCCTGCGTATCGTACCCTCTCAGATCGACCGTCTTGAAGCCGAGATTGATGCGATGAACGAAAATCTGGAACCACTGCGCAGTTTCATCCTACCCGGTGGATCACGTCTGGCAGCGCATCTGCACGTGTGTCGTACGGTGTCTCGTCGGGCAGAACGGCTGGCGGTCGAATTGACGAATATGGAGCCGGTCAACGATGTGGCTGTCAAATACCTCAACCGGCTCAGCGACTGGTTCTTTGTCGCGGCTCGCTGCGCGAACGCCAACGGCAAAGACGACGTTTTGTGGGTTCCGGGCGCGAACCGCTGAAAGCGGCGCGGTGGGAAGGCGGCTGTCAAATTTGTGCGCGCCGCAGTCCTTAAAATGCAGAGGCTTCAAACGGCAATCTTTCGCCCTTGTTTGAAAAAAACCGCAAAACGCGACGTCCCGACGCTATGACGTGACGATTTTGCTCTGTTGTGCCACTGCTGCAGGCGCTATCTAGTCCGTCGAGAGCATTGGCAGAGTCGCCTTCGCGGCTTGCCGTTTTTTTGAGGAGCGTACGCAAAAATGAAGGTACTGGTGCCTGTCAAACGCGTGATTGACTACAACGTTAAGGTTCGCGTGAAAGCGGATGGAAGCGGTGTTGATCTCGCCAATGTCAAAATGTCGATGAACCCGTTCGACGAAATTGCTGTTGAAGAGGCGATCCGTCTGAAAGAAGCTGGCAAGGCCGACGAAGTTGTCGCCGTTTCGATCGGCGTCAAGCAGGCGCAGGAAACCCTGCGGACTGCGCTGGCCATGGGCGCCGACCGCGCGATCCTTGTTGTGGCGGCAGACGACGTTCACACCGACATTGAGCCGCTGGCCGTTGCAAAGATCTTGGCCAAAGTGGTCGAGGAAGAGCAGCCTGGCATCGTTCTGGCGGGCAAACAGGCAATCGACAATGACATGAACGCCACCGGCCAAATGTTGTCGGCCCTGCTGGGCTGGTCGCAGGGTACCTTTGCCTCGGAACTGGACATCGAAGGCGACAGCGCCAAGATCACCCGTGAAGTGGACGGCGGCCTGCAGACCATCAGCGTCAAGATGCCGACCATCGTGACAGTTGACCTGCGCCTGAACGAACCGCGTTACGCGTCACTGCCCAATATCATGAAGGCGAAGAAAAAGCCGCTGGATGAGAAAACCGCCGCCGACTACGGCGTGGATGCCAGCCCGCGTCTGGAGATTGTCAAAACCGACGAGCCGCCAGCGCGCGCCGCTGGTATCGTTGTAGGCTCGGTCGACGAGCTGGTCGAGAAACTTAAAGAAGCGGGGGCTGTGTAATGGCTGTACTTCTGCTTGCCGAAGTCAACAATGGTGAACTGGCGCTGGACGCGACTGCAAAAGCCGTCAACGCTGCAAAGGCTCTGGGCGATGTGACCGTTCTGGCCGCAGGTGGGTCTGCCGCTGCTGCCGGTGAGGCCGCCGCAAAGATCGACGGCGTGTCCAAGGTTCTAGTTGCCGAAGATGCCTCGCTGGGTCACCGCCTGGCGGAAACGACCGCGGCGCTGATCGTGTCGCTGGCCGACGGGTACGAGCACATCGTTGCCCCTGCAACCACCGACGCCAAGAACGTGATGCCGCGCGTTGCTGCGCTGCTGGACGTGATGGTGATCTCGGATGCGTCCGGTGTAGTTGACGGCTCGACCTTCGAGCGTCCGATCTATGCTGGCAACGCGATCCAGACCGTGAAATCGAACGACGCCAAGAAAGTTGTCACCCTGCGGACCGCCAGCTTTGATGCTGCGGGCGAAGGTGGCTCGGCCCCGGTTGAGACCATTTCTGTCGGTGAAAACCCCGGTCTGTCGGAATGGGTCGAGGACAAGGTGGCCGAGAGCGACCGTCCGGAACTGACCTCGGCAGGCGTTGTTGTCTCCGGCGGCCGTGGCGTCGGCTCGGAAGAGGACTTCAAACTGATCGAAACCCTGGCCGACAAGCTGGGCGCTGCAGTTGGCGCGTCGCGGGCCGCCGTTGACTCGGGCTATGCCCCGAACGACTGGCAGGTGGGTCAGACCGGTAAGGTTGTTGCCCCTAACCTATATGTCGCCGTTGGCATCTCGGGCGCGATCCAGCACCTGGCCGGTATGAAAGACTCCAAGGTCATCGTTGCGATCAACAAGGACGAAGAAGCCCCGATCTTCCAAGTCGCCGACTTCGGACTGGTCGCAGACCTGTTCCAGGCCGTACCAGAACTGACCGAAAAACTCGGCTGATCAAACAGCGTAAGTTTTCGTCGAAAAACCTTACAGGGCCCGCCTTCTGGCGGGCCTTTTCAGTTTTGGTCCCGCAAAACAGGTAGCAATTTCCCGGCAATCTCACGGTGCGCAGATGGGCCTATCACATGCTCTGCCATTGGCTGTTGCAAGGTTCCAAACAACACATCTTCCAAAGATTCCGATTGTCCTGTCACGCGCACCGAACATTCAACGATACCCGTACACAAGGGCCGAAGCTGATTGATCATTTCGACATTTGGCAAAACGAGGTCGCTGTGCATCCCCTCCTGCCTGTGCACCTCTAGCCAAAGCAAAATTACCGGCGGTTTGATTTGGCTTAGAACCTTGGACGTAGTGCGCACCCAAGCCTCGCGCAGTTCTTGAGCAATGACTTCAAATCGCGCGTCTTGCACTGCTTGCAGCCGCGTTAGCAGATGCCGTACGAAATGGATTTCCGTGAAGTCGACCTCGGGAAAAAGCTGTTCCAGATCGTGCGAAGGGGCCAGAAACCGATCATTGCGGCGCGGATGAACCCGGTAAAACCTGTTCGACAAGCACGGCAAGTCAGGTGTTTGCAACACGCAAATTTCGGCCCTGTTTGCCAACTCTAACACTGCCGGATCAGCAAGTAACGCGTCAGCACCACAAAAAAGGCTACCAAAATTGACACAAGGTCGTCCCAAAAGTTTGGTAAGCTCGGCAGGAAAAGGCTGTTCCACAAAACGGCCAAAGGTTTCCTCTCCACCCAAACACGCAACGAAAGGGTCGCTCAGGTCACTCGGCCGGCCGCGAAACCAGAGTTTGGAGCCCTTGTATTGACAGACGGAGTCCCCGCACCTGTTCATCTCATGAAAGCTAATCCCAAGCCCCCCACATTTCACCCGGTTGCCATCTTGCGGCCTCAGATGTTGAGAAATTCCTAATGCGCGCATTTGAAGCAAAATTGACTGGTTCGATCCCCTTGCCGCATGCCCCGGTCTGCCGATACTGTCGCGGTATCCTTCAGGGCAAAGGCAGCTGTACATGGAAGTAAAATCAGTCGGAGTGATTGGCGCAGGTCAGATGGGCAATGGGATTGCCCATGTTCTGGCATTGGCGGAATACGAGGTCTTGCTGAGCGATGTCAGCCAGGACGCACTGAATAACGCTGTGTCCACAATTGAAGGGAACATGGCGCGCCAAGCCTCTCGCGGGAAGATCACCGACGCAGAGATGCAGGCCGCGTTGAACCGGATCTCGACCACTTTGGAGTTGCCCCGCCTTGGACAGACCGATCTGGTGATCGAGGCTGCGACCGAACGGGAAACGATCAAGCAGGCGATTTTCGAAGACCTGCAACCACATCTTCTGCCACATACGATTTTGACGTCCAACACATCGTCTATCTCGATCACACGTCTGGCCAGCCGCACCGACCGGCCAGAGCGTTTCATGGGGTTTCATTTCATGAACCCAGTGCCGGTTATGCAGCTGGTGGAACTGATCCGGGGCATTGCGACGGACGAAGACACATTCAGCGCCTGCAAAGCTGTTGTCGACCGCCTGGGCAAAACGGCTGCTAGTGCCGAAGATTTCCCGGCCTTCATCGTTAACCGCATCCTGATGCCGATGATCAACGAGGCCGTGTACACGCTGTATGAAGGCGTCGGCAGCGTTCAATCCATCGACCAATCGATGAAGCTGGGCGCGAATCATCCGATGGGCCCGCTGGAATTGGCGGACTTCATCGGGCTGGACACCTGTCTGGCAATCATGAATGTCTTGCACGACGGTCTGGCAGACACCAAGTACCGCCCCTGCCCGCTGTTGACTAAATATGTCGAAGCTGGCTGGCTGGGCCGCAAGACCGAGCGTGGGTTTTACGACTATCGCGAAGAGGTTCCGGTACCGACACGTTGATAGGGGGCCAGCCCCCTCACCCGGATTTCATCCGGGCTCACCCCCGAGGCACTTTTGGCCAGATGAAGACGCGGATCAGGCTTTGTTTGATTGGCCCAAGGACATTGTGCGATTCCGTAGCCATGCCATGAAGCCGCGCGGGTCGCGCTCGAGCAGTTCCATGTCTTCATCGCCGATCGGCTCGCCGATAACCGGCGACTGCGGTTTGTTGCAGGATCGTACGATCTCGTGCAGCAGCAAACCCTGACGCAGAATCGGCGACAGTTTATTGGCAATCTGGTACCAGCGCGAGTTGCTGCCCGGGAAGAAAATCGGCAGCACCTGCGCACCCGAGCGGCGGATCATCTTGGCCGTGAAAACGTTCCATTCCCGCTCGATAGCTGGACCAAACCAGTCATCCGATGACATCACCACACCTGACGGGAACAGAGCCACTACACCGCCGTTCTTCAGGTGCTCCATTGCCTTGCCGCGCATCTCCAGCATCTTGGTTTGCGCCTCAGGGTCATGCGGAAAAGGCACCGGGATCATGAAGGATGTCGCGGCCTCATCCAGCCCGGTCAGAACTGAGCGGGTTAGAATGCGGTAATCGCTGCGGACCCGTCCAATCAGCTCGGCCAGGATCATGCCATCGACCATACCGTGCGGATGGTTGGCGACCACAACGACGGGACCGGTTTTGGGAATCCGGGCAATCTGTTCTTGCGGTGTGGTCAGGTCGATTCCCATAGTCGTAAGGGCACCACCCCAGAACCGCTGACCGCGATAGTATTCGTTCTTTTTTTCGAATTTGTTGACCATTCGCAAAATGGTCAGCTTGCCGGTGCACCACTCGATGGCCCGAATGGCGGTCGAAGTCCAGGCATCGTCAAACGAGTTCGCATAGGTCAGGGTTCTACGGTCGTAGATTTCGCCCTCATCCGCGGTCCCATCCACCACCGGGCTTGTCTTGGTCTCGTGCGTCGTTTCCGCCAATTCCTGGTCTTCCCGTTTTCATGTCGCGGCGGGGCGGATTAAAACCCCTCTCCGAACTTGTCGTTCACAAGCGCTTCCAGAGCTTCCGCCAATGCCTCAGCATCCGGCCCGGACGTCTCGACGTCAATAGTTGTTCCGCGCGAGGCTGCCAACATCAAAAGACCCATAATACTATCACCTGAAGCAGAAAGTCCGTCTTTTGATACCTCGGCACGGGCATCGAACCCTTCCACGACCTCGACCAGCTTTGCCGAGGCGCGGGCATGCAGGCCCTTTTCATTGATAATTTTAAGGCTTCGGTTGGTCATAGTCGTCAATCCGGTCTTATTCCAATGTCACATTTTGTGCATTTATGTATTTCCGTCCAGCCTCCATCGCCTGACGTACAGCATCGCCGATGGGCAGGTGGCGGCTTTTGGCCAATTTGATCAACATAGGCAGATTGGCACCATAAAGAATCCGCCGATCCTGAGGTGCGCAGGCTCTTAAGCTGAGATTCGATGGGCTTCCGCCAAACAAATCTGTAACGACCACGACGCCATCGCCCATGTCTACGCTGTCGGCCGCCTGGCAGATCTCGGCTTGTTTCTTGTCGCGGTCGTGTTCAGCTTCGATCGCAATAGCCACCAGGCCGGGTTGCGGCCCGACCACATGCTGTGTGGCGGCCAGATATTCCTGAGCCAACCCCCCATGCGCAACGATCACAATTCCGATCAATCCGACCTCACATTCAACGTCCGGCGTTCCATCTCGCGATGCCTAATTGCCACTTGCTGACCGCCTTCGGCAAGGGCCTTTGCGACTGCTTCGGCCATTGCAACGGATCGGTGTTGCCCCCCGGTACACCCAAAGGCCACGGACAGGTGCGCTTTGCCTTCTGCCCGAAATGCGGGCAGCAGCAAAGTCAGCAGGTCCATGACTCGTTCAAAAAACGGCGAATAAGTCGTGTCCGATTGCACGTAGTGCGCGACATCAGGATGTCGACCATCGGCCGCCCGCAATTCGGGACGCCAATACGGGTTGGCAAGAAACCGGCAGTCGAACACCATGTCCAACCCGCGCGGTAGCCCGCGTTTATACGAGAAAGACTCGATCGATACCGCAAGGTGCCGCCCGCCTTTAGGCGCAAACCAGGTCTCGACCTCTTCGCGCAGCTGATGGACGTTGAGAAGACTGGTGTCGATCAGGGTATCCGCAATCTCGCGGATCGGGGCCAACAGTTCTTTTTCACGCTGGATGCCCGTTTCGGGGCTGGCATTTCTGGCGACGGGGTGACGGCGACGGGTTTCCGAAAACCGACGCAACAGAACGTCATCGCTGCAATCCAGGTACAATACCGTTAGATCGACCTGCGCCATTCGGCCCAGCTTTTCTGCAAGCTCGATAAACCTGATTGTCGAAAAGTCCCGATTGCGAGCATCAACACCCAACGCCATCGGGCGGTCGCTGTCCGCGCTATCGAGCAGGCGCATCAGCAGCCCCATGGGCAGATTATCGATGGCTTCAAAACCAAGGTCTTCGAGAACATGAATTGCGGTAGACCGACCAGCCCCCGAAGGGCCCGTGACCAATACGATCCGCCGTTGTGAAATCATGTGTTCGGCCATTCCGGATTTACACGCCCATTTTTTAGCAGCTGCATCAACGCTGCAGCCAAATTGGGGACGCCGGCACCGCGAAGCAAGGGAACAGTTTGCCTCAGGACCTGAACAGTGAATTGTTCGGGTAGGCGTTGTGGTTCGCTCTGGTCCAGATCGACGACGTAATCGATCGGAACTGGCTCCTTTGCTTCGGCCCTGAGCAGGCCGATGTAACGCGCTTCGATCAAGTTACGGATATGCGGAACAGCGGACGCAACGATCTGTTCATCGTGCATCTGTAGAATCACACGGTCATCTGCAACCAGGTCAGCCCCATAGGCCATCAGCTGCAACGCCAACTCAGATTTCCCAGCACCAGAAGCCCCGATGATCAACACGCCACGCTGTTCTACCGATACACAAGACGCATGAACGCACGCCCTGTCACGGTTGTTGGCCTCTGACAGTAAGAAGATTTGCATTTCTCAAACAGGCAGCCCCACGACAAATCGTGCGCCCAGCGGATCAGAGGTGATGTCTGCCTCGGTCGGGCGTATGTTTTCGGCCCAGATCACGCCGCCATGGGCTTCGATAATCTGCTTTGAGATCGCCAGCCCAAGACCTGAGTTATTGCCAAAGTGCTCTGCAGGACGCTGCGAATAGAATCGCTTGAACACTTTCGTTAGCGCTTGTTCGGGGATGCCTGGGCCCGTGTCCTCGACCACAACCAGCACTCGGTTGTCGCGCTGACGGACCCAAACACGAATAGCATCGTTTTCTTCGCAGAATGAAATCGCGTTTGTGATGAGGTTTACAAATACCTGCGCCAACCTTGCTTCGAGCCCGTTGATGACAATGGGTTCGGACGGCAGGTCAGTTATATAGTCGATACCTTTGGACCGGGCGTCCTCACCCAAGTATTGGCCAAGGTTGCCCAGCAGTTTGAGCAGATCAAATGGCTGCTCTGCTTCTTTTACCAATTCCGCGTCCAGACGCGATGCGTTCGAGATATCGCTGACCAGGCGATCCAGACGACGGACATCGTGTTCGATCACATCCAACAGCTTGTCGCGCTGATCCTCTCTTTTAACCATACGCAATGTGCCGACAGCGGATTGCAGACTGGCCAGAGGGTTCTTGATTTCGTGGGCAACATCGGCCGCGAACTGCTCGTTTGCGTCGATCCGATTATAAAGTGCGGTCACCATGCCACGCAGGGCGCGGCTGAGCCGTCCGATTTCGTCCGGCCGAGCGCTAAGGTCCGGGATACGGATACGACCGGGATTAACCCCTGTGCCACGATCCTTGCCCATTTCAGCCGCTGCCGCCAAATCCGCCAATGGGTTGGCGATGGTTGAGGCCAGAACCAAACTTAGCCCTACAGAGACAAGCAGGGCCACCACAAACATCTGAAGGATGCGCTCTTGTTCGCGGCGGGCAAGCGCGTCAATTTCCCCTGCCGGACCTGTGATGGCAACCGCGCCCGCTGGGTTGCCTTCGTACAGGATCGGAGCAGCGGCAACAATCACTGTGTCACCCGCGCTATCCTGCACCGCCTGAACCTGTGTTTGCCCGGTAAGAGCCTGCGGAATAATTGTTTGGACTCGCTGCGCCAAGGTCGGAGATTCAGTTTCGGTCGACCAGTTGAATATGTTCGACAGCCCAATCCAAACCGCATTCAATGTGTCGCTGATGACGGTGCCGCCAGTCTGTACTTCGGTGCTTGTACGCAGAAGCACGGGCATATCGGACGCTTGTGGCACGCCGCGTGTCCACCCGATCAAAGTGCCGCTGGCGTCGTACACAAAAACCTCGCCGCCTTCGGGCAGCGTCAGCCCTGAAAGCGTGTCCTTGACGTCAAGGTTTCCGGCATTTTGCGCAGAGATCTGCGCCCCCTGCCGCAGCTGGGTTTCAAAAACGTTGCTGACCAGCTGCGCATCACCCAGCAGATTGCGGGCGGTTTGCTGCACCTTTTCTTTGCGCGAATCGTCCAGATACAGCAGCCCTGTGACCAAAATCACCAAGGCGATCAGGTTGAAAGTGATAATTTTGCGCGCCAAGGGTGAACCGCGCAGAGAAAACAGGTTTCTCCGGGACCGCTTCTCGCTCAGCTCGGCGGATTCGAAATCCTGTGGGATGACCCAGTCATCCCCAAGAACGACATCACCGTCGCGCAGTTCTCTGGTTTCTTCGGTGTCGCGCACGAGAGCCCATTACCTCTTGCAGGCGTCGCGCCTATTCTTCGTTGTAACGATAACCGATACCATACAGGGTTTCGATCGCCGAGAACTCTGGGTCGGCTGCGCGCATTTTCTTACGTAGGCGTTTAATGTGGCTGTCGATTGTCCGATCGTCCACATAAACCTGATCATCATAAGCCACATCCATCAACTGATCGCGGCTTTTGACAAATCCCGGACGCTGGGCAAGCGCTTGCAACAACAAGAACTCGGTCACAGTCAGGGATACATCATTCCCCTTCCAGCTTACAGCATGGCGCAACGGATCCATCCGCAAGTCGCCGCGCTCCATAACCTTCGTGTCAGCGCTGTTGGCGGCAACTGCATCTCCGCTTGTCGCCTCTTGTCGGCGCAACAAAGCACGGATGCGTTCAACCAGCAAACGTTGCGAAAAAGGCTTTTTCACGTAGTCATCTGCGCCCATGCGCAGGCCCAGAACCTCGTCGATCTCGTCATCTTTCGAGGTCAGGAAGATCACCGGCATCTGCGTTTTCTGGCGCAGCCGCTGCAGCAGATCCATGCCGTCCATACGCGGCATTTTTATATCGAGCACAGCCATATCCGGCAGCTTTTTGTTGAACGCATCCAACGCGGCCTGGCCATCATTATAAGTTTCAACCTCGAAACCTTCGGCTTCAAGTGTCATGGATACGGACGTTAGAATGTTTCTATCGTCATCCACCAGTGCAATCTTTGACATCGGGCTCACCCCTATTCCTGCTCACTCGCGCAATAATTCGCTTATTTGTAAGGCATTGTTGGCGGTTTTAAGACGCCGAATCAATCCGTAACCGCGAATCGTGCCTTTGTTGCGGCAGGTCTGCGGCAAATTTGCCTTGATGCCCGCAAAAATCTGCCCGCTTTTCGAACATTGAATTGGTGGTGGCGCTAAACTCGGACTTGGTTGCGCTAACTGCGTCAACCCGCCTGTTCATGTCCCAAACGACCGTGATAAGAGGCGCCCAGCCGCCGGTTTTTACCGGCTCACTGCCCCAATGGCGCACACGGCCAAAGCCTACGCGCCGCCACAGGAGAAGACAAACATGACATCTGGACGGGTTAACCCGCAATTCCGCCTCGAAGATCAGGGCATCGAGGGTCTGGGCAATGTCTATTACAACTTCATGGAACCAGCGTTGATCGAAGAAGCGCTGAAGCGCGGCGAAGGTACACTTGGCAATGGCGGTGCGTTTCTGGTCACCACCGGTAAGTTCACTGGTCGCTCGCCGAAGGACAAGCACGTCGTCAAAACCGACAGCGTCGTCGACACCATCTGGTGGGAAAACAACGCCGAAATGAGCCCCGAAGGCTTTGACGCGCTGTACGAAGACATGCTGGCCCATATGAAAGGTCGCGACTACTTTGTTCAGGATCTCGTTGGCGGCGCTGACCCCGCATACGCGATCAACGTGCGCATGGTCACCGAGCTGGCATGGCACAATCTGTTCATCCGCCACCTGCTGCGCCGACCGGATCGCGAGGATCTGGATGACTTCACAGCCGACTTTACCATTATCAACTGCCCGAGTTTCCAGGCCGACCCGGCCAAGCACGGCTGCCGCAGCGAGACTGTGATCGCGCTGAACTTTGATCGTAAACTGATTTTGATCGGCGGAACTGAATACGCAGGTGAGAACAAGAAGTCCGTCTTCACACTGCTGAACTACATGCTGCCGGAAAAAGGCGTGATGCCGATGCACTGCTCGGCCAACCACGCTGTTGGCAACCCGGTCGACACCGCCGTGTTCTTCGGCCTGTCGGGGACCGGCAAAACAACTCTGTCCGCTGACCCCGCCCGAGTGTTGATCGGCGACGACGAACATGGCTGGTCGGATCGCGGCACCTTCAACTTTGAAGGCGGTTGTTATGCCAAAACAATCAACCTGAACGCCGAGGCCGAGCCAGAAATCTACGCGACCACCAGCAAGTTCGGCACCGTGATTGAGAACATGGTATTCGACCCCGAAACCAAAGAGCTGGATTTCGACGACGATTCGCTGACCGCAAATATGCGCTGCGCCTACCCGCTGGAGTACATATCCAACGCCTCCAACAGCGCCTTGGGGGGCCATCCCAAGAACATCATTATGCTGACCTGCGATGCGTTTGGCGTGCTTCCTCCGATCGCGCGACTGACCCCGGCGCAGGCGATGTATCACTTCCTGTCTGGTTTCACGTCGAAAGTTGCAGGTACGGAACGCGGCGTCACCGAACCCCAGCCCACATTCTCGACCTGCTTTGGCGCGCCTTTCATGCCGCGTCGGCCGGAAGAATACGGCAACCTTCTGCGCGACAAGATAGCCCAGCATGGCGCGACCTGCTGGCTGGTGAACACCGGCTGGACCGGCGGCGCTTATGGCGTAGGCAGCCGGATGCCCATCAAGGCGACCCGCGCTCTGTTGACTGCGGCCCTGGATGGGTCACTGCGCGATGCTGAATTCCGCAAGGATGCCAATTTCGGTTTTGACGTGCCGGTCTCAGTGCCGGGAGTTGCCGAGGTTCTGCTGGACCCGCGCCGCACATGGGACGATCAGGCGGCGTTCGACAAACAGGCGGAAAAACTGGTTCAGATGTTTGCCGAGAACTTCGAGCAGTACCTGCCGTTCATCGATGACGACATCAAAGCCGTTGCAATCGGCTAGCAAGTAAAGGGGCCTACGGGCCCCTTTTTCTTGCGCGGCGTCATTCTTTGATATCAACCTTTGATTGTATGTCACAAAAAGCACATACAAGTGCGTTGTTTCAAATTGCGATCTGCGGTACCCATAGGGCTCGAAGGGACGAAAAAGCCCGGCACGTCAGCGCCGGGCATTGACTGAAAGGACTTTGTGGCAGCTCAAACGCGCACACTCACAATGCTGAATTGAGCAACCTAATCAGGTGCCTAGTCTATGTAAATGGGGATGAGTGTCAATATGGGACTACCTGGTTTGTATTGAAACCGGGGTGGCCCAAATGGTTGCAGACTGGCGATCGTTGGCACAGGAAATTGCAGGTAAGAACATGACAGAAATCTCGAAACTCACCGAACTTCGCAAACTGATGCAAAGCATGGAGCGGACGCTGGGTCTGGAAAAACTATCTCCGGTTGAGCGCGACATCTATTACGCCGCAGAAGAGCTTTCCAAGTCCGATCAGGAAGTGCGCACGTTTGGTTTGATCGAGCATACATTGGTTCAAAGCGTATCGCGCCCGACTTTTTTCCGCGCCCTGAAATCCTTGGTGGAAAAAGGCTTTCTTTCACAAAGCGGCAGCGCCAACCGGGGGCGGTATATCGTTAATGCTCCCAGATGACGACTGCAACATATGCGCGATGCGGTGATCGCAGTGCGCGCCTGGGCGATTGATACGTTTGCGGCCTCATTGGCCTATGTCGTGGCGTCATTCCTGACCTTCGCCGTTCTGATGCCGCTCCAGAACATGTATTTTCCCGAATACCCAAGCCGGGCCAGCCTGCTGTTTTTGCCACATGGCGTGCGGGTTCTTTCTGCTTGGCTGCTAGGGTGGCGCGCGATTTTTGCCTTGTTGCCAGGCGTCTTCATCGTTTTTGCTTATTTGGGGGGTACGGACGTTTTCCTGCCCAGTCGCCTGCTGGCCATTGCCATTGCAGTCACCACGGTTCCAGCAGTGTTTTATCTGTTAAAGGCTGTGGGGTGGGATTTGTTCCCGCGCCCTGATCATAAGCCATGTTGGGTTTGCATCATGGGAGTAGGTGTAATCACGTCCTTTCTTGTCTCAGGGCTGACAAATCTGGCCTTTGGCAGTGAAACCGTCGAATATATTGCCTTTTTGATCGGGGATATCTCGGGCTTGTTCTTCTTAATGCTGGGGCTCTATTTCGCGTTCCGCTTTGCCGATAGACGTACGGGTTGAGAAATCACCCCAACAGACCGCGCCGCAGCAGGTTCAACCCAGCCACCAGCAATACAAGTAAAGTCGCTTTGCGAAAGCTGGCCTGGTCAATCCGGTCCTGCAGTTTGAAGCCGACCCACATTCCGGCCAGAGCCGGTAAGATCAGTATCGCGGAAAACGGAATTGTTTCCGCCCGCAAGATGCCGGATCCTAAATGAGCGGCAACAAGTAGCAGCGCACCTAGCCCATAAATAACACCCTGAATGCGGTTCTGTTCCGTCTTGGGTGTATTCAAGGCCATCAGGTAGGCCACTGTTGGCGGCCCCTAAACACCAGACATGCCGCCCGCAAAACCCGCTTACCCTCCCATGGCAGCCTCAATTCTAGGCGACGGTTGGTTCAGTACCAGACGGACCCCCAGAACTTGAAACAGGCAGAAAACGGAAACAAGACCGCCAATCAAAAGCAACGAAACGGAACTGGGCACCATGGTGACTAGTTGCGCGCTCAGAACCAACATGAGGCCACCGACGATCAGGAACACGCGAAAGTTCAAGACCGAGGAATAAGCGGCGACCGCGCCTCCGCGCAATGCCTGAAGCCCATTCGTCACAAGCGTTGGCAGGATAAGCCCAGCCAAGGTCAACTCCGGGGTAAGAAAAGAATTCAACCCGGACACCATGACCATGGGCATGGCGAAACCAACAATACCCTTTATCCACCCCGCAGCAAAAGCAATGGCCATGGCAAGCATCAGGTCCTGCGGGGAAAGAATGGAAAACAAGTTCATTCCCCCTAGATACCATCTGGAATTTCTTCTGCATTGCAAAAATGATAAGGTAATTTTTGAACTTTTTCGCAGCGTAATAAGTATTTTTGTTGCGCTGCACGTGCAGCATGATATGACCAGACGACCCAGGAAAGGACGCGATTCATGGCCCACGACGGACAGGATATGACCGAGATGACAACTGCTGCAGTTTTGCCCGATCTTCTGGATTTAACCCGAACCGCTGTGCCTGCGGTGGAGGCAGTATTTGAAAAAGCCCGCGAGTCTGTGCGCGGCATGGTCACTGCGGATGGCCGCGTGTCTGGCTCCCTTATTGAAGCGAACCAGACTGCTGCGCATGGCTTGGCTTGGCTCGCCACTTACACTCAGTCACTGCAACAGATGCAACGCTGGGCAGAAGCGCTGCAAGCCGAAGGTAAATTCAGCGAGCTTGAGCAGCTGCTGCACCAGATCGCCTTTGGCGAATATCTGCATCAGGTCGCAGGTGGCATCCCGATGAACCAGAGCGAAGTCGTCCGCCTTCAGGATATGGGCCTTGGCTGGGACGCGCTGTCGGGCTTTCAGTCTAGCGAAGTTCAAAATCTGATGGCGCAGGCCAACTCTCAAGCGGCGCGCAGCCGCTTGGTCGAACTGATGCAGGATCAGGCGGGTGCCACCATGTTCGGCGCATCTGGTCTGGACGAAGAGCTTGAGATGATCCGCGACCAATTCCGCCGCTACGCGCAGGAGAAGGTCGAGCCCCACGCCCATGAATGGCACCTGAAGGATGAGCTGATCCCGCTGGAAATCATCGAAGAGCTGGCGGAAATGGGCGTGTTCGGCCTGACCATCCCAGAGGAATTCGGCGGGTTTGGCCTGTCCAAGGCGTCGATGTGCGTAGTTTCAGAAGAACTGTCGCGCGGCTATATCGGCGTCGGCTCGTTGGGCACCCGGTCCGAAATTGCAGCCGAGCTAATCATCGCCGGCGGCACGGACGAGCAGAAAGCCAACTGGCTGCCAAAACTGGCCAGCGCCGAAATCCTGCCCACCGCTGTTTTCACCGAGCCCAACACCGGGTCAGACCTTGGCAGCCTGCGGACGCGTGCTGTGAAGGATGAAAACGGCAATTACCAGATCACCGGCAACAAAACATGGATCACACACGCAGCACGCACCCATGTGATGACTCTGCTGGCGCGGACAAACCCCGACAGCACCGACCACCGAGGCCTGTCGATGTTCCTGGCCGAAAAGACCCCGGGCACAGACGAGAATCCCTTCCCAACCCCCGGCATGACTGGCGGCGAGATCGAAGTTCTGGGCTATCGCGGTATGAAAGAATACGAGCTGGGCTTTGATGGCTTCCACGTCAAAGGTGAAAACCTGCTGGGCGGCGAAGAAGGCAAGGGTTTCAAGCAGTTGATGGAAACCTTCGAATCTGCCCGCATCCAGACCGCTGCCCGCGCCATCGGTGTGGCGCAAAGCGCGCTTGATATCGCAATGCAGTACGCGATCGACCGCAAACAGTTCGGCAAATCACTGATCAACTTCCCACGCGTGTCCGGCAAGCTGGCCATGATGGCGGTCGAGATCATGATTGCACGTCAGCTGACCTATTTCAGCGCGTGGGAGAAAGACCACGGCCAGCGCTGTGACCTTGAAGCCGGTATGGCCAAGTTGCTGGGCGCCCGTGTGGCTTGGGCCGCTGCCGATAACGGGCTACAGATTCACGGCGGCAACGGTTTTGCGCTGGAATACAAGATCAGCCGCGTCCTGTGTGACGCGCGCATTCTCAACATTTTCGAAGGGGCCGCTGAAATTCAGGCGCAGGTTATCGCACGCCGACTGCTTGGGTAACTGCTTTCAGCATCCCGTTTCCCCAACTGACCCGGCCTTTGCGCCGGGTCTTTTTCTTGATGCAATGGCATTGCAAGGGCAGCCACTGATGTACTTTCAGTAAACAGAGAACATCCGGCGCACTTCCGCTTTGCGGCGCTGAACTCTGCAAACTTCCCCTTTGCATCTGTTTGGAACCCCGGTACAGCACCCAGCGAAACAGGCCCAGTCAACGGAATGGTGAGCATAAAATGATCCGACGACTCTTTGCGCTTTGGGCGATACTTGCTGCACTTGTGCTGGGCGGCTGCTCCGTCAGTCAACCGAACGCGACCCAAAGCGACATCGATGCGCTGACACAGGCCATCCGGTCGCTCGGGCCCGAGGTTGATCCCGTCGAGGCGCAACAGGCTGCCACGATCTCCTACACCTATTCTCAGCAATTGGCGCGGGAATGGAACATCACCGATCCAGCCATCATCCACAATGCCAAGATCGCTAACGGATTTCGCGAGTTTGGTCTGTGCAACGATTGGGCACAGGCCATGACCGCACGGCTACGGCAGGAAAACTTCCGCACGCTCGACTTGCATTGGGTCACGTCTCCACCAACGCAGTTTCGGATCATCCATCATTCCGCGCTGATCAGCGCCAAAGGGGATTCGATGTATGACGGTATCATTCTGGACCCGTGGCGGAATAGCGGCGCATTGTACTGGGCACCCGTGCGCGAGGACACCAAATACAACTGGAGGCCACGCCGTGAAGTGCGCCGGGACTTGCTGAGCGGCACGATCCCCTATTGAGTTTTCCCTACAGCCTAATTGGGTTGAGACCCTGAAATGACCCGCCTGATCCTGACTCTGCCCCTGCTGGGCCTGTTCCAATGTGAAAAAGACGAAACCGTCGCCGCCTATGGCGCTGCGGACCGGACATGGGTGTTGCAGGAAATCGATGGCCAACCTTACGAGGCCAGCGCCCTGCTGCGCTTTCCAGAAGAGGGTAAGATTGCAGGAAACGCCCCCTGCAACAGCTACACAGGCACTCTGAATGCGCCCTACCCCTGGTTTGAGATACAAGACCTGAGCGCAACACGAGCCGCTTGTGCGGGACTCGAGGCAGAGGGGTTCTATTTCGCCGCCCTCATGGCCATGACCCAATCCGAAGTGTCCGGCGACGTGCTGATCCTGCGCAATGAGGATGAGCACGAGATGGTGTTCACAGCCGCCGAGTAACCTGATCCACAAACCGCGCACGTGCTTCTGGCAGCGGGTTATGCCCCAAAGACGGGGCGACACGGTGTTCCAAGAAATACCCGGTCGTACGCAAGGCCTCGGCGATCTCGGTGTCCGACGCGGTACCTTGGCCGCGCAGGCACGGCGGCAACGGCAACAGCTTGTCCGCCCATTCCCCGGCACCTTTTGCACTGACGGCGCGACCCGTTTTGGGTGACACGTAAACCAGCCCTTCCGTCACTCCGGTCACGGCGCAAGTGGTCAGGTCAAGACCAAAGCCCAGCTCATCCAGCAAAGCAAGCTCCCAACGCAAATACGCCAGCGGCCAGATTTCATCCTGACCCAGCAGATCCATCAATTGTTCGGTCTGCTTGTAAAGCGCGGGGTGCGGTTCGCGTTCGGGCAGGCAAAAAGACAGCAACGCCACAACGGCATTGAGCCCGGACAATGCCAGCCGCCCCGAAAACGCGGCCGCCGCGCGGGACCGCAGCGGTTCAACCTGAAACGTGCCCAGATGCTCTTCCAGCCGCGCGCGCCACAGCACGTCCAGCTGCGCGCCTGGTTGCAGAATGGGCGCGACCTTACGGCTGGTTCCACCGCGTACAACACCGGCGTGACGCCCGTGGGCCTCGGTAAAGACCTCTATTATCGCCGCAGTCTCACCGTGGTTGCGAGAGGTCAGAAGTATGCCGTGATCACGCCAGTCCAAAACTCGACCTTGTTGCTGCTTGGGTTAAACCGCAGAAAATCCCAAGCCGAGTTGGCACGCAAGTGCAGAACCTGCCCTGCCTGTACTGTTCAAGGTTCTTTTCAGAAACAGCCATAGTTTTGTGACTTCCGGCCAGCCATCTTGCACAGCCTCACAAGCTCGCCCAACTGCGCTTCAAATGGAAGGGGTCAAGCTATGATTGATGACGAACCGCAACCTGGGGCTTACTACGACGCACGAAACATCTGGACGCATGATCCAACGGCTGCTGACATGCAGGTGTATGAGAGGTTCGCTTCGACCGTTGTCGATCTGGTGCAGGTGCTGGACGACAACAAACCCATGCTATCAAGGGATGTTTACGCGCGCTTGTTCTCATCACTGCTACAGATGTCCAGAGTGTTGGGCGCGTACGAAGACGGCTGGAGTGGTCAAAACAACATGTGAGATTTGCCCACTCAGAATAGCAAGCCAAAACCCTGCCCTTTTGAACATAGGGCCGTGCAAGGCGAGTCTGTCGCAATTCCCTTCAGTCCCAGCAAAGGCAGCCTTCAACACGGATCTAGGTCACTTCCAGCGTGGTATTACATAACGGTCCGAAGTCGCGGTTTCGCGGGGATCGGGCTGACCACAGTACAAGAATCGCATTGCACGAATGCAATTCCGCCATTAATGTTCCCTTTATGTTCTAAATTTAGGGATTTCAGAAATGTCACTCAACTATGTCATGATCGGTTCAAACGACGTTGTTAAGGCGCGCACATACTATGATGCGGTTGTGTCAACAATAGGCGGAAAAGTCGTCGCCGAGTACATGCCGCATGCAGTATGCTATGAGCTGCGCGGTGGCGGGTGCATATGGGTCGCGACGCCGTTCGATAAGGAAGTTGCGACAATCGGAAATGGCAACATGGTTGGCTTGCTTTGCCAAAGCGAAAAAGAAGTGAGAGATGCACACGAAACGGCGCTGGCCCATGGCGGCACAAACGAGGGCGACCCTGGTGATCGCCCCCAATACGGTCCGAACTTCTTTGGCGCCTATGCCCGCGACCCGGATGGGAATAAGATGAGCTTTGTTTACTTCAGTGATGCAGGTTGAAGGCATCGTGACTGATTTTCCGGGGCGATGTTGATAGGAATTCCAAGGTCGTCGGAAGATCAGAACGTCACACCGGCATGAATCAGAATACCCACGACCATCAGCAGATTCAGCACCGTTGAGATTCCGTTGCCCACATAGATGGGCAACTTGCCGACCACCAGCCCATAGGCAAACCACAGAAAAGACAGCCCCGCATAAAGCGACCAGGACAGCAGCGACTGACCTGAGGCGTGATCGGAATGGGTAAAGTAGAGCTTGACCAGTTGCGGAAGCGTGGCGAATGGGCCGACGACACCAACAAAGACCATGAAGTTCTCGAACCGCTGCATCCAGTGGCCAAGTTCCGATTTTTCCAGTTTCTCAGCAAGTGTTTCAGTCACGAGAACACCTCATCGTTTTGCATTGATCCAAGGGGTAATCAGCCCTGGGCGGCCAGATGTCATTTAAAAATAGTCACTTTGATCCACGCGTCAAAGCGCGATCTGTGCAAAGGTTACTCCAAACCCTCTTCGCCAAGCAGATGTCGCCCTTGCCGGTCCTCAACTTCAATCACCCAAAGGTCAGGATCAAAGCTGCGCTGTTTGGTGATGGCGGCGTCCACATCCGTCTCAGTGCCGCTGGAAAGCTCGACCCATTTTCGCTCACCGCTCATCAGGTCAAAGCTGCGTTGGAATGCGGCGGCCTTTCCGTCCAGCGTATTGAGCTTAACCAGAACCGCCCCAGCAGTGTCATCGCCATGGGCCACAACAAAGGCCGGGATTTCCTGAAACCGAAGCCGTGCCAAATAGGCATGGACCCAGAATTCGGCCGTCAGGCGGGTCATGCGTTGCCGTCTTTGAAATCCAGCCCCATTTCCGAATACCGCTCGGATTCCTCCAGCCAGTTGGGCCGGACTTTCACTTGCAGAAACAGGTGAATCTTACGGTCTAGGAACTCTTCCAATTCGGCCCGCGCCGCCTGACTGACAGCCTTGATCGTCTCGCCGCGTTTGCCCAGTACGATGCCTTTGTGGCCGTCGCGCATGACATAGATGACCTGATCGATTTTGGCAGAGCCATCTTTGCGCTCTTCCCAGTTTTCGGTCTCAACGGTCAGCTGATAAGGCAGTTCCTGATGCAGGCGGAGGGTCAGTTTCTCGCGCGTCATTTCAGCCGCGATCATGCGCAAAGGCAAATCAGCGATCTGATCTTCAGGATAGAGCCACGGGCCTTCTGGCAGTTCCCCGGCCAACCATTTGCGCAGATCGTCTACACCATGTCCCTTTTCGGCCGAGATCATGAAAGTTTCTGCAAACGGATAGCGGGCGTTCAGGTCGCTGGTCAGCGCCAGCAACTTCTCGGACGGCACCTTGTCGATCTTGTTGATCGCCAGCGCGATGGTCCGACCCTGCCCGATCTCTTCCAGCCCCTCAAGGATGCGTTCAACCCCTTCGGTGATGCCGCGATGCGCCTCGACCATCAGGACAACGACATCGGCATCCGCTGCCCCACCCCACGCGGCAGCGACCATGGCGCGGTCCAGGCGGCGGCGGGGCTTAAACAGGCCCGGCGTGTCAACAAAGACCAGCTGCGCGTCACCCTCCATCGCCACACCCCGAATGCGGGCGCGTGTGGTCTGTACCTTGTGCGTCACGATCGAGACCTTGGCCCCAACCATGCGGTTCAGAAGGGTGGATTTGCCTGCGTTGGGCTCTCCGATCAAGGCGATAAATCCGGCGCGTGTGGTCATATATCTGGCGTTCCTGTTTGCAATTGCGCTCTGCTATAGCAGAAAGGACCTTTGGGCCAGAGGGATTTGTCGCATTGCAGCTATGCGCGGGCCAAGGCAAGTCAGGCACAGACGCCCAGCCGTTCCCAGCCCGACGACACATCCCTACAGAGAGGTCGCAATGAAACGTCGCAAGTTTCTTCTTGGAAGCGGTGCCGCTGCTGGTGCCTTGGGTTTGGGTGGTTTGTCTTTGGCGGCAAGCGATGCCACGCAAGACCTCGTGTTGCAGCCCGCCAGCTACAGGTTGCGCAATCGGTTGACCACGGGGATGGTCAGCCTTTACCCCGACGCACCACCACCGGTTCTGTATGGACGACAAGGCGAAGTCATGCGGCTTACGGTGCGCAATACCCTTCCCGATTACACCGCAATGCACTGGCACGGGCTGCGCATCGCCAACGAGATGGACGGGGTGCATTTTCTGACCCAGATGCCAATCGGCGAGGATGACAGCTTTACCTATGAATTCACACCACCGGACGCCGGCACATATTGGTATCACCCCCACTGCATGACAATGGATCAAATGGCCCACGGGTTGACCGGCGTCATGGTGATTGCCGAGCGGGAAGACCCCGGTTTCGACAGCGAGCAAGTGATCAATCTGCGTGATTTCCGACTGGACGAAGAAGACGCGTTTTTGCCCGCTTATACGGCGCGTGGTGCTGCGCGCGCAGGTACGTTTGGCAATGTCCAGACTGCAAACTGGTTGACAGAAGCAGTGTATGATCACGCGGCAGGCAGCCTTGTGCGGCTGCGCGTCGTCAATACGGACACAACCCGCATCTACAAGCTGCATCTTGAAGGGGCTGAGGCGCAGATCATTGCGTGGGACGGGCATCCGGTTGAGATCGACCTGACCTTACCCACACCCGATGCACCGCTTTTGCTGGGCCCGGGTCAGCGGGCGGATTTTGCCGTACTGATGCCAGACGATGAAGGGCAGTCGGTGGCACTTGTCGCCAAATTTCCTGGACAGAAACACCGCGCGATGGCGCGGTTGCGCGCGACCGGACAATCCACAGCGCGCGATATGAGGGAATTGCGCCCTTTGCGCAGAAACCCTGTTCTGCGCCCTGAACTGAACCAAGCCGAGCTGCATGAGTTCGTGTTCGGCTGGACGCCTGAAGGTGGCCCTCCGAATGACGGGTTCTGCGGATCACTGGGGTATAGTTTCTGGTCGATCAACCGCACGCCGTGGCCCGGAGATGCAGCAGAGGGAACCGGTCCGCTGGCCGTGCTGGAACAAGGCAAGAGCTATGTTTTGCGCCTCCGTAACGAATCTCCTAACTTGCACCCGATCCACCTGCACGGACTGGCTTTCGTGCCGCTGAAATCGAACCTGCGCGCCCTGCCGCCCTTGATGACCGACACGATGCTTTTGTTGAAAGACGAGACCATTGATATCGCGCTGGTCGCTGACAACCCCGGCGACTGGGCCTTTCATTGCCACGTGATAGAGCATCAGAAAACCGGGCTGGCAGGGTTCATTCGGGTGGTTTGACCCTAGCCCAGCGTCGCTACGTCCAGCGCCAGAACATGGTTCGGATAGGCTTGGTCGCCGATCCGAAAGTCCGAAACGCCAACCTGCCTGAACCCTTTGGACAGGTAGAAATCGATAGCGGGTGCGTTTTCGGAATTTGTTGTCAGCCAGATCTCGCCCTGCCCTTTATCTCGGCAGTGGTCGGTCGCTAATTGCAGCAAGGCTGACCCAATACCCTTACCATGATGCCGCGGCTGGACATAAAATGTCACGATCTCAAGATCGGACAGCCCGTCGACAGGAGCTGCGCGACCTTCTGAAACCCGAATATAGCCATCTATACCATCCCGGTTTTCCAAGACCACCAAAAGGTCCGAACCTTCCTCGATAAGTGCTTCAAACCGCGCCGCTGTAAACTCAGCCAGTACAAACTCGGCGAACAAAGAACTCACGCCATGACGCAGGTAGGTGCCCACCCAGACTTCAATCGACAAAGCAGCCAGGCTGGCAGCATCCGCCTTTACGGCTGGCCTGAAATTCATTTCCCTAAGAGGAACTGGGCGGGCTCAACCTCTCAAGCAGCGCCTTCGCAGCTGCCTGCTCGGCTTGCCGTTTGGATCCCGCAGTGGCCTGTGCCTCGGTTCCGTCCTGAAGGCGGGCGGCAATGGTAAAGATCGGCGCGTGATCCGGACCGCTGCGCTTGATCTCGACATATGAGGGCGGTCTTTGGCCGCGGGCCTGCGCCCACTCCTGAAGCGAGGTCTTGGCATCGCGGGCGTCGGCCTCGACTTTGTGAATACGGTCCCCCCACAGGGCTAAGATGACATCGCGGGCGGCCTCAAACCCGGCATCGCGATAGATGGCTGCAATGACAGCCTCCATCGCATCACCCAGCAGCGCCTGTTTGCGGCGACCTCCGGACAACATCTCGGACCGGCCCAGCTTCAGCACCGCGCCCAGATCGATCTGACGCGCAACATCGGCACAAGCCTCTTTGCGGACCAATGCGTTGAATCGAGGGGCCAGCTGACCTTCGGAGGCTTTCTTATCGGCCTCTAGCAGCGCCGTGGCCATAACAAGGCCCAACACTCGGTCGCCCAGAAACTCCAGCCGCTGATTGTCGGGCCGGGTAGACGACGACACCGAGCCGTGGGTCAACGCGCGCACCAGCAGTTCGGGGTTGGTGAACTCGTACCCCAAACGCTGCTGGAACGCTTTTATTTCAGCCGATAGCTTCAATTGACCGCCTTGAAGAACCGATCACCGCGCCAGGTCCAGAAAAACAACATCGATCGGCCCGCAGACGAGAACATGATCCGATCAGCGCGACCGATCAGGTTTTCGTACGGCACATAGCCCACCCCACCTGCAGATTGCGGCAGGCGGCTGTCGCTGGAATTGTCGCGGTTGTCGCCCATGAAGAAATAGTGGCCCTCGGGCACGGTATAGATGCCGGTATTGTCCGACCCCTGATTGCCGATGTTCAGCACGTCATAAGACACCCCATTTGGCAGGGTTTCGATCAGGCGTGATTTTTCACAAGCACCACCAATGCCAACAGCTCCATTTTCACAACGGGGACGCAGACGCTGAGGCCCCTGAGGTTCAGCGACTTCGGTAAAGACGCCGTCGGGCTGCTGTGGAACCGGCGTACCATTGAGGATGATCTGACCTTCACGGATCTGGATGCGATCCCCCGGCAAGCCGATCAGACGCTTGATATAATCGCGGCCCGTGACGGGGTGGCGGAAGACGATGACATCGCCGCGCTCAGGCTCACCGCCCCAGATGCGCGTATCACCATCGCCCTGCATCCAGCCGCAGATATCTTCGGCATCAACATTCAAACCGACGCTTGGAATGATCAGACTGGGGCAAGACGCGTATGAGTACCCATAGGCCATCTTGTTGACGAAAAGGAAATCGCCGATCAGCAAGGTCTGCTTCATCGAGCCCGAGGGAATCCAGAACGGCTGAAAGAAGAGGGTGCGGAACACGCCTGCAATCAGCAGCGCATAGACGATGGTTTTGATCGTCTCCCAAACGGGATTTCCGGTTTTGGCTTCCTCGGCCATACTGCTCTCTCCAGTTCTGTGCTTGGCTTGGCTGCTACATGCGGGGGGGATGGGGGCAAGTCAAGGCTGCGTGGCGTGATCTTGAAGCGGACGCGCCTCGATCACCACAAATGCCTGGGCCCAGGGATGGTCATCCGTCAGGGTGACATGGATGATGGCCTCATATCCTTCGGGTGTCATTTCCCTGAGGCGCTCGGCGGCCCAGCCAGTGACATGCATGACAGGCTGGCCGGTTTTCAGATTGGTAACGGCCATGTCCTTCCACGCTATGCCCATGCGCAGCCCAGTGCCCAGCGCCTTAGAGCATGCCTCTTTCGCCGCCCACCGCTTGGCATAGGTGCCAGCGGTGTCGTGGCGGCGTTCGGCTTTGCGCTGTTCGATGTCAGTAAAGACACGATTGCGGAACCGATCGCCAAAGCGGTCAAGCGTGCCTTGGATGCGGTCGATGTTTGCGAGGTCTGTGCCGATACCGAGGATCATGACAACCGCACCGTCAGGATCTTGTAACTCGCCAAGCCAAAGAACCCGGCAAAGGCAAAATCGAACCAGCGGCGGGCGCGGCGGTAGGTTCGGACCATACGCTCGGACGAAAACAGAAACGCATAGCCGATGAAGATCATCAGCGATCCGGCATACAACATGGCGAAATAGCCCAGCAGCATCGACAGGCTGGCATTATTGGGTGCGACAATGGCATAGATCGAGCCCCAGCTGAGGATCGCTTTGGGGTTGGTCAGGTGGATCGCAGCGCCTTTGGCAAAGATCGTCGGCAGAGACCCGATGACTGGCTTGCCCAACGCAACCTCATTCGACGTCATCGCACGGCGCAGGGCCTTGAAGGCCAGCCAGCCCAGATAGGCGACACCGATGTACCGGATCACCTCGAACACCCAGACATTGGCCAGCATGATCGCCGACAAGCCCAGTGCAGCTGCTATGCCCCAAGCGGCGGACCCGGCGCAGATGCCCAGCGCAAAGACCAGACCGGCACGGCGGCCCTCGTTCATCGCGGTTCCGGCAATGCCCATCGTGGCAGGCCCCGGAGAGCCGCCAGCCATCAGCCAGGCCAGCCAGATGGCGACAAAGCCGGGCGTAATCACGCGCGGGCCTCGTCCATCAGGCGGCGCATTTCCTGAATGGCGGGGGTGAGGCCCAGATAGATAGATTCACCAATCAGGAAATGGCCGATATTTAGCTCTTTCACCTCAGGGAAGGCCGCAATCGGCTTGACCGTGTCATAGGTCAGACCATGCCCCGCGTGCACCTCAAGCCCCAGCGAGTGGGCAAACGCAGACATCTGGCGCAGCGATTCAAGTTCTTGCGTGGCATCTCCCATGCGGCCCTCTGCGTGGGCGTCGCAATAGGCACCGGTGTGCAATTCGATCACTTCGGCGCCAATACGGTGGGCCGCCTCGATCTGGCGCTGGTCAGCGGCGATGAAGATCGACACGCGGCAGCCGACATCGCGCAGCGGCGCGATAAAATGAGCCAGCTTGTTTTCTTCACGCGCGACTTCAAGCCCGCCTTCGGTGGTGCGTTCCTCGCGCTTTTCAGGCACGATGCAGACCGCGTGCGGTTTGTGCCGCAGGGCGATTTTCTGCATCTCTTCCGTGGCGGCCATTTCAAAGTTCAATGGCACCGACAGAACTTCCATCAACCCGTCGATATCAGCGTCCGATATATGGCGGCGGTCTTCGCGCAAATGCGCCGTGATGCCATCAGCACCAGCCTCTTCCGCCAGTTTGGCGGCGCGTAGCGGATCGGGATAAGCCCCGCCCCGCGCATTGCGCACAGTGGCAACGTGATCAATGTTCACACCAAGCCGCAGATGGTTCTCAGACATCCCTCGATTCCTTTTGAGTCGTTTGGCCCGAGCCTAGTGGCTCTGCCGGATAAACGGCAGTCGATTCTTCGGCCAAGCGCTTGATTTCCTCAAACTTCGCCTTGATCTTGGCGCGACGTCGCTGCTGATAGGTTAGGATCAATGGCAGGCTGAGGTAATAACAGACCACACCCGCCACAATGCCGGGGATGATGCCACCAATCATATAGGGGTAGAAGACGTCATCGTAGAACTGCGCCAACCCATGCCAATCTGCCACGCGGTCTGTAAACAAGGCCACAAAGTTATTCTTGAGATCACCGATGGCGTCAGCGAACTTTCCCATCAGCCCCTGTGTGTCACCCTCTTCATATTCGGTTCCCAACAGAAAGTGCCCGGTCTGCAGGCAGATCACACCGATCGGCACATAGGTCAGAGGGTTACCGAAAAATGTGCCACTCAGCGCGGCCAGAATGTTTCCCTTGATCAGCCTTGCGCCAACAGCCGCGACCAGAAAATGCAATCCGTAGAACGGGGTGAACGCCGCAAAAACCCCTGCCCCAATTCCACGCGCAATTCGGTCAGGCGAATCTGGAAGACGGCGAACTCGGTGTTTTACATAGTGAAAAGCGCGGGTCCACCCACCACGCGGATAGACAAACTCCGACGCGACTTGGACAGCAGAGCGTCGGTCTCGGCGCTTGAATACCACGCGTGCTCACCCTTCCTCAGCCAGCCGCAACCGCAGCTTTGGTCTGATCCCGATACCGTTCGACGGCCGCAACATCGCTTTCCGCCTCAAGCATCAGCATAAGCGAATGCAACTGTTCAAGGTCGCGCAGTTCGACATTGATCAGCAGACGGTAAAAATCCGGTTTGCGGTCAACAAATTCCAAGTTTGAGATATTGGCCTTTTTCTCGCCGATCAATGTGCAAATACGACCCAGAACTCCTGCATCGTTGCCGATGGTCAGATCCAATGTCGCACCATAGACGGCAGGGTGGGTTCCCGAATGCCAGTGCAGATCGACCCAGCGGTCGGGTTCGCCTTCAAACTCACTCAGCCGGTTGCAGTCGATGGCGTGTACCACCACGCCCTTGCCCCGGTACGTGATGCCGACAATACGTTCTCCCGGCAATGGCTGGCAGCATGGGGCGCGATCGAATTTCTGACCTGGTTCAAGGCCGATCACGGCGCGACGCAGCGGAATGGCGTCACCATCGTCCTTAGCCAGTTCAGGATAAACAGCCTCGACCACTTCATGCGCCGTCAGTTCCGCGCTGCCCAGACGGGCCAGCAATTCATGCCGATCTTTCAGGCGCAGGTGCTTGGCAGCAGTGTCCAGCGCCTTGTCTGTTGCCTTGCGCCCAACATGTTCGAAACCGGAACGCGCCAGCTCCTTGCCCAGCTTGATGAACCGCTCTCGGTCGACCTCGCGCAAGGCGCGACGGATGGCGGTGCGGGCCTTGCCGGTGACGGCGATCTCAAGCCACGTGACCTGGGGCGTCTGACCGTCGGCGGTGATGATATCCACCGATTGCCCATTCTTCAGTCGGGTCCAGAGCGGCACGCGAATGCCGTCCACCTTGGCCCCGACACAGGCATGGCCGATCCGGGTGTGGATAGCATAGGCAAAATCAATCGGCGTCGCCCCGCGCGGCAGCTTCACCACATCCCCTTTGGGCGTGAAGCAGAACACCTGGTCGGAATACATCTCGAGCTTGACGGCCTCGAGGAAGTCTTCGTGATCTTCTTCGTTGTCGAACTGCTCAGTCAGGTTGGAAATCCACTTGGCCGGGTCAACGGCAAAGGGGTTCTCGGTCCGTACACCGTCACGATAGGACCAATGCGCCGCAACGCCGGTTTCAGCCACGTCATGCATCTGGCGGGTGCGGATCTGAACCTCGACCCGTTTTCCGTCGCGCCCTGAAACAGTGGTGTGGATCGAGCGGTAGCCGTTCGATTTCGGCTGACTGATGTAATCTTTGAACCGCCCCGGCACCGCGCGCCAGCGTTGGTGGATGGCACCAAGTGTGCGATAGCAGTCCTCTTCGGTCTGGGTGATGATGCGAAAGCCGTAAATGTCCGACAGGCGTGAGAAGCCCTGATCCTTTTCCTGCATCTTTCGCCAGATCGAATAGGGTTTTTTGGCGCGGCCAAACACTTCAGCCTCGATCCCCGCCTTTTCCAGCTCGTGCCGCATGTCGCCGGTGATGCGATGGATCACGTCACCGGTTTCGCGTTGCAGCGTGATAAAACGCCGGATGATCGATTGACGGCCTTCGGGGTTCAGGACACGGAAAGCGAGGTCTTCCAGTTCTTCGCGCATCCATTGCATACCCATCCGGCCTGCAAGCGGCGCATAGATGTCCATCGTCTCGCGCGCTTTGATCACCTGCTTTTCGGGGCGCATTGCCTTGATCGTGCGCATATTGTGCAGACGGTCGGCCAGCTTGACCAGAATAACCCGCAAGTCCTTGGACATGGCCATAAACAGCTTGCGGAAGTTCTCGGCCTGCTTGGTTTCGCGACTGGACAATTGCAGGTTGGTCAGCTTGGTCACGCCATCGACCAGCTTGGCGACCTCATCCCCAAACAGCTCGGCCACCTTGCCGTAATTGGCTTTGGTGTCTTCGATCGTGTCATGAAGCAGCGCCGTAATGATGGTCGCATCATCCAAACGCTGTTCGGTCAGGATGGCGGCAACGGCAACGGGATGGGTAAAATAGGGCTCGCCAGAATGGCGGAACTGCCCCTCATGCATCTGCTGACCGAATTCGTAAGCCAGAGTGATGCGTTCAGCATTCGTCTTGGGATTGTAGTTGCGGACCAGCGCAATCAGGTCGTCAGCAGAAATCATCCGGTCCGCACCTTCGTCTTTGGGGCTTACCCCTGTCCCTGTGCCTCCATCAGAGCGCGCAGGAGTTTTTCTTCAGACATGTCGTCCATGGCAGGTTTGTCCGATTCGGCACCCATCAGCAGCGCCATCTGATCTTCTTCCGGCTCATCAACCTCGATCTGGGTTTGGTTGGCTTCGATCAGGCGCTCGCGCAGTTCATCCGCACTTTGGGTTTCGTCGGCGATTTCACGCAGGGACACGACAGGGTTCTTGTCGTTGTCGCGGTCAACGGTAATCGCTGCACCGGCGGAAATCTCACGCGCCCGATGGGCGGCAAGCATCACCAGCTCGAACCGGTTTGGAACCTTATCTACGCAATCTTCAACCGTCACGCGGGCCATGGGGCGCTCTCCGTTTCTGAATCCATGTCAGGAAGAGGTTTATCTAAGCGCGAATCCGCGCCTTGACAAGCAGGAAATACCCCAATTGCAAGGATCACAGTGGTGTGACCGCTGCAATATCGTCCGCAGGCAAATCGGTGACCATCTGCGATACCGTGCGATCCAGAACAGGATGACGCCAGTCGGGGGCGATATCGGCCATCGGCACCAGCACAAAAGCGCGGTCCTGCAGACGCGGATGAGGCAGGATCAGTTGATCCGGGGCCTCTTGCCGCTGCGCCTCTGGTGGCAACGTCAGCCAGCGATCGAACTGGGCGCGATCAGGCAGCACCTGTTCATCAAAACACACCAGGTCCAGATCCAGAGTTCGCATTCCCCAACGTTGTATCCGTTCGCGCCCAAACTCATGTTCCACGGCGTGCAGCACACTTAACAACTCGGTCGCAGGTTTTTCGGTGGCGATCAAAGCCGCAGCGTTCACATAGTCCGGACCCGCCCCGGCGGGGAAGCAAGGCGTCGCGAAAAACCGGCTGACCGCGCGAATCACTACACCTTGACGCGAAATAGCGTCAAGTGCGTTCCGCAGCGTAACTTCGGGCCCATTTCCTCTCAAGCTGAGATTTGCGCCCAGCGCAACAACGGCATTTGACAACGAATTGCTCATATAGCACCCTATATTCGACACATTGCATACTTGCGATAACCAGCAAAAGTTCTAATTATAGATCGACAGATCGCGCCAAATCATCACTCACTCACTCACCATGCGGGGCGGTCTGGATTATACCGGAAGGGACTATTTATGTTTTATAAAGACGAACGGCTAGCGCTGTTCATCGACGGCTCGAACCTTTATGCCGCGGCAAAAGCACTCGGTTTCGATATAGACTACAAACTTCTGCGGCAGGAATTCATGCGCCGTGGCAAGTTGCTTCGGGCTTTCTATTACACAGCGCTCCTGGAAAATGACGAGTATTCGCCGATCCGCCCATTGGTTGACTGGCTGCACTACAACGGCTTCACCATGGTCACGAAACCCGCCAAGGAATACACCGACAGCATGGGGCGTCGGAAAGTCAAAGGAAACATGGATATCGAACTTACCGTCGATGCCATGGAGCTTGCACCGCGCGTGGATCATATCGTGCTGTTCTCGGGCGATGGGGATTTCCGCCCGTTGATTGCCAGCCTGCAACGTCAAGGCGTGCGCGTTTCTGTCGTGTCGACGATCCGCAGCCAGCCGCCGATGATCTCGGACGAACTGCGCCGCCAGGCTGACAACTTCATCGAACTGGAAGATTTGCGTGACGTAATCGGGCGCCCGCCGCGTGAAATGCCGGCTGAGCCGCGAAACGTCGCCATGGCCAGCAACAGCTGATCCGGCACTCTCTTTCTGATGGGGTAAATTTCGCGCGGTCAGGACCGAGGTCCTGGCCGCGCTTCTTTAACTATAAACAGGTGCTGAAACAAAACCTGACTAGCATCGATTCGTGTCAGTTGAATGACGATCTCCTGTCTGGACCAAGGCCGTGAAAAGACTTACCTGTGCCTTAAGGAGACAACTCAATGACAAAGCCACCACTGACTCTTTACCTTGCCGCTCCCCGGGGTTTCTGCGCCGGTGTGGATCGTGCCATCAAGATCGTAGAAATGGCCCTGCAAAAATGGGGACCTCCGGTCTATGTGCGCCATGAGATCGTGCATAATAAATTTGTCGTCGACGGATTGCGAGACAAGGGTGCGGTCTTTGTCGAGGAGCTACATGAATGCCCTGATGATCGTCCGGTGATATTTTCCGCTCATGGCGTCCCGAAGTCAGTGCCCGCCGAGGCCTCAAAGCGCGAGATGATCTATGTGGACGCGACCTGCCCGCTGGTCTCGAAAGTGCATGTCGAGGCACAGCGCCATGCGGATGCGGGATTGCAGATGATCATGATCGGCCACAAGGGACATCCCGAGACCATTGGCACCATGGGACAATTGCCCGAGGGCGATGTTCTGTTGGTTGAAACCGTCGAAGATGTGGCCACGGTTGATGTTCGCGATCCAAAGAAACTTGCTTTTGTCACCCAGACCACCCTGTCGGTTGATGACACCAAAGACATCATAGCCGCGCTTCAGGCCCGGTTCCCGGCCATTGTCGTACCACACAAGGAAGACATTTGCTATGCCACGACGAACCGGCAAGAGGCCGTCAAGGCCGTGGCGCCTAAGGCAGACGCTCTGCTGGTTGTGGGTGCGCCGAACTCATCGAACTCGCGCCGTCTGGTCGAGGTCGCCTCGCGCGAGGGCTGCAAATACGCGCAACTGGTGCAGCGCGCCACCGAGATCGATTGGCGCGCGTTGGATGGGATCTCATCCGTGGCCGTCACCGCAGGCGCATCGGCCCCCGAGTTGTTGGTAAACGAGGTGATTGACGCCTTCCGCGCGCATTATGATGTCACCGTCGAATTGGTCGAGACAGCCGTCGAGAACGTCGAATTCAAAGTCCCCCGCGTCCTGAGGCAACCAGCGTGATCGGAGTACCAAAGGCACCGCTTTATCTGGGGTTGGCAGGGCTGATCCCTTTTGTCTGGGGTGCGTTGACCTATCTGAACGGCGACCTGAACGCTTGGGGCACACAGAACCTTGGCGCGCGGTTTGTGGGCCCATATGTGCAGCTGTTCTATGGCTCGGTGATCCTGAGTTTCATGTCCGGTGTTCTTTGGGGGTTTGCCACCAAGACTTCGGGCAGCAAGGCAGGTCTGTGTTGCACACTGTCGGTCCTGCCCGCGCTTTGGGCCTTTTTCATGACGGGCGGCGGGCCGGTGCAGGCGGGCACAAACCTGATGTACGGGTTTGCCGGCCTGTTGGTGCTGGATGCCCTGTTTTCTTATTGGCGGCTGACACCGGTTTGGTGGATGCGGTTACGCGTCCTGCTGACCGCCGTTGTTCTGGCCAGCCTTGCCGTCGGAGTATACCTGTGACCGATAAACGCACGATCGACGCATATACCAACAGGTTGGCCGAATACCTGAACATTCCCCTGCCCGAAGCACAGCTTGAGGCCAGACAAGCATTTGTAGATGCAGTCGTCGCAGGTGGATATGTTCTGGATCTGGGATCCGGGCCGGGTTCAGATAGCAGTTTCCTGATGCGTCAAGGATTGACGGTAAAGGCGCTGGACGCGACGCCTGCCTTCGTGGATCACGCCCGGCAGAACGGAGTGGACGCGTATCTGGGCACGTTCGATGACGTCACCGAAACCGCTATCTATGACGGTGTCTACGCCAGCTTTTCCCTGCTGCACGCGCCACGCGCAGATTTCCCGCGACACCTGAAGGCGATTCACTCTGCTCTGAAGCCTAAGGGGCAGCTTTTTCTCGGCATGAAGCTGGGTACAGGTGAGCACAGGGACGAGTTGGATCGGTATTACACCTATTATACCGAAGCCGAGATCGAAGACGCGCTGACCCAAACCGGGTTCACAATTGATCGCTCGGTCAAAGGGATGGGAAAAGGTCTGGCAGGCTCTTACGACGGTTTTATTCTGGTGTTCGCCCATGCCTGATTTGTTTGCCTATACCGATGGTGCCTGTTCCGGCAATCCCGGACCCGGAGGCTGGGGTGTTTTGCTGCGCGCGATGGACGGGGACACCGTTTTGAAAGAGCGTGAGCTGAATGGCGGCGAGGCCGAGACAACCAACAACCGAATGGAACTGCTGGCCGCCATTTCAGCGTTAGAGACGCTGGAACGCCCTTCGAAAATCACCATTGTGACCGACAGCGCCTATGTGAAGAACGGCGTCACCGGCTGGATCTTTGGCTGGAAGCGCAACGGCTGGAAAACCTCGAACAAGAAGCCGGTCAAGAATGTCGATCTGTGGCAACGTCTGGATGAGGCGCAAGAACGGCATGATGTGACCTGGGAATGGGTCAAAGGACATGCGGGCCATCCGGAGAATGAAAAGGCCGACGAACTGGCCCGCGCGGGTATGGCCCCATTCAAACCTAAGAAGGCGCAGGTGTGACCGCGCTTTCGTTGCTGGATTACGCCTCGGTCCTGATATTTGCTCTGACCGGGGCTTTGGTGGCAAGCCGTGCCCAGCTGGATCTTGTTGGGTTTGCTTTCATGGCTTGCTTGACCGCAGTCGGCGGCGGCACAGTGCGTGATCTGTTGTTGGACCGACATCCGATCTTTTGGGTCGGTCAGCCGGATTACATCCTGATCGCCGTTGCCGCTTCAGTGCTGGTGTTCTTTACCGCACACCTGATGGAAAGCCGCTACAACTGGCTGATCTGGCTGGACAGTTTCGCTCTGTCGGTTGCCGTCGCTGCCGGTACAGGCGCTGCGCTGTCATTGGACCAATCCGGCGTCATCGTCGTGTTGATGGGCGTAACAACCGGGTGTCTGGGCGGGCTGATGCGCGACGTGGTCTGCAACGAGGTGCCGCTGGTGCTGAAGCAGGGCGAGCTCTATGTTTCATGCGCTTTTGCGGGGTCATTGACGGCAGTTCTGGCCGTTCAGGCCGGAACGGAGCCCGCGCTTGCACTGGCTTTGTGCGCGTTGGTCTGCTGGGCCTTGCGGGCCGGGTCACTGGTGTTTGGCTGGCAATTGCCCGTCTACAAAAGCCGCCCACCGCGCAACTGAGCCTGTCGATGGACGTCAAAGCAATGTGCTGATACCTCTGTGAACATTGCAGCCCGGAGGCCAGCGTGATCTTTAGACTAACATCATTTGCAGCCTGTCTGACCCTGCTAGCCTCATGCGGGGAATACTACACACCAGTCAGTTTCGTTGCGCAGGGCGACCAGATCATTGCCTCCGGCACAATTGATGAAACAACGTTATCCGCTTTTGAGGAGGTCATCGCAAAAAACCCCGAAGCCCGAATTTTGGTTCTTCAATACATCGAAGGATCAGTGGACGATGATGCCAATGTCATCTTCAGCCGCGAAGTGCGCAGGGCCGGTTTCGATACGGTCGTTCCTTCAAACGGTCTGGTCGCCAGCGGCGGCACCGATCTGTTTCTGGCTGGAAACCGCCGCACCCTGCAGCCGGGGGCCTGTGTCGGCGTTCACAGCTGGGCCGGATCGGGATTGGTGGCGACAGAATTGCCCGAGGACGACCCGGAACATGACCGGTACCTGGACTATTTCAAAGACATCGGAGTGGATGCGGAGTTTTACTGGTATACCCTGTTCGCTGCCCCAGCCGACAGCATGCACTGGATGACCGCCGCTGAGGCGAACCAATACGACATGACCACGCGGGGTGCTCCGGCGCTTGGATCGGCCACGGTCTGCGACGAGCGGTAAATCACCCCGTCAGCAAGCGCGCACCGATTTCCTTGACGAATTTTGCGGCCACCATTGCGGTCATACCGTAAGGGTCGCGATGCGGATTGAGCTCGACAATGTCTGCCCCGACCAACTGACCTTCGAACCGGTGGATCAGGTCGATGACCTCGCGCGTGCTCAGCCCTCCGGGTTCGTGATGCGAGACACCAGGGGCAAAAGCAGGATCCAGCGCATCCAGATCCAGTGACAAATAGACAGGGCCATCAAAGGAAATCTGCAGGTCGGGGCTCCAGTTTCGCATGTCGATCACCTCGACCCCGAATTTATCAGCCTGTTCGCGCTGATGGGCGTTCATGGTGCGGATGCCGACCTGCACCAATCGGTTGATCGGGCAATTCTCCATCACCCGCGCAAAGGGACAGCCATGGCCCAGTGGGCCGATGTCTTGCTGGTCGTACAGATCAGGATGGCTGTCGATATGCAGGATGTTCAACCCTTGGTAACGATCCGCATGGGCTTTGATCAGCGGATAGGCTACGGAATGATCCCCGCCCAGAGACAACAGGCGCGCGCCAGTTGCGATCCGCTTGGCTGCTTCGGCTTCGATCCGGTCAATCGGTTCCTGTCCGCGCATTTCGAACACGTCAAGATCTCCGGCATCGCAAAATCGCATGCTTGCACCCAGATCAGTGCCATCCTCAGCAGTCAGGTTGGCGGCGCCGGAATGCAGCGCCTCGCGGATGCGTCCGGGGGCAAAGGCCGGGCCTTGCAGGAACGAGGAATGCAGATCCAGAGGCACCCCCATCAGGGCTACATCCGCAGGCTTCAGATCGTACTGCATCAAGATCCTCCAAATCGTTTAGACACGATCTGGCCGGGCAAAAGGTACTAGGTCAAGGGGTTAGCGGCGCAGGTAAGTCTGCCAGATCCAGATCACCAGCAACGCACCAAGGATCGCCCCGACAAAGCCAGACATCCAGCCCATTACCGTCGCCAGAAAACGCAGCAGAAGCCCGCCGATCAGAGCCCCAATAATGCCGATCAACATGGTTGTCGGGATATCCGCCTCGATCCGCATCAGTCGGGTGGCCAGAAATCCGGAGGCAGCACCGATGACGATCAGGGCGACAATGGGCATCTCATTTCCTCCAGTGGGTCGGCACAATGATCAGGGCACCAACGGATGAGATCACCGCATCCAGACCCGGAGGACCAAAGCTGATGCCGAACATGATGCGCAAGAAATAGAACAAAAATGCCCCGCCTACACAGATGATGATCGATTGCAAATAGCCGTTATGGGTAAAACCGGTCTGTTCGGACAGGTAGCCCACGATCCCCGCAATCACGACGGTGCCCATCAACACCATGAACATATGGCTTTACTCCGAAGATAACCGAGTGCCAGTTGGTATTGCCCAGCCCCGCAGAAACGTTTCCCTATCCTGCGCGCCTTTGCCTGCCCTTTGCAAGCGCAGCAGTTCAACGGCCCCCTGCCCACAAGCCACATGCAGATCCTGGTTCAGAACCTCACCCGGTGCGCCCTGCCCCTCTGCAAGGCGCGACGCCAGCAGCTTGATGCGTTCACCATCCATTTCGGTCCAAGCCCCGGGAAAAGGCGAAAGGCCCCGGATTTTCCGGTCAACCTCGACCGACGGGCGGGTCCAGTCGATGCGCGCCTCAGACTTGTCGATCTTAGCGGCATAGGTCACACCGCTCTCAGGTTGCGGTTCGGGCACCAGGTCCGGCAGCTTGGCAAGTGCGTCGACGATCAACACGGCCCCAAGGATCGAAAGCCGGTCATGCAGTTGCGCGGTGGTTTCTTCGGATTCAATTTCAGTTGCCTGCCGCAGCAAAACCGGACCAGTGTCCAGACCAGCCTCCATCTGCATGATGCAGATCCCGGTCTCGGCATCGCCGGACATGATCGCCCGATGAATCGGCGCAGCCCCGCGCCAACGCGGCAGCAGACTGGCGTGGATGTTTAGGCACCCATGCTTGGGCGCATCCAGAACGGTTTGCGGTAGGATCAGGCCGTAAGCCACCACAACGGCCACATCCGCGTTTAGCGCGGCAAAGGCGTCTTGCTCCTCGGCTGATTTCAGCGAAACGGGATGGCGCACGAGCAAGCCCAGAGCCTCGGCCCGGGCGTGAACGGGCGTTGGGCGGTCTTTCTTGCCGCGACCAGCGGGGCGCGGAGGCTGACAATAGACAGCAGCAATTTCGTGCCCGGCCTCGACCAGCGCATCCAGCACCGGAACCGAAAAATCCGGGGTTCCCATGAAGATAACGCGCATCTTTACCCCTGCTTTTTGGCTTTGCGCAGCAGTATGTCGCGTTTGACCTTGCTGAGACGGTCGAAAAACATCTTCCCGTTCAGGTGATCGATCTGATGCTGCACGCTGGTTGCGTCGATCCCGACAAAGTCGCGACGGTCCACCATACCCTGTTCGTTCAGGAACTTTACAGTCACTGCACGCGGGCGTTTGATCTTGGCCGAAACGCCGGGCAAGTTCGGGCTGGCCTCTTCATGTTCGCGAAGTTCGATCGAGCTGTGCAGGATTTCCGGGTTCGCCAGACGCACGGCCTTGCCACGTTCTGCTGAACCATCAACCACGGCCAGACGCAGCATCACACCGATCTGTGGCGCGGCCAGACCAACACCGGGCATCGCTTCCATCGTGTCGATCATATCGCCCCAAATCGCCGAATTTCCTCAGTTATTTCAGTTACCTCATCCGCTTTGGTGCGAAGACGTTTGTCGGGCCATGGCAGGCAGGGGCGGACGGTCATGCGCGCGCTCGTTCGCGTTTGAGTTTTTGCATCTTTCGCGTAATCATCTGCCGTTTCAGCGGCTTGAGATAGTCGATGAAGAGCTTGCCGTTCAGATGGTCAATCTCATGCTGCACGCAGGTGGCCCAAAGCCCATCAAAGGTTTCCTGCTGCAGATTGCCGTTTTGATCCATCCAAGAGACATCCACCACCTTAGGGCGGGTCACTTCGGCGTATTGATCGGGGATCGACAGGCAACCTTCCTCATAGACATTGGTCTCATCCGATGATGCGATGACCTCGGGGTTGAACATGATCAGGGGGCGCGGGGTTTCACCTTCTTCCTTGACACAATCCAGAACAATCAACCGATCCAGCACACCGATCTGCGGCGCGGCCAGGCCGATGCCGGGCGCGTCATACATGGTTTCCAGCATGTCATCAGCCAGTTTGCGCAGCTCGTCCGTTAGGTCGCCCACGGGCGCGCAGACCTTCTTCAGGCGGGGATCGGGATGGATCAGGATATTGCGTTTCATGAGGCTGATTTAGGCCATCCCGCCTCGCGCCGCAACGCCCCCCTTGCACCTGCCTGATTTGCGGTTAGCTTTCGTCCAACAGAACGGAGCAGACATGACTTTCAACGACCTGATCGATCGCCGGGACACCAACAGTTCCAAATGGGATAAGATGGAGATGCTCTATGGTGTCTCACCCGAGGATGGGCTGGCCATGTGGACGGCCGATTCCGACTACCAAACAGCGCCTTGCGTGATCGACGCTTTGCGTAAAGCCGCAGATCAAGGCGTTTTCGGGTACTCATGGACGCACCCGGATTATCTCGCTTCGATCCAATGGTGGATGAAAAGCCGTCATGACTGGGAAATCGACACGGATTGGATTCTGACGACCCAAGGTCTGGGCAATGCAATCGCGCTGTCGCTGGATGTTTGGACCGAGCCGGGCGATGGCATCGTGATCTTCACCCCAGTCTACCACGAGTTTGCCCATAAAGTGAACAAATCGGGCCGCCGGGTCGTGGAATGCCCGCTGGTGCGTGATGGCGATAGCTATGGGCTTGATTTGGACGACGCGCAGTCGCGGCTGGACGGGTCCGAAACGATGCTGCTGTGGTGTTCGCCGCAAAACCCATCGGGTCGGGTCTGGACGCCAAAGGAACTTCGCGCTGTGGCCGCGTTTGCCGAACGCAATGGCTTGATCCTGGTGTCCGATGAGATCCACCACGATCTGGTTTACCCCGGCACCAAATTTGTGCCGATGGATGTGGCAGCGCCTGATGCACGGCCTTGGACCGTGACCCTGACCGCGGCGTCAAAGACCTTCAACATCGCGGGTCAGCGCACTGGCAACATGATCATCCCTGACCCAAAACTACGCACAGCTATGAAGAACCGGCTACAGGCACTGGATTACGATCCCGGTGCATTGGGCGTAGAAATGATCACCGCCGCTTACAGCCCGGAAGGGGCCGAATGGGTGGATGCCCAGGTCGCACATCTGGAAGGCAACAAGCGTTTGTTTGATCAGACCATTGCCGGGATTCCGGGCCTGTGGTCGATGCCATTGCAGGCGACTTATCTTGCCTGGGTCGATTTCTCGGGCACCGGTATGGACCATGACGAGTTTGTCCGCCGCCTGCGTGAGGACGCAAAAATTGCAACCTCCTCAGGCCCCGGTTTCGGAACGGGGGGCGAAACGTTTGAGCGGTTCAACCTCGCCACCCAGCGCGCGCGGGTCGAAGAAGCCTGTACGCGGTTGAAACGGGCCTTCGGTGATTTGCAGTAAGTCATGATTTGGCTGGGATTGGTGTACCTGGCCCCGTTGACCGTATGTGCCAGCCAGCTTGGCTTGCACTTTTTGTGCCTAGCCCATCCGCGTCTTCAGTTACGCCCCGAACTTAACGTTTCGATCCTAACCTGATCGAGAAAACCGCCCGAAGACCGGACATAAGGCCAGATTGCATCGTCGAACGCCTGAATGGCCACCATTGGAGCCTGACTAAAACCGGTACAACGAAAGAAATCAGGCCTTAATCTTCGTGCCCCAACAAAGCAATCGGCGCGTCCGGCGCGCGATAGAAATCCAGCGGAGCCCTGTCATGCGCCGCCGTGCTGCGTTTGAATTCATACCGCATCTCACCACCCTCATCTTCGTCCGCGACGATCAGACATTGGTAGAGATGGTTGGCCCCATCATAGATATCGACCAGACCGCGCAAACGCGGCGTAGTTTCAGCCTCAACTGTGAATCCATCCTTCCACAATTTGAGGATTTTGTAGGTATTGTTGCCCATTTCCACCCTTAGACGGCTGGCTTTCTTCAGCGTGGCGATTCGGGCAGCGTCCAACTCGGCGCGTATTTCCTTTGAAACATAAGTACTCATTAATCCGTTCCCCCGTGAATGACTTCTATTGTGCGGGAAAGGTTGTAAAAATCCAGTGAAGGAGATCACGGAAATCGAAGCCGGTACAAATTGTTGCCCGGATATCCCAACCGCGACTGTGCGCTAACGCAGGGATTTTGCGCGGCCATTCGCATAGGAACGGGTCCTGCTTGGGCTTATCTTTGACGAAACGCTCTTGCGGAGGAAAAGGTATGGGCCTGCTGGTCGACGGAACATGGCACGACACTTGGTATGACACGAAATCGACAGGCGGCGCATTCAAACGCAGCGCGGCGCAATTTCGCAATTGGCTGACAGCCGACGGCAACGCGGGGCCGTCCGGCAAGGGCGGTTTCAAGGCGGAGGCCGGGCGCTATCACCTCTATGTCAGCTATGCCTGCCCGTGGGCACATCGCACGCTGATCTTTCGCGAGCTGAAAGGGTTGAGCGATCTGATTTCAGTCTCTGTTGTGCACCCCGACATGTTGGGCAAGGGCTGGACTTTTGAAAAAGACGATCATGGCGCGACGGGCGATGACCTCTATGGGTTCAGCTACGCGCATCAGATCTACACCAAGGCTGACCCCTCCTATTCCGGGCGCGTGACGGTGCCGATCCTGTGGGACAAGCAGCAAGAGACCATTGTCTCGAATGAAAGCTCGGAAATTATCCGCATGTTCAATTCCGCCTTCAACGGGATCACGGGCAACACCGATGACTACTGGCCCGAGGCGATGCGGGACGAAATCGAAGAGGTCAACGCCCGCATCTATTCAGACGTGAACAACGGCGTCTACAAGTCCGGTTTCGCCACTTCACAAGAAGCATATGACGACGCTGTGGGCCCGCTGTTCGACACACTGGACTGGCTTGAAGAGCGCCTGTCCCGCAATCGGTATTTGATAGGGGGTCGGATCACCGAGGCTGACTGGCGACTGTTCACAACACTGATCCGTTTTGATCCGGTCTATCACTTGCATTTCAAGTGCAACAAGCGCCGTCTGATCGACTACCCCAACCTTTGGGCCTATACGCGTGAGTTGTATCAGTGGCCGGGTGTCGCGCCCACGGTGAACATGAACCATATCGTGCGCCACTATCACTTTAGCCACAACAGCATCAATCCACACCGGATCATCCCGACAAACCCTGTGCTGGACTATATGGAACCGCACCGACGCGATCAGCGCCCCGCTGCGTAATGTTCAACCATCGCCGCCAGGTCCTCTGGCGGCGTTTCGCTTTGCACATAGGCACAGGCATTCGGGCTATGAGCAAAGATCGAACCGTCCGAGAAAAAGGTGGTGTTGGTGACAAAGATCACCCGCGCCTCGGGGCGGCGATAGCTTGCGAAATCGGCCACGGCTAATGCGCTGCCGGTTTCCAGAACCAGATCCAGCACGATGATTTCAAAATCCGTGCCGTAAAGCGCCAGAATGGCGGCCTCCTGCGTCTCGACCAGCGTGACCTCGGCGCCTTGCCGTTCCAGATGCCTTTTCCAGACCCGACCAAGGTCGGGGTTACTCTCAACAATCAGAACTTTCATTTGCAACAACCTCGGCACTTGATATGGTGAGTGGTGCCGACCCCCGTGATCCGTGATCTCGTTATTTCCTTAACAAAGTGTTAACAGCGCCCCCACAGCTCCGTGATCTAGCGGATTTGCTTGTAAAAGAGGCGAAAATCCGCTTGAAACGCGCCAAAACCGGTCATTTCCCGCAGAGAGAGCAGATGAGCACATTGGATCACGGGCTGGACCCACGCGCGGTGCGCGACCACGGCGGCGGGCTGGACAGAGCGATCATCAGATATGGCGGTCAACGTGGCGACTGGATTGATCTGTCGACCGGCATCAACCCACATCCCTATGAGATTACAGGACTGACCGCAGGGGATTGGACTGAGCTGCCGGATCATGGTGCTTTTGAACGACTTAGCAATGCCGCGCGCCGGTTCTGGAACGTGCCGGATGGGGCAGCGATCCTTCCCGCACCCGGGGCATCAGCCATTATCGCCCGGATCCCAGCCCTGGCTAAATCCGGCACGGTTCAAATCACGCCACCCACCTATAACGAACACGCGGCCGCCTTTACATCTCAGGGTTGGAGTGTTCAGGCAAACACACCCGGAGACGCCCGAGTGATCGTGCACCCGAACAATCCCGACGGGCGGATCTGGCAGGAAAGCGATGTCTCTGCCCCGCTGACCGTAATTGATGAAAGCTTTTGCGACGTCACGCCCGACGTCTCTCTGATCCATCTGGCAGACCGCCCCGGCGTGATCGTGTTGAAGAGCTTTGGCAAGTTCTGGGGATTGGCCGGAATGCGACTTGGTTTTGCGATCGGGCGGCCAGATGTGATTGGCCAGCTGAATGCTCTGACTGGCCCCTGGTCGGTGTCAGGCCCAGCCCTGCGGGTCGGAACTCAGGCCCTGTCAGACACTGGCTGGGCGGACTCTATGCGTGCGCGGCTGGCAGATGAGGCATCTCGACTGGATACGCTGCTGACAACCAAAGGTGCCGAGGTCGTTGGCGGCACAAGCCTGTTCCGCCTTTATCAGGTTGATGGTGCCGAGAAATGGCGCGATCGGCTTGCTCAGACCCATATCTGGAGCCGCATCTTTCCTTATTCGACCACCTACCTGCGCCTCGGGCTGCCGCCTGCAAACGGGTGGGATCGGCTGGAGGCCGCGCTGTGAGCCTTGGCCTGATGCTGGTCTGTGCCATGTGTCTGGACGCAGCGCTGGGAGAGCCCGACTGGCTATGGTCGCGCGTCAAACACCCGGCAGTGATGATCGGCAATTTGATTGGCTGGCTGGATAAACGCTTAAACCACGGGGCATCACGACGATTGAAAGGTGCGGGCGTGCTTGCCGTACTGGTCGGCGGTGCATGGGGAATTGGATGGGCAATGTCCATGCTGGGGCCTGTGGCCGAGATCCTGCTTTGCACGATCCTGCTGGCACAGAAATCGCTGGTTGAACATGTCCGTGCAGTGGGCGACGGTCTGCTGACCTCACTGACCGAGGGGCGGGCACAGGTGGCCATGATCGTCTCACGCGATACGCGGGACATGACCGAGGCGCAAGTGGCGCGTTCGGCCATTGAAAGCGCCGCGGAAAACCTCAGCGACGGGGTCATTGCGCCTGCTTTCTGGTTTCTCGTCGCCGGGTTGCCGGGGCTCTTGGTCTACAAAGCCGTGAATACCGCCGACAGCATGATCGGTTATCGCAATGAAAAGTACAGCGAGTTTGGCTGGGCCTCGGCCCGGTTCGACGACCTGCTGAACCTGATCCCCGCCCGGCTGACCTGTGTGCTGATCGTGGCGCTTTCTGGTCAGCGGTCGCGCTGGCGCGAAATTGTTGGGGATGCACGCGGCCATATCTCGCCCAATGCAGGCTGGCCCGAGGCCGCGATGGCTCGCGCGCTGAACGTCGCCCTGGCAGGGCCACGCAGCTATGATGGAAAGCTGCGGGACCTGGCCTGGGTCAATGGCGACGCGCCGCGCGAGATCGGGGCGGCGGAGGTTTTCCGCGCATGTCACATGTTGTGGAGCGTTTGGGGGCTTGCGCTTGGGCTCGTGTCGGTGTGGGTTGGGGTCAAGCTGATTTTCTAACGGGTCTCTTCATGCGTTTACTCTCTGGGTTGATTGCAGCCGCGTTGTTTGCCTCTCCTGCCTTTGCCCAATGTGGGGGTGGGTTCAATTCCTTTGTCAAAGGGCTGAAGACCGAAGCGGTACAACAAGGCTTTGACAAATCCACCGTGAACGCGTTTTTCAAAGGGGTGCATCAAGACAATGCCGTACTCAGGGCCGACAGGGCGCAAGGCGTATTTCAAAAACCGTTTATCGAGTTTTCGCGCCGTCTGATTTCAGCAAACCGGATTGAGCGCGGGCAGGCCATGTCGCGCAAATATGATGCGGTCTTTGACCGGATCGAGCGTGAATACGGCATCTCTCGCGGCGTGCTGCTGGCATTCTGGGCGTTCGAGACCGACTATGGGTCATTCCAGGGCGACTTCAACACCCGCAACGCACTGGTGACTTTGGCGCACGATTGTCGCCGCCCAGAACTGTTCCGCCCACAAATCTTCGCCGCCATCGAACTGTATCAGAACGGCGATTTCGACCCGGCCCGAACAACAGGCGCATGGGCCGGAGAGATTGGAATGGTCCAGATGCTGCCGCGCGACATTTTGGAAAACGGCGTCGACGGTGATGGCGACGGGCATGTCCGCCTGAAAACCTCTGCCGCTGATGCGCTGATGTCCGGGGGCAAAATGCTGTCGCATCTGGGCTGGCGCGCAGGCGAGCCTTGGCTGCAAGAGGTCACGGTGCCCGCACAGATGGACTGGTCCCTGTCCGGCCCCGGCAAACCGCGTTCGGTGGCCGACTGGCAAGCCATGGGCGTGCAGGCGCGCAGCGGGTCGTTGGCCAACTTGCCTGCCTCGCTGATCCTGCCGCAAGGGCGCAATGGTCCGGCCTTTTTGGCCTACCCGAATTTCGACGTCTATTTCGAATGGAATCAGAGCTTTGTCTACGTTCTGACCGCGGCTTATTTTGGTACACGACTGGAAGGGGCACAAATCTATGATGCGGGCAACCCGGCGCAAGGTTTGAATGGCGCGCAAATGAAGCAATTGCAAACCAAACTGCAAGCCAAAGGGTATGACGTGGGCAAGATCGACGGGATTCTTGGGGCCGGCACACGTGCCGCGGTGCAGGCTGAACAGGCCCGCTTGGGCCTGCCTGCGGATGCCTGGCCAACGGTCGACTTGCTGAACCGGCTTTGACTTGGCACGCCGCGTTTAACTGTCGTCGAACACAGGGCGCGGCGCACCGTTGTCGTCCAAAGCGACGAATACGAACTCGGCTTCCGTAACCTTTTTTCCATTCTGCGATTGCCTCGGGCGTGCCCAGACATCCACGTGAACACGAATGGATGTGCGCCCGACATGCGTCAGCGCCGCATACAGTGTCACTTCGTCCCCAACTTTGACCGGTTGCAAGAATTGCATGGCCTCAACGGAAACGGTCGCGGCGCGTCCTTGCGCCACACGCGCCGCCATATTACCCGCCGCCAGATCCATTTGTGACATCAGCCACCCGCCGAAAATATCACCAGCCGGGTTGGTATCCGCGGGCATTGCAATCGTTCGAATGACCAGAACACCTTCGTCCTGCTGACGACCATGTGAGCCGCGTTGCTTTCCTAAAGCGAGCCGGTCGTCGGTGTCTTCTGCCACAGGTTCAATCCCTTCCTAAGCCATAGACTGGCATGGTCCTCCGTTCAGTCTGGCAAGGTTTCCTACCAAAATGAAGAGAGCACCAGCTTTGCGCTCAGGTCGAGCGCCTCAATTTCGAAAAGCATTAATCAGGCCGGACGGGATAGCGGTCTCCTTTCTGATCAATCAGAATCAGCCGTTCACCGCTTCGTACATAAAGATCACACCGGCTGAACCCGTTGCGATAGGCGATACAAACGCTGCCGTCCTCGGAGATGGAATAGGTGCCAAAAGCCGAGTCTCCGCTGGCATAGGTATAGGAATAAGCCCCACCAGCCGAGAATTTGGCCTGACCATCATCGTAGAAGGTGATCGTTTGGCCTGCCAAAGCGTCAAGCTCTGCTGATGTCAGAGGAGTGTCCCCGGACTTTAAAGGCCAGTCTGCAGCATAAGCAAAGCTTGCTACGAACAGGGCGGGGATCAGAAATCGTGTCATGCGCCCAAGCTAGCGCGATCCGAACGCAAACGTTGTAAACTTGCAGTGAACGGTCACGCGACCATCTGTTCGGCCTTTTTCAGATCAACCGAGACCAGCTGGCTCACGCCTTGTTCCTGCATCGTGACGCCGAACAATCGGTCCATTCGTGCCATTGTCACTGCGTGGTGGGTGATGATCAGAAAGCGTGTGTCGGTTTGGCGGCACATCTCGTCCAGCAAGTCGCAAAAACGCGTGACGTTGGCGTCGTCCAGCGGCGCGTCGACCTCGTCCAACACACAGATTGGTGCGGGATTGGCGAGGAAGACACCAAAAATCAGCGCGGTCGCAGTTAGGGTTTGTTCCCCGCCCGACAACAGGCTGAGGGTCGACAGTTTCTTGCCCGGCGGCTGGCACATGATCTCAAGCCCCGCATCCAGAGGATCGTCGCTTTCAACCATGACCAAGTTGGCCTCGCCACCCCCAAACAGGTGCTTGAAAAGCATCGCGAAGTTCGAGTTCACCTGTTCAAACGCGGTCAGCAGACGTTCGCGCCCTTCGCGGTTGAGGCTTGCGATACCGCTGCGCAGGGCCTTGATCGCCTCTTCCAAATCGGCCTTTTCGCTACTGAGCGTGTCGAACTCTTCCTGAACTTCTTTGCTGTCTTCTTCCGCCCGCAGGTTCACCGCACCCATGGCGTCGCGTTGACGCTTGTGGCGGTTCACCTCGGATTCCAGAACATCCGCAGCAGGCATCTGGTCGGGGTTCACGTCCAACTGGTTCAGCAACTGGTTCGGGGTCAGTTGTTGATCCTCGGCGATCCGTTCTGCCGCAGCGACCACACTTTCCTTTGCCGCATCACAGCGCGCCTCGGCCGCCGCGCGGCTTTCGCGCGCTTCCGACGCCAGGCGTTCCGCTTCACGTTCTGCCAGAACAACCTCACGCTGCTGGGCCTCAGCCTCGGCCAGCTTGTCCGCAGCCTCTGCCCGGCGCGCTTCGGCAGCTTCGATCAATTCGTTCAGCTCTTCCCGCGCTTCGGCGATTTCTGCCGGTGCGGCCATGGCCTCGGTCAGTTCATCTTCCGAACTTTCCTTGCGCTCGGCCAGTTCCGAAATCCGCTTTTCAGCGGTTTCCAATCGGTGCCGCCACCCGCTGAGATCCTTAGTGACCTCTTGCGAGCGGCGGGTGCGTGCGTCCCCCTCACGACGCAGCTCATCATGGGTCGAACGGTGGGTCAGCATCGTGATCCGCGCCGCCTCGACAGTTTGTTTGATGTCTTCGACCTCGGCACGTGCACTGTCGAGATCGCCCAAGCCATTCAATGCGCCCTCGGCTTCGCGCAGTTGCGAGCGGGCCGCCATAGCGTCTTCCTTGTGGCGATCTACGGCAAGGGTCAAAGTCTCCAGCTTGCCCTGCGCCAGATTACGATCCGCTTCGGCGCGGCTTAGCAAGCGCGCAGTTTCGGCCATGCGCTGATCCGCAGCACGGCGGGCTTCTCGCGCACGGCGGTCGGCCTCAGTCACATCCGCCAGTTGCCGCGACAGCGCCTCATGCGCGGCGCGCGCACCTTCTGCCTGCGCCTCGGTGCGGGCAAGTTCCTGTTTCAACGCTTCCAGCTTGTTGAGCTGCTCTAACCGCAGCGCTGCCGCGCTTGGGGCATCCTCGGCCCACGCCCGGAACCCATCCCAACGCCACAGGTCGCCTGAGCGGGATACAAGCCGCTGCCCCGGTTTCAAAGACGCCTGCAAGCGTGCGCCTTGATCAGCATCTATAACACCGATCTGCGCAATCCGACGGCTGAGACGATCCGGGCCGGATACGTGCAGCGCCAGCGGTTCAACCCCATCCGGCAAAGGCTGATCCCCGTCATAGCCCGCCACCTGCACCCAGCCAGAGGGGCCATCGCCGTCGACCAGCGGCGCGCGCAGATCATCGGTCAACGCCGCGCCCAGAGCCTTTTCAAAGCCCGGCTCGACGCGCAACAAATCCAGCACCTGACCGCCCTCGGCCGTGTCGCGTTCCACCAGCTTGGCCAGCGCCGTGGTTTCGGCCCGGATCGCACCAAGCTCACCTTCGGCCTCAGAACGCTGTGCGCGTGCTTCGGCCTCGCGGGCTTGCGTTTCGTTGCGCAGCTCATCTGCAGCAGCCAGCGCCTCTTCTGCGGCTTCCGCTGCTTCTCGGGCTTCCTCTTCGCCCTCAAGGGCTGCTTCGAACGCTTCGCTGGCGCGGGTCAGGGCTGTCTTGGCCTCATCCACAGCCTGTCGGGCTTTCTCTTCTTCGCCCTCGGACCGGGCCAATGTCTTGCGACTGTCTTCCACCAATCGCTGTGCCGATTGATGCCGTGCAACAAGGCGAGCCATATCTTCGGTCTGTTGCGACAGGTGGTCTTCACGGTCCTGCAGAATCGAGGCTGCTTCGCGTGCGATTTCTGCCGCATCGGCCACTTTCTCGTCATGACCCTCGGCTGCTTTCGCCAGCTCGCGCGCTTCCCATTCAAGGCGCTCGATCATCTGCCCCGCGTCGCGGTTCAGACCGGTTTCTCGTTCAATATCATTGCCAAGCTGCTGGATACGGTTGGTCAGTGTCTCAATGGTTTGCCGCGCGCGAGTTTCCTGATCCGCAAGCTGATCGCGCTGCACCTGCTGGCGTTGCAAGACAGCCGCAGCAATGGCCTCTTCTTCCCGCAAAGGCGGCAAAGTTTCCTCGATTTCAGCCCGTTTTGCAGCGGCGGCGCGCGCCTCAGCTTCGGCACGAGAGGCTTCGGCGATACGTTCACGCAGCTTTTCTTCAGCCTGCTGGCGGGCCATATCGGCCTCTTTCCAGCGCCGATAGAGCAGCATCCCTTCGGCCTGACGCAGTAGCTCGCCAATCTCGCGGTATCGTGCAGCTTGGCGGGCCTGGCGCGCCAGTTGAGCCAATTGCCCACCAAGCTGCTCCAGAACGTCATCCACGCGGGTCAGGTTCGCCTCGGTGCCCTTCAGCTTCAATTCGGCTTCGTGCCGACGCTGATACAGGCCCGAGATCCCAGCGGCTTCTTCCAGAATGCGGCGGCGCGCGCGGGGTTTGGCGTTGATCAATTCGGCGATGCGGTTCTGCCCGACCAGCGCAGGCGAATGCGCCCCGGTCGAGGCATCGGCGAACAGCATCTGTACATCGCGCGCGCGCACATCCTTGCCGTTGGTTTTGTAAGCGCTGCCAACATCGCGGGTGATGCGCCGTACGATCTCCAACTGATCGCTGTCGTTGAACCCGGATGGCGCGAGGCGTTCCGAGTTGTCCATGGTCAGGACAACCTCGGCAAAATTGCGCGCGGGCCGCGTGGCTGCACCGGCAAAAATCACATCCTCCATCGCACCGCCACGCATGGATTTGGGGCGATTCTCGCCCATCACCCATCGCAAAGCTTCCAGAAGGTTGGACTTGCCGCAGCCATTTGGCCCCACCACACCGGTCAACCCGTCCGCGATGATCAGATCGGTCGGATCAACAAAGCTTTTGAAGCCGGTCAGTTTGAGCTTGCTGAAACGCAATGGCAGCGTGTCCTGTGATTCCTATGAGTTGAAAGTCTGCGCAAGGGATAGGGTCCGAGTCAACGGAGTTGCGCAGGATATGGGATATCATTTTGAGTTATCCACAATATCTTGCCGGAATACCCGAAAATACGCGTATATCAATATGGGGTGCACTCAAAGACCTGATAGCCGTAGTCATCCCCAACGTTTTCGTAGATGCCATAGTCGATGCATTCATAATTGGGCGTAGAAACAGCGGTTAGCAGCAACCGCTCGCCAGCGTCTTGATCACAGCCCAAAACACCAACCGTTACCGCCGCATCGCCCAGCACATCCAGAATCGGACAACCCGAAACCTGAGCCATCGCAAGGGCAGCCCGGTCTCGGACGGGACCCAGCCGGGGTGCGTATTGCGCGTTGACCCGAACCGCTTCGGCCAGCTCACCGCGAACGCGCACGTCGAATACGCTGCCATTCACCGCCACGCGCGTGGCAGGCACGTCGCGAAAATGAGGGGTTCCGGCCGCGCAGGCGGTCAACAACAAAGGGACAAGACACCGGATCATGCCGCAGAGTTGCAGCATTTTGGTTAACAGATCCTTTCTACGTATCAGGCCCGCAGTACTTCACCCAACCGACGAATACCTTCGCGGATTGCTGCCTCGTCAGAATTTGAAAAACTCAGGCGAATGGTATTTGCGCCGCTGCCATCCGGGAAGAATGCCTGACCCGGCACAAAGGCCACTTTCACCGTGTCCAACGCACGCGCCAGCAATTCAGACCCACTGACCCCTGCAGGCAGCGTGACCCAGATGAACATACCGCCCTCGGGCCGGGTCCACTCGACCCCGTCGGGCATATGCTGTTCCAACGCGTCCAGCATCACATCGCGACGGTTTTGATAAACCGCACGCACTTGGGGAATATGGCTGTCAAAACACGCTTGCGCCACGTCATGAACGGCCATTTGGTTTATGGTCGCCGAATGCAGGTCCGCCGCCTGCTTCAACAAAACCAACTGAGATATGGTCGGTTTGGGCGCCACGACCCAGCCCATGCGCAGCCCCGGCGACAGGGTTTTTGAGAAACTGCCGCAATAGATTGTCCGACAGTTTTCGATAGACCCTTTCCGAGCCAGCTCTAAAGACAGGATCGGTGGGATCGGATCCCCGTCATAGCGCAACGCCTGATAGGCCCCGTCTTCGATTATGGCGCAATCCAACTCTTCTGCCAGGTCCAACAACGCTTCTCTGCCTTGCCGATCCAGAGTTTCGCCCGTTGGATTGGCAAAATCCGCCGAAAGATACGCGAATTTCACAGCCCCGTCCCCTGCGGCGGCTTTGTATTCCGCGGCCCCGCTGTTGCCGTTCAACCGATCAAACTGGGGTTCATACGCATTGAACGCAGCAAGCGCGCCCAGATAGGTGGGCCATCCAACCAGAGCCGTGTCACCGGGGGACAGAAACAACTTGCCCAGGTAGTCCAGCGCCTGCTGCGACCCTGACGTGATCAGGATGTTGTCGATGTCACACGTCACTCCAATCTCGCGCATATGCTGCACCAGCCATTCGCGCAGCGGGACATAGCCTTCGCTGACCGAGTATTGCAGCGCCTGCGCCTGCGTCTGTGGTCCCAGTGCTGCTTGAAACGCCTGTGAAAACGCGTCGGCTGGAAACAAGGCAGGATCAGGAATGCCGCCCGCAAACGAAATGATCCCTGGTTGGTCGAGCAGTTTCAGCAGCTCTCGGATTTCTGATGCCTTCATCCGGGAAGCCCGGGTGGCAAACAATGGGTTTTTGGACATGAGGCTCCTCCGATCTCAATTCCGGGCAGCCTATGGTGGCTTATTTTAAAGTCAATAATGCTGACCTTTTATTTCAAGCGATTTGAACGGGCATCCTTGAACGCGTCATGCGCTCGTGGTCAAATGACTTGACCAATTCTGGAGCTCTGATGCCCTTTCACAAAGTCGAAACCGAAAAACTGTCGCTTGCTGTTGTTCGCCAGATCGAGCTTCTGATCTTGCGTGGCATCCTGCGCCCCGGCGAACGTTTGCCCCCGGAACGCGATCTGGCCGAGCGGATGGGCGTGTCACGCCCGTCCCTGCGCGATGCGATTTCAGAGCTTCAGGCGCAGGGATTGCTGACCGCCAAGGCCGGGTCCGGTATATATGTGGCCGATGTTCTCGGGTCGGCTTTTGCTCCGGCCCTGATCCGATTGTTTGGCAGCCATGACGAAGCGGTCTTTGACTATCTGTCCTTTCGCCGCGACATGGAAGGGTTGGCAGCTGAAAGGGCCGCACGGCAAGGCTCTGACAGCGACCTGAAAGTGGTTCAGGCGGTCTTTGACAAGATGCAGGCGGCCCATGACCGGAACGCCGCGGACGATGAGGCGCGATTGGATGCCGAATTCCACATGGCCATCATCGAAGCCAGCCACAATGTCATCATGCTTCACATGATGCGTTCGATGTACGATCTGTTGGTACAAGGCGTGTTTTATAACCGTCAGACGATGTTCCAACAGCGGGCCACGCGCGAGGCGATTTTGGACCAGCACCGGGCCATAAACGAAGCGTTACAAGCGCGAAATCCTTCGGCTGCTCGCACCGCGATCGAACAGCATCTGGATTTTGTGGAGCGTTGCATGGCGGATCAAAGAAAGTCCGACCAGAACGAAGCCATTGCGCAGCAGAGATTGCAACACGAGGCCGGGCGGGAGTGAACGCTAACCCTGGTAGACGGCCTAACGACAAATAACTGAATTACGCGGCCCCGGTTGCAACGGGGATCAGATGTTGCGGTAAAGGTTTTCCGCTGCTTTCTCCCAAATGATGATCGGGGGCCAGTGTTGTCAAAGCCGGATCGATGAACAACCTGGCACCACGGTCGCGTAACTGTTTATGCAGCATCACATGTTCGCACACCTGATGACCTTTCTCGTCCCGACAAGAATACCGCAAACCTCTCAAGGCTCGGGTTTTGTACAACCCAGCACCACCAAAGGCACTGTCGACCGGGATCAGCGGCGTTTCGGCTGGAATATGGAACTGCCGGTCAAAAACCGCCGACTTCAGCAAAGCCTTGCGCCACTTTAGACGTCCAAACAGCGGTCTGCGCGTGTTTTGAATGCGTTGCCAGACGTCTTCGTCACACCAGCCGGGGCAGCGCAAGGCGTAGATGTCGTAATATGCAGGTTTGGAATTGGCAAAGACACCCTCCCACAAAGGGACAACCCTCTGCGCAGCTGTCAGAACCGCCTGAACATCAAGACAGACATTTGGACCATCCAAGTCCAGAACCAGAGTCAGATCCAGGTCGCTGTCTTTCTCTTCCAGCCTTTTGAGAACAGCATTTCTGGCCATAGTGATACGCTCAATCCGGTCAGGTTGTTTAGAAATCAAACCATCCAGTTGAAGAATTTCGACACGCTGATTCCGATCCGCGTATTCGGACAATACCCGGTCCGTATCGTCCGTGTTGTCGTTGGTCGCAATGGTGACCGAGTAGCGGTGCAGTTGAACAGACAGGCTTTCAATCCTGTTGATCGTGTCAATCAGCGCTGAGCCGCCATTTCTGACCACGCCTAAAATATTCATCGAAACTGCGTCGCCCGACACGTCCTGTCTTTCCCTGTTTTTTCACGCTTGCTGCGGAGCTTTCCTGTCGACCAGTTCCCCAACGGTCGGCAGGATTCGGAGTGTCCTTCAAAACAAGCAGAACTCACCACAAAACAAAAGACCCGAAAGCGAAACGCTCTCGGGTCAACTGTTTCATTTTTCTGTCAGGTCAACCGTCAGTGCAGTTTGGTGCCAACGTCTGCAATCGACGCATCGATCAATTTGTTGGCCTGTGCAGCAGTCATTTGCTTGGCCAGAACCGAACCCGCCGCAGCCACTGCGACCGAAACGGCTTGATCACGCACTTCTTTCACAGCAGACGCTTCAGCCGAAGCAATCTGATCCTGAGCTGCAGCCAGACGGCGTTCAATCGACTTTTCAAGGTCAACCTTCGCCTGTTCCGCTGCCAGAGCCGCGTCTTCCTTGGCCGCTGCAACGATCGCATCAGCCTGTCCCTGAACTTCACGCTGCTTGCGCTCGTAAGAAGCCAGCAAGCTACGTGCTTCTTCATGCAGAGCGCGTGCTTCGTCCAGTTCGGACTTGATGCCTTCGGCACGGTTGTCCAGCGCCCCACCGATCATGCCGGGGACCTTGAAGTAGAACAGGACCGCAATGAAGACGATAAAGCCCAGAAGGACGACAAAGTCTGTGTTGCCAAGCGAGAAGAACGGGCCTTTGGCCGCAAAGGCCGGGCTGGCCGCACCAAATGTCAGGATAAGGGCAAGAGTGTTCCGCATGTCACTTATCCTTTCGTCTGCGCATCTACGGCACCGGCAATGGCATCCGCATCCGCTTCGCCGCCCAGCGCTGTGACCAGTTCAGCCGCCGTGTCCTTGGCAACCACTTGAATGCTTTCCAGCGCACCGGCACGGATTTCAGCAATTGCCTTTTCCGATTCAGCCGCTTTTGCAGCGATTTCCGCGTCCGCCTTTGCAATCGCGTCATCCAGACCAGCCTGAATTTCGGCGCGGGCTTCCGCTGCGATACGCTGTGCCTCAGAACGGGCATCGGCCAGCGCTTTGTTGTAGGCCTCTTCAGCCTCGACCGCCTTGGCCTTCAGATCTTCGGCCGCAGCCAGGTCGTTGGTAATGGTCCCCTGACGTTCAGCCAGGATTGCCGCGATGCGGGGCAGAGCCACGCGGGACAGGACCAGAAAGATGACGACCAGCGTAATGACCAGCCAGAAAATCTGGTTGGGGAACCAATCGAAGCAGAGCTGCGGCATGCCAATGGCAGAGCCATAGGAGTCAACGCACGAGCCGGCTACTTCTTTCGTAATGGGTTCAGTCGCCATGATGTCCTCCGTCGGAACGTTGTCTTTACAACAGGTGGGCCGCTATGGCTTGGACCCACCTGCGCGTAAGGATCAGGTTCCGCAGATTAGACGGCGAACATCAGCAGCAGCGAGACCAGGAATGCGAAGATGCCCAGCGCTTCTGCGAATGCGATACCGATGAAGAGGGTTGCGGTCTGCGAAGCAGCCGCCGAAGGGTTGCGCAGGGCGCCGGCCAGGAAGTTGCCTGCCACGTTGCCCACCCCGATTGCGGCTGCGCCGGAACCGATTGCTGCCAGGCCTGCGCCGATGTGTGCGAGATCGCCTTCCATGATGTATCTCCTTACGAATTGGAAGTTTCGATGTTTGGGTATCGGACCTTAGTGCGAAGGATGCAGCGCATCTTTCAGATAAACACAGGTCAGAATGGTGAAAACGTAGGCCTGGATGAAGGCCACGAGGACCTCAAGACCGTACATTGCGGTGATCGCCAGAACGGACACCGGCGAGATCACGGCAACCGCGGCAAAGCCCGCGAAAACCTTGATAACCGCGTGGCCTGCCATGACGTTACCGGCAAGACGAATAGAGTGGCTGACAGGGCGCACGAAGTACGAGATCAGCTCGATGATTGCCAGAATCGGACGCAACGCCAGCGGTGCGCTGGACACCCAGAACAGACCCAGAAACGCGGCACCGTTCTTTACGAAGCCCAGGATGGTCACAGTCAGGAACACGGCCAGCGCCAGCGGGATGGTCACGGCGAAATGAGATGTGGTGGTGAACGACGTCGGGATCAGGCCCAGGAAGTTCGCGCAGACGATGAACATGAACAGGGTCATGACATAGGGGAAGAACTTAACGCCTTCCTTGCCGCAGATGTCTTCCAGCATCTTGTATACGAAGCCATAGGTCAGCTCTGCGACAGACTGCATCCGCGTCGGCACAATCGCGCGTTTGGACGTGGGCAGAACCAGCAATGCGACAACCGCCAGGATGGCAAAGAACAGCCACAGGGTCACGTTGGTCACAGTGAACATGCCGACCGCACCGTCGCCGAACAACGGTTTCACGATGAACTGATCCATCGGGTGGAAAACCAGGCTGCTGCCTTCTGCTGCGGTGGTCTCAGTTGCCACGTTCAGTCCCTCTCGTCCTTCTCGGCAGCCGTCGCCGCCATTTGTTTCTCTTGAACCTCTTTCGCGCTGCGGAGCATAACCTTCACGCCCGCGACAAGGCCCAGCAATGTAAACAGCACCAGAAAAATCGGGATAGTCCCGAGCAGGCTGTCCAGCCCGTATCCGATGCCAAATCCGATCCCCAGACCGGATACCATTTCGATGACCATCCTCCAGGCAAGTTCGCCGCCGGATATGTCACTGTCTGCACGGGGGGCCGGTTCCTTAGCCTTTTTCGCCGCTTCGATCTTGGCCTCCAGCTGCGCCATACGCTGCTTTTGGTCGTCTTCGGTCACGGACGGTTTCCTCGCGCTGTCTTGAGGCATGGTGCTAAGGCGCGAATGGCCCAGAGTCAACGCTGTCGTGAGACCGAAATGACGCAGGTTAAGTGATTGTTTGATAACAATTTTATTAGATTCAAATCATTGTGAAAGAGTACCCTGAAACTGGAAGAAGCTTGAAATGTGCTGAATCCGCATATTCAACCAAAGAGTTGATTATTCCTGCAACACAGCTTGGCCGCGCAGTTTTGCGCTTTGATCCAGCAATCACGTTCGGAACGCCTGTACCGTTCTGCAGCGCACCGCTGTTGGACCCGAAACCAGCCAGAAACTTCCCTCACGGAATCCGATGAGAAAGCACCGGATCAAACGACCCGCCTGCAGATCGGTCAGCACGCACTCTTCGGATCCAAGATAAATGCCCAACCCACGCAGTGCCGCCGTCAGCGACAGATCCGTCCCCATCCGCCAGCGCACGTAAAGCTTCCAAGCTCAGATCAACACCGGGGTTGGCCGCGTAAAAGCCCGACAGCCGGGGGATGAGCGTGCGTTTTCCCAGCGACAGCTATCAACACCCAATGCTGTAACGCCCTTTTCGCCCTTGCTCCAAACGGTTATGACAGGGCAATGACCGACACGCTCGACACTGTTTTCGCGGCCCTTGCCGACCCAACCCGCCGCGCCATCCTGGCAATGCTGCTTGAGGACGATATGGCCGTTACGGATGTGGCCGAACCCTTCGAGATGTCATTGGCAGCGATTTCCAAGCACCTGGTCATCCTGACCAAAGCCGGGTTGATTTCCCAGGAAAAGCGTGGGCGGGTGAAGTGGTGCAAGCTGGAACCCGACGCCCTGCGCACCGCATCGGTTTGGATGCAGGGGTTCGGACAATTCGAACCCGTCAATCTGGACGCGTTCGAACGATTTCTGGAAGTAGAGCTTCCGACGCCAGACGAAGCCTAGCGCACGACAAAGACTGACATGCTGGCGTGTTTTGCAAGATAACCGGCGTGGCTTGAGAAGATATAGTCGGTGACCCGGGGGGCATGGGTCCCCACAATGATCAGGTCGGCGCCGATCTCTTCCGCAGCGCGGGTCAGGTCGCTGTCCACTTCGGCGGCAACGTCAACCGAGTGTATCTTGCGCACGGCAACCTCGGCCCCGCCCTCGGCGGCCAGTTTTTCCGTAAAAGCGGCCAGTTCCTTGTCGATCTCAGCTTCGGTTTCCGTGGATTCCCCTAAATGGGCGCCGGTAACACTGACCAAAGTGATTTTGGCCCCCTGCCATTTCGCCACCTGCGCGGCAATATCGGCAGCTTTGCGAACCTCGGGCGGTAGATGCCGATCGATCGGCAGCATGATGTGGTTGAACATAACTTCCTCCTCTCACCTGCTTTCAAGTGTATTGAAGAGGTTTTTCACGGGCTTTGATCTGGCTCAACAAATTCTGCCTTTGGAATGCATCAAAGAGCCGAGGCGTCTGCAAGCAAAGCTCCGGTTAATCAGCGGCCGTTCCCGCGGGCACCGCAGGCGGCGTTTCTTCCTTAAGCAGCATCAGCAATGCAATGACGGTCAGCGCCACGCCACCCAAAATCAAACCGGTGGGCACAGCCTTGCCCAGCGCTATCTCCCACAAGATCACCCAACTGGGCACCAGATAGGTGTAAGCCATCACCTTGGCCGAGGGCAGTCGGAGCGATGAAAACTGCACCAGCACAAAACTGGCCGCCGTCGCGAAGAGCGAAATATAGAGCAGTCCGATCCAGACGATGGCCGGAAGAGCCGCCCAGTTGGTCGTCATCAGGTCGGACCACCCGAACACGATCAGCAACAAGCACCCGGCAACCTGTGTCCAGAAAGTGAACACCACTGCGGGCTCTCCGCGATTCAGTTTGCGGATCATGGGTGTATAGATTGCGTGAGATACACAGCCCCAAAAGTAGATGATCTCACCACGTCCGATTTCGAAGGCGCGGAACATTTGCCAGTCGGCTCGAAAGATTACCCAAAGCGCGCCCACCGCACCAATGGTCAAAGCCAATGCCATGCGCGGGGTGGTGATCTGACGCAATAAAACCCAACCCGCAAGGGCTGTAACAACGGGCGTCAGGGTGAACACCGCAGCGGCGCTGACCGGCGGGGCGGTTTGTAGCCCATAGAACATCAGCACGAAATAGGTCGAAAACAGCCCACCCAACACAAGGTAGCGCCAAGGCGCCTGTACAGCGCTGCGCGGCAGGCCTGTTGTGGCCAGTGCCGCAATACCAATCACTGCAGCCGCAATCGCAAATCGCACCGCGTTCAAGGCGGACGGCGCAATTTCGTTGGCGATCATGGATCCCAACGAAAAACTGCCCGCAACAAGCGCCGAAAAGGTCAGCATGGCTAGATGGCCACGCGCCTGAGGGCTCATGGTTTCCAGCCTTTGGCTTCTTCTTTCAGATAACTCAGGAAGGCCTGTACCTTGGTGGTGCGGTGTAAATCCACGTGGGTCACAAGCCACAGGTTTCCGAACCATTCTGGAAGCGGATCCATCACCTCGACCAGATTGTCGTGGCGGGCCGCTTCCCAGCGCGCCATGAAACCTATGCCCGCCCCGGCCATGACAGCCTCGCGCATACAGAAATTATTGGTACAGCGGAAAGTGATGCGATCTGCCGGAACTGTTGCGCGCAGCCATCGGGTAAAAGGCGCGCGACTGCTTTCGTCGTCAGAACTGACGAAATGGTGTTTCCCGAAATCCTCTATACCCGACGGCGTGCCAAACCGTTCGATATACGCTGTGCTGGCATACAGGCCGACTTCTTCCTGTCGGAATGGCTGCACTACGTTGTCCGGCTGATCCGGGGCTGACCCTGCGCGGATCGCCACATGCGCCTCGCCGTATTCCAGACGGAAAAGCCGGTCGCCGGTCAAGTAGCGCACGATGAGATCCGGATGCATCTTTTGAAACGCGGTGAGTGTGGGCACCACCAAGGGTGCAAGTGAACCAAGCGATGTCACCACCAATTCACCTGAAACGTCGTCGCCCCGACCCTTCATGCGGCCAACTAGCTGGTTGAACTGATCCTCGGTGGCCTGTGCGACGCGCAACAGATCGTCGCCTGCCTCGGTCGGCGTGTATCCGCGTGCGTGACGCTGGAACAGTTTTACACCCAGCCGCGCCTCGATCGCATCAATGTGGCGGATCACGGTGGCGTGGTGAACCCCAAGAACCTCGGCTGCGCCGCTGACTGTACCCATGCGCGCCACCTGATAGGCGGTTCTCACTTCATCCCAATTATCCATGGCAATGCGTCACTGTGCAATTTCCAACAATAACTGTTGATGTATCCGAGTTTTGTTCACAAACGCAATAATCATATTGGGGACAGGACAAGATTTCCCTGACCCAAAGGACCTGAACAATGCCCAAAACAATCCTTCACATCGATTCCTCTGCACGCCGCGTTGACTCGACGACCCGCGATCTGTCCGACCGTGTGGTCAAGCAACTGGGCGCGGAACGCATCATCCGTCGCGATCTGGCAACCCCTCTGCCCCTTTTGACCGAAGACTGGATCGCCGCGAACTTCACCCCTGCGGACCAGCGCGACGATGTACAGCGGGATCGGCTGGCCCTGTCCGATGAGCTGGTGGCCGAATTGCAGGACGCCGACACCATCGTAATTGGTTTGCCGATTTACAATTTTTCGGTTCCGGCCGCCTTCAAGGCATGGATTGACCTGGTTGCCCGCGCAGGCCTGACCTTTGCCTACACTGAAAACGGCCCAAAAGGCTTGTTGGAAGGGAAGCGCGCCATTCTGGCTATCGCGTCGGGTGGTGTGCCCGTCGGCTCCGAGGCGGACTTCGCCACCAACTACGCGCGCCATGTGCTGGGCTTTATCGGCATTCATGACGTGGACGTCATCGCAGCGGATCAGATGGCCGTGGATCCCGAAGCGGCGCTGGAATGTGCGCATAAGGCAGTTTCAGACCTCGCGGCTTGATCTGCTCTGGTCAATGACCCTTTAAACCTTCAGTCTGCCAATGTGTTGGAATTGGCAGGCTGGACGAAACCCATGAAGAAAATCGGCATTCTCGGCGGGGTGGGCTGGGCCTCGACCGTTGACTACTACCGCGCCATAGCCGAAGGGGCCGGGCGTCACTTCGCGGAACGCGGCCATGGCTCACCTTTACCGATCCCCCCGATGACCATCGAATCTGTCACGCAAGCCAGAACGCGAGCCCTGCGCGGTGTCGCTGGGGATGAGGCCAGCTGGGCGGATTTTGATTCAGTGTTTCGCGACGCCCTGCTGACTTTGGAACGCGCGGACTGCGATTTCGGTATTATCGCGTCCAACACTCCGCATGCACGACTACACGCGATCCGTCGGGGCGTATCCATGCCGATCCTCAGTATTTTCGACGCAACCGCCGAAGCCACGGCTCGGACCGGGGCATCCAAGGCTTTGGTTCTTGGAACGACTGTAACGATGCAGGCCACCAACTATGCTGAACGTTTGGCCGCCGAAGGCATCACGGCAAATAGTCGCCTGCCCGAGTCCGAAATCTTTGAAATGCAAGCCATGATCGACAGCGACTTCTATGGCGGTGCGTCTGATACCGCTCGGGCACGATTGCTTGACTTCTGTAACAAGCACGCAAGTTCTGGCACCGCGATCTTGCTGGCATGTACCGAGTTGCCATTGGCCTTTCCGGCCCATCTGGACGATCCCCTGTTCGAGGCTGAAGGGCACCTGTTCGTCAATCCATCTGCCGCGCATGTCACCGCCGCCCTCAAGGAAGCGCTAACCGGCACTTGAAGTGCTCTTCTTAGGTTCAAGCATACTTTCAGCGTCGTCAGTCGCGTGTGATCACGGCAACCAGGTTACCTCGCACCCGACGCGATCAAAGAAATCCATCAAATCGGCGCGGGACATAGCAACAGTGCGATCATTAACCAATGTGTGCATGTAAACCACATCGCTCTGCCGGGCCGCAGCGTCCATGAAGAACCACACCTCATTCTGAACGCCGTTGATCATCGCCAACGGGCTAACGGCGCCTGGACGTATGCCAAGGTTTTGCAACAACCGGTCTGCCGAGCCGAAAGACAGGTTACCGACACCCAGCTCCGCACCAAGTGCCTTGAGGTCGATTGCCCGGTTCTGCTCGAGCGTTACCAAATAATTGCGTTTTTTCTTGTCGCGCAGATACAGGTTTTTGATCCTTAGTGCGTTTTCGCCGGGAACCATGAACTGATCTTCGACCGCCTTCGAGTCCTCGACCGTGCGCAACGGCACATGCGTGTGTAGACGATAGGCCAGCCCCCAGTCATTCAGCTGCGCCAGCAACGCATCAGAGCTCAAAGGTAATGTGTCCTGAAAAGCGGATGAAGCGTCCATCCCGGCCTCCTTGCGAAAGTTTCAAGGGCAGTGCCATAGAACGACCCCGCCTGCAATCAGTGGCCCAGAAGCTCAAGCTTGTCGGCATACGCAAGATCGCTTGTAAGCTGCCTATCCTTTCGACACAGGCAAAGAACGCTGCGCTTTGCTTCAACGAATTCTGAAAAGGCTGTAGTGTTCCGTCATGAAAATCACGCGCAATACCCCTGACCAACTGATCCTTTCAAACACGCCTTGGTTCATCGGCATCACACTGCTCCTCTTCATACTCGTCTTTGTAGGTGCCGGCCTGTTCATGGCCAGTAAAGGCGGCGAGGGCATTTGGTTCGGCCTTTTCTTCGCAGTCTTCGGAGGTGGCATGGGTCTTGGTGCCTTCTGCACCTTTGTGAGGCGGGTTCAGATTGTACTGGACCGGCAAAAAGACAGTGTTCTGATCCGCCGCCAGTCGGCGTTCGGCTATAAGGCCGTGCAACACAAACTGTCCAACCTGTCTCATGCCGAAGTTGAAAGCACGACGTCCAGAGGCAACAAAAGCACTTCGAGGATGTATCGGACCGTCCTTGTACTGGATAAGGGAATGAGCGCTGGTCGCCACCCTATTGTCGAAGCCTTTGTTAGCGGGTCGGGTTCTCATCGGCTGGCTGAGGCAGTAAACAATTGGCTCCCTGCTTCCAAACAGAGCAACCACAACCTAGGCGTAGGTTAACGGGCAAACCCGCTTTCCAGCCACAAACGTTCTTCAGGTGAGACCATTTCAGAGATACATGTGTCATACTTGGCCATGTCATCAGACGTCAGCTTGCCTTCCCATTTGTTGCTGGTGCCCGATGAAAAAAACTGTGCAAAGTCGTGGAACCCACTGGTGAACCCGGGCTTTTGCTCAAGGCGTTTTGCGTTGTTTTTCATCGACCCGAAACTGCCCGCCTCGGCAATGTCCTTGATCAACTGCGGCCCAATCTCGATATCCATGATGCGGGCAAGCCGTGCGACTTGCCCAGGCAGATCGCGGCTGAGTTCGGCGTAATGCAGAAAATGAATGTTGGGCAAATCGCGATAGGCCCAAAAAGACCTGAAGTGATGAACAAAAGATCTGAGGGTCAAGTCATCCGTACCTTTTGAAGAAGCGGGGCGATCCAGAAACATTGCAAAAGCTTCCGAAAGATCTTTGGGGAACAGGTAATCCAGCCAATCGTCCTTCATGTTTTCAACATGCCGGCGCAGTGAGAAATGAACGTCGACGGGATGGCGATGCACAACCAGATACTGCGCATCGGGTGAGAATTTTATTCCATCCAGCGGGGTATGTGTCTTGATGCAGCGCCGATGGGTTTGTGCGTCCAGTGTATTTGCTTGCTCAACACGGTCGCGAAAGCCGCAATCCAGCCAAGGTGAGATCTTGTTGTCGTAAACGCTAGGGTCAGCGGTTTGCGTGATCAGCATTCGCACCAGAGTCTGCGTCCACGTGGTGCCGCATTTTGGCGGAGTGCATACGAAGACGTCGTCAGACCGTATCTCGAAACCAGACCAGATATCGGTGTTGGTCACCTCGCCAACATAATCCGTTGTCTTTTGCGGAAGATTGCCCCTCATCGCCCCCTCCCCAAGCTTGTTTTGATCAGAGTACCCTACACCAGCCGCCTTGACACAGCTTATCTTGACTCACCCGGCCCCAAGGCGTAAATGACCGCCAAACATCCGGAAGCCTTTCGATCTTCCGGTCCCTTGAGTCGTTCAGGGATCGCCCCCCACCAGCGAGTTTCGCCCGTGGGGGCGTTTGTGCATTTAACCGGCGCATCCTATGTAGGGCACGCCATCAGATAACCGGCTAAGGAGGCCGAAGGCATGTTTGAAAATCTATCCGAACGCCTCTCTGGCGTCTTTGACCGGCTGACCAAACAGGGCGCTCTGTCCGAAGAAGACGTCAAGACCGCCCTGCGCGAGGTCCGGGTTGCGCTGCTTGAGGCCGACGTCTCGCTGCCAGTAGCCCGCGCTTTCGTCAAAAAGGTTCAGGAACAGGCGACCGGCCAAGCCGTCACCAAATCGATCACCCCTGGCCAGCAGGTCGTGAAGATCGTGCATGACGCGCTGGTCGATACCCTGCGCGGCGAAGAAGACCCCGGCAAGCTGAAGATCGACAACCCGCCTGCCCCGATCCTGATGGTCGGTCTGCAAGGCTCGGGTAAGACGACCACCACCGGTAAGCTGGCTAAGCGCCTGAAAGAGAAAGAGGGTAAGAAGGTCCTGATGGCCTCGCTCGACGTCTATCGCCCGGCCGCGATGGACCAGTTGGCTGTTCTGGGCACTCAGGTCGGCGTCGATACTCTTCCGATTATCCCTGGTCAGAAACCGGTCGATATTGCCAAGCGCGCCAAGCAGCAGGCGACTCTGGGTGGGTACGACGTCTACATGCTCGATACTGCGGGCCGCCTGCACATTGACGAAGTCCTGATGGACGAGGTCGAGCAGGTCCGCAACGCGGTTGACCCGCGCGAGACCCTTCTGGTCGTCGACGGCCTTACCGGTCAGGTCGCCGTTGAAGTGGCCGAAGAGTTCGACGCAAAGGTCGGCATCTCGGGCGTGGTTCTGACCCGCATGGACGGTGACGGACGCGGCGGTGCGGCGCTGTCGATGCGCGCGGTCACCGGCAAGCCGATCCGCTTTGTTGGTCTTGGCGAAAAGATGGACGCGCTCGAAACCTTCGAGCCGGACCGGATCGCCGGTCGTATTCTGGGCATGGGCGACATCGTTGCCTTGGTCGAAAAGGCCCAGGAAACGATGGAGATGGAACAGACCGAGCGCATGATGAAGCGCATGGTCAAAGGTCAGTTCAACATGAACGACCTGAAAATGCAGCTGGAGCAGATGATCCAGATGGGCGGCATGCAAGGCATGATGGGCATGATGCCCGGCATGGGCAAAATGGCCAAGCAGATGGATCAGGCCGGTCTGGACGACAAGATCCTGCGCCAGCAGATCGCCATGATCCAATCCATGACCAAACGCGAACGCGCCAACCCTCAGCTATTGCAGGCGAGCCGTAAAAAACGGATCGCGGCAGGCTCGGGTATGGAGGTCAGCGACCTGAACAAGCTGCTCAAGATGCACCGGCAGATGTCGGACATGATGAAAAAGATGGGCAAGATGGGCAAAGGCAAGATGCTGAAACAAGCCATGAAAGGCATGTTCGGCAAAGGTGGTCCGTCGCCCGAGGAAATGGCCGCAGGCATGGACCCCAAGGCGCTGGAACAAGCTGCCAAGGCGATGGGCGGCAAGATGCCCGGCGGCCTACCCGGATTGGGCGGCGGTATGGGCCTGCCGCAGGGCCTCAGCGGGTTCGGCAAGAAAAAGTAAATGACGGCCCCATCGGCATATCCCTGGGAGGCTCCGGCCACCGGTCCTGCAGCCGCGCTGTCTGCGCGGTTGGGTGCTTTGGTGCCGCGTATCGAGACCACTCGTCTGCTGCTGCGCGCGCCTGAGTTGCGGGATTTCGGGGATTATGCCGAAATTCTGATGTCTGATCGTGCACGCTTTATGGATGGCCCATTTGATCGCAATGGCGCGTGGCAGGATTTCACTCAATACGTGGCAGGATGGATTTTGCGCGGCGCGGGTGTGTGGACAGTTGAGGATAAGGCGACCGGAACTGTCACGGGATTTGTCTCGGTCGCTATGGAGTTCGGCGATCAGGAACACGAACTGGGTTACATGCTGACCGCTAAAGCCGAAGGCCAAGGCATCGCAACCGAAGCAGTGGCCGCCGTGCGCAGCTTTGCGCTCGATACACATGACCTGCCTTCGCTGGTCAGTTATATCGATCCCGACAACGCGAAATCCGCAGATGTCGCACGGCGCGTGGGTGCAAGTCGGGACGCGCAAGCCGAAAGCGTATTCGACGAGCCCGTTCACGTTTACCGTTATGTCTCATCGGACAACGATGGCGGAATGGAGGCATACGCATGACCTCGTTCACTATCCCCACCATCGAGACCGAGCGCCTGATCCTGCGCGCGCCACATCTGGACGATCTGCCTGCGATGACCGCGTTCTTTGCGACTAAGCGCAGCCATATGGTCGGCGGACCCAAGGATGAGCTTGGCAGCTGGGACTCCCTCGTGAAACGCCTTGGACATTGGGCCCTGAAGGGCTTTGGCCTGTGGCACCTGACCGAAAAGGCCAGCGGCGCATTTGTTGGATGGGCCGGTATGATCGATGCCCCCGGCTGGGCCGAGCCCGAGCTGGGCTGGACCCTTATGGCCGAGGCCGAAGGCAAAGGGCTGGGATTTGAGGCGGCGCAAGCGGCACGCGACTATGCAGCGCGGCAACAGGGGCTGAACGGCGTGATCTCGTACATCGCCCATGCCAACGACCGCTCGCGCGCTTTGGCAGAACGCCTTGGAGCCACGCTGGAGCTTGAAAGTGCCGAGCTACTGGGCAAAAGCGCCCAGATCTGGCGTCACCCGCAGATTGACCTGACCACCGAAAGGACCGGCCAATGACCAACCCCGTGACACAGGCTGCCACGCTGTTGAAAGAGCATCGCGAAAGCATCGATCGACTGGATGCGATCCTTGTCTATACGCTGGGCGAGCGGTTCAAACACACGCAGGCCGTTGGCAAGCTCAAGGCCGAACACGACCTTCCCCCGTCCGATCCTTCGCGTGAAGCGGCACAGATCGCACGGCTAGAAGACCTGGCGAAAGAGGCCGATCTGGACCCCGACTTCGCCAAGGCTTTCCTGAATTTCATCATTCAGGAAGTCATCCGACACCATAAGAAACATCAGAACTAACCGGCACCTACGCCGGCTCAACAAAAGACACGCCTACGGCGTGATGCCATTCAAAGGAGATACCACCATGGCAATGAAAATTCGTCTCGCCCGCGGCGGCTCGAAAAAGCGTCCCTTCTATCGCATCGTGGCTGCTGACAGCCGCATGCCCCGCGACGGTCGTTTCATCGAAAAGCTGGGCACCTACAACCCGCTGCTGCCGAAAGACAGCGAAGAGCGCGTGAAAATGAACATGGAGCGCATCCAGTACTGGCTGGATCAGGGCGCTCAGCCCACCGACCGTATTGCACGTATGCTGGAAGCTGCCGGTACCCGTGAAAAATCCGAGCGCAACAACCCCAACAAGGGTACTCCGGGCAAGAAAGCTCAGGAACGCGCAGAAGAAAAAGCGGCCAAGGCTGCTGAAGCTGCCGAAGCGGCGGCTGCACCGGCTGAAGAAGCGGCTGCAGAAGAATAAGCAGGCAAGCGCGTGCGGGATCAGACTTTCACCGACGATTTTCGCACGCAGTTTGACCTGTTGTTGCGGCTCCGGCGTGATGTGCGCCGGTTCCGCACCGATCCTGTGGACGAGGCAGTGCTGTTGCGCTGCCTCGACGCATTTCAACTGGCCCCTTCGGTGGGGCTCAGCGAACCCTGGCGCGTGATCCGCGTCGAAAGCGAAGCAGCCCGCGCTGCCGCGCTGAAGAATTTTCAAACCGCCAACGATGATGCGCTGGCGGGGTATTCGGGTGACAAGGCGCAGCTTTACAGCCGCCTGAAACTGTCCGGAATGCAAGAAGCCCCGGTGCAACTGGCCGTCTTTTGCGATGACATTACCGACAAGGGCCTAGGGCTGGGTGCGGGCACGATGCCCGAGATGCGGCGCTATTCGGTCGTTTCTGCCATAACGCTATTCTGGCTTGCGTTGCGGGCCGAAGGATTGGGGCTGGGTTGGGTATCGATCTTGAACCCTGACCAAATGACTCGTGATCTGAACGTTCCCGCAGACTGGCGCCTGATCGGATATTTCTGTGTTGGCTGGCCGGAACGAGCCTCGGACACGCCAGAACTGGAGCGGGTTGGTTGGGAAAACCGGGCTGACGGCCTGACAATCGAAACACGGTAAGGCCTTATGTTCGCATTGATTCGACTTCCCATTTTGCTGCTGATCGCCTTTATTGTCGGCGTGTTCTTTGAACGCAGCAATCAACGCGAGGCCTGCGAGGGGCTTGGGGAATGGAGAAACGGGATTTGTTTGACGACGGGCGTTTCCAATGAGTGACCTGATCTGCGTCGGCAGCGTTGCAGGATCGTACGGCGTACGCGGCGAAGTGCGCCTGAAAAGCTTTTGCGCCGTCCCTGAAGATATCGAACACTACTCTCCACTGACTGATGAAACCGGCGAGCAGCGTTATCCGGTTGTTCTGACGCGCGCGATCAAAAACGGGTTTGCGGCCCGTCTGGGAGGGGTAGAAACCAAGGAAGAAGCCGATGCACTGAATGGGCTGCGGCTCTTTGCGCGGCGCGATCAGTTGCCTTCGTTGCCCGATGATGAGTTTTATCACACCGACCTGATCGGGCTTGAGGTCTATGACACCGGCGGTACGCTGCTGGGCAAGGTAAAATCCGTGCAGAACCACGGCGCCGCAGATTTGCTGGAACTGCATGGGCCAGGCTTGAAATCAACGGTCCTGCTGCCCTTTACGCTGCAAGTGGTGCCGACTGTGGATCTGGAGCAAGGCCGCATCGTGGCTGACCCGCCCGAAGGTCTGATCTGATGCGACGCATTTTGCTGCATCTGGGCCTGCACAAGACAGGCATGGCCGCAGCACAATCGTTTCTGCACGAAAACCGCAGATTGATCTGGCCCCAATTTGCCCTGATTCTGCCCTACAAGACCCGCAAGGCCGGGCTGAACGAGGCCGCCACCCGCCATTCTATCTATAGGCTGGACGCAACGCTGGCCGGATTTGGCGGTCAGGTTCAAGCCTTTCTGAATGAACTGGATTTTGGTGAGCGCCGGGGGCTGATCCTGAGCGAGGAGAACTTTCTAGGCCTGCGCCCCAGCAGGAACCGCGACGAGGGGTATGCTGCTGCTCCGGAACTGGCCGAAACGCTGGTCAGCGTGCTGCACCGACGATTTCTGGGCGACGAAGTCGATATCACCATCTACCTGTCACTGCGCCAGCGCGATGCATGGCTGTACAGCCTTTGGGCACACGACCTGCAGCAATCGCGGTTGGTGCAGGACCTGGATAGCTTCCGTGCTGACCTCGCGCACCTGCCTGCATTGCAGGAAACCGCAGACCGGATCAAAGACCGGCTGCCTTCCGTCACCATTCAAACCGAATGGATGGAGCAATTTCAGGATCATCGCTTTGGCGCAGGTGCATCATTTGTTAGTTTCCTCGACCTGCCACCCGATAAAACATCGCAACTCGTGGGCCCCACACATTCAACCCCCAGCTTTTCTGCCGAGGTGTTGCAAGAAATGCTGGCGCTGAACCGTTCGACACTGGACGAAGCTGCTCTGATCACCCAGAAGAGGGCTCTGATTCAAACCGCCCAGACCGAGCTGGCCCGCCAGATATGACAGACACACCCCAAAAATCCCATGGTCGAAAGGCGATCCGACCGACCTTGAAACCGCGCGAGCTGATGACCTCGACCCCGGATTTGCACGGCGTCTGGAAAGCCAAGATCATCACGCTGTTTCCCACCGCCTTTCCCGGAGTGCTGGGCGAAAGCCTGACCGGCAAGGCATTGCAGGAAGGGTTATGGCAGCTGGAAACCGTGGACTTACGGCAGTTCGGCGTCGGCAAGCACCGCAATGTCGATGACACACCCGCTGGCGGCGGTGCCGGGATGGTGCTGCGTGCAGATGTTCTTGGTGAAGCTATTGAACATACGATGGCGGGTGTACACGGCAATTGGCCGCTTATCTACCTTAGTCCGCGCGGGCGGCGCATGGATCAGCGCATGATGCAGAACCTTGCCCGATGTGACGGCATGACCCTCCTGTGCGGTCGTTTTGAAGGCGTGGACGAGCGCGTATTGGAACATTACGGCGTTCAAGAAGTGTCTCTGGGCGATTTCGTGATGACCGGAGGTGAAATTGCAGCGCAAGCCCTGATCGACGCAACGGTTCGTCTGATCCCCGGCGTTTTAGGCAATCAGGCATCGACCGAGGAGGAGAGTTTTTCCTCGGGTCTGTTGGAGCACCCTCAATATACACGTCCGGCAGACTGGAAAGGTCGCCCGATCCCCGAGGTACTGATGTCTGGCCATCATGGCCGCATTGCGGAATGGCGCCATAAAATGTCAGAAGACATCACGCGTGAAAGACGCCCCGATATCTGGACAGAGTATCTGAAAACCACCTCGGAAACCGGAGACTAAGGGCACACAATGTGGCGAGGATGCCGCAGCTTCAATGTTTGTCGACTTGCCATTTGAAGTTGAACGCACCTCAAAATATTCACCTTTAAGGCCCATAAGAATCGTGGGTTGCTTAAAGTGAGTCTGTCGACATTATGAAAAAGTTATTGCTTGGCGTTGTGCTGGCTGTTTCAACCTGCACCACAAAGCCGCTTGGGATGTCTGTTCCTACACAAGCTGGCCATAATCTGCACTCGGCGCGGGTGGCGGTCGATTCCTGTTCTCAGGAAGCGGATGAAGGTGGAAACAGCGCCGTCATTGGCGGCTATACGACCAATATCCTTCTTTGGGGGATCATTATCGGGCCTGCGGTTACGGCCCCGTTTCAAGACGAGTTGCGCGTGCAGGGTGAAATTGATCAGGTCGACCGTTGCCTGCGTGAACGCGGCTTTGAACGCCGCGAGCTCAACGCGGGTGAATCCTTCTGGCTGCGCAATGCCTATGGTGAAGAACGTGAGCGGCGGCTGGACCACCTGGTCAGCGGCGGTACGATTGAAACCTACCGGACACCGAACACCTAAGACTTGGCCTTCCATCTGGCCCAGTTTTCCGGTGTGCCGTTAAAGGTGTTGATGTCGACCCTGCCTTGAACACCTGGCACCAGCCCGGTGCCAGTGTACTGCCAGAACCGCCAAACGGTGCGCGGATAGACCTCGCGCGGGTGGCCGGCGACCGACCTCAGCCAGAATTCGGTTTTGGGCAGGCGGCCTATGTCGGTGTCTTCGAAGAAATCAACAGTGGTATAGACAATCGGGCGACGGCCATAGTGCCGTTCCAGAATATCCAGAAACCGCTGCGCTTCGGCCCGGACGGTTCTGCCATCTGGCCGCAGCGTGCAGGTTTTCGAATGGGGCGTCCACTCCATGTCCAGCACGTGTGGAAGGTCAGCCCCTTTGGGAACGTTCTTGATAAACCAGCGCGCCTGCTCGCGCGCTGAACGACAGAAATAATAGTAGTGATAGGCTCCCCAGGGCACTCCGGCGGCCTGCGCGCCGCGTCGATGCTCATCGAACATCGGATCGGCTACATCTCCGCCCTCGGTTGCTTTCATGAAAACAAAACTCACACCCGATGCTTTGGCCGTGCGCCAGTCTATAGGTCCCTGCCAGCGCGACACGTCCAGACCGTGGACAGGGTATAATCCGGGGTGCCGTCCCTCCCAGTCATGGGGGTCGGCGTCGCCAAAATCGGGATAGATTATAGAAGGGGCCGTCCGGTCCACGACCTGCGTGGGTTCTACCGTCTGCGGTTGCGGGCCACTGCGCCCGCAAGATACCAGCATTGCGGCCGCCACCGCCATAAGCAAAGCCAATCGCATCCTTGAAGTCCTGTTCAAAATTCTGCTCTTTCAATTTGCCTCAGAATGCCCGATCTGCGGGCTAAGGCAACGCTGCAATTTGTGACTGGCGGATTCCCACCTGTGCCACGCTGGAAATCTGTGCGATTAGCTCTTGATCCCTGCGCGCAATCCCCTTAAACGACCGCAATCCGGTGCCGCATCATGCGACTCCGGTGTTTTGGTTTGCATCACGGCGTGACGCTCAGCTTTCTTCGGCCGGGACGTGTCAGATCAGACCAGATCCAAGGAACAGTCGATCTGATCTCTGGCGGGCTGCGTGCAGGACCCGGTGAAGACCAAGAGCTCTCAGGCCGTGCCCAAACTTCGTGGACCAACCACGAGCAGATAGGAGTACCTGCGATGGACCTGATCGCACAGCTTGAGGCGGAACAGATTGCCGCCTTGGGGAAAGACATCCCCGACTTCAAAGCCGGTGACACCATCCGTGTCGGCTATAAGGTGACCGAAGGGTCGCGCACCCGTGTGCAGAACTACGAAGGCGTCTGCATCGCGCGCAAGAACGGCGAAGGCATCGCCGGTTCGTTCACCGTTCGCAAAATCTCGTTTGGCGAAGGTGTGGAGCGTGTGTTCCCGCTGTATTCGACCAACATCGACAGCATCACCGTTGTCCGCCGTGGCCGCGTTCGTCGCGCCAAACTGTACTATCTGCGCACCCGTCGCGGTAAATCCGCACGTATCGCAGAAGTCACCAACTACAAGCCCAAGGCTGGCGCCGAAGCGTAAGGAACGGAAAGATGAAAAAAGACATCCATCCCGATTATCACGTCATCGACGTCAAAATGACCGATGGCACAGTGGTTCAAATGAAATCCACCTGGGGCGCAGAAGGCGACCAGCTGGCTCTGGAAATCGACCCTTCCGTGCATCCGGCATGGACCGGTGGCTCGTCGCGCCTGATGGACGCCGGCGGCCGCGTGTCGAAGTTCAAGAAGAAATACGAAGGTCTGGGCTTCTAAGCTTGACTGGATTGAATTGCAAAAGGCCGCCCCATTGGGCGGCCTTTTTTCTTGGCTGCGGTGTGTCCGAATTCATCCGAAGACGTAGAAGCAAAGCTTGTTGCCGTCAGGGTCCCGAACATAAGCACCGTAGAACCGATCCGGTACGCGCTGCCCGGGCTCGCCTTCATCCGTCGCACCAAGGCTGATGGCCTTGTCATACATTGTGGTAACGGCCTCTTTTGTGTCGGCAGCGAAAGACACCATATTGCCATTTCCTGATGCGCAATCATTGCCATCATAAGGCTCGCAAACGGCCAGCATCGGTGCCGCCGGATTATTGCCGATAAATGCAATGCGACCAGCGTCGATCAGAACTTGCGCGCCTTTGTCCTCGAACAGCGAAGTGTAGAATGTCTTGGCGGCGTCCATGTTGGAAACACCAATGGTTACATATCCGATCATATGCGGAACCCCTTTGAATAATGGATGATTTCCGGGGCATAGTCCGCCAGCCACCGGACGGTTACAAGTCACGAAACCGGCATCGGTAAGGCGTCAAATCCAATACGACAGCGCCACCGGCAGAACCAGTATTGTCGCCAGCGTCGACACTAGAATATAGCCTGCCACATCGGGCCCGTACTCCGGGACATGCTGATCGATGAAAAGATAGGTCGCCACCGAAGATGGCATCAGGCAGCACAGGATCACGGCACCTCGTTCCGGCCCTGTAAATCCGAAAAACCAGATTAATGCAGCGGCAATGACAACTGCCATCGCCAAATGTAGCAGCGTCAAAAGGATCGACCGCCCCAGGGTTTTAACCCGCAACGTCGCCAGGGTATGGCCCAGCGTCAGCAGCATCAGCGGGATCGACAGCCCGCCCAGAATATCAAACGACTTCGAAATCGGCTGAGGCAGGCTGGTATCTGTCGCCATAAGGATCAGCGAAAGCGCCACGGCATAGATGATCGGGGACGTGGCCAGTTTCTTAGGCGAAAACTCCCCGGCAGGAATCCACATACCCAAGGTGAAGATGCTGATCAGCACGACCACCACAAACGCCATGGTATAAGCCATGCCCGCATCACCCAATGCCAGCAGAGTAATCGGCAAACCGATATTGCCGACATTCCCGTGCATCAAAGGCGTCAGAAACGCCCTGACCGGCAGGCGCAGGGCCTTCAGGGCAACAAACCCCAACACGCCAAACCCCGCCACTGCCAAAGCGGCTGCGGTCATCACGTCCAGAAAGGTGCCCACCGCCAGTTTAGTGGTCGACAAGTGCGAGATGATCAGTGTTGGGTAGCCGACTTTTGAAACGATCCCACCGATCACCTTGCTGTCAAAGGGGGCATGAATCAGTGCAAGCCCAAAACCGATCCCGGCACAGATCAAAACCGGCAAAACCACGTTCAAGACGTTCAGGAACAGGTGTTCCAAGCGTAATTCTCCCTGCCAGACCTGCATGTGGACTGTGAATCAGAGCTGTTGCATTGACAAGTGCCCGCCTGTAACCCGCGCAGCACGCAGGGTTTTCCAAAATAGGGTCTGATATTGCCCGAAACCGCCGCTTGAGGTTCTTTTCTTCCCAATCGACACAACATATAGTGGGTCCCAACAACGTGTAGTGAAGCACGGCGGGACTTGGGAATACAAGCATGGCACATATCATTGTGGTCGGGAACGAAAAGGGTGGCGCAGGCAAATCGACCGTGTCGATGCATGTAGCCACCGCGCTGGCCCGATTGGGACACAAGGTCAGCACACTTGATCTGGACCTGCGTCAGCGCAGCCTGGGACGTTATTTTGAGAACCGCAACAACTTCCTCAAAAGCTCGGACCTGACCCTGCCCAGCCCGCGCCATCACGACCTGCCCGAGATCGACGCTGCCACGCTGAAACCTGGTGAGAATATCTATGACCACCGCCTGTCCGCCGCCGTATCACAACTGGAAAGCGACAGCGATTTCATCCTGATCGATTGCCCGGGCTCTCACACCCGGCTCAGTCAGGTGGCACATTCGCTCGCTGATACGCTTGTCACGCCCTTGAACGACAGTTTCATTGATTTCGACCTGCTGGCGCGGATCGATTCGAAGGGTGAGAAAATCCTAGGACCATCGGTTTATTCCGAAATGGTCTGGAACGCGCGGCAGTTGCGGGCGCAGGCCGGGCTGAAGCCGATCGACTGGGTTGTGGTCCGCAACCGGGTCGGCACGCAGCGGATGGTCAACAAGGAAAAGATGCAGCGCGCAATCGAGATGCTGTCGCAGCGCATCGGCTTTCGCGTCGCCTCGGGCTTTTCCGAACGGGTCATCTTCCGCGAGTTGTTCCCACGCGGCCTGACCCTGCTGGACCTCAAGGACATCGGCGTCAAGCAGTTGAACATCTCAAACATCGCCGCCCGCCAGGAACTGCGCGATATGATGAAAGAGCTGAACCTGCCGGGTGTGGAGATTGATTTCTAAGCGGCTACCGTTTTGATTGGTTTGCGCAACCAACCGGCTTTTGGCAGTTGCAATGTTCGTACCAGATCTGGAGTTAGGAAGCCCCTAATTCAGAACACGACGCTCATCGCCGACTCCACGGCGTGAACACCTATTCCGACGACAATTCCTACGAAGATCAGTCCGACAATCGCGTTGATAACGGATAAAATCCGGCTGGCAGATTTCATCGGCTTAAAGTCACCGTAGCCAACCGTGGTTGCGTTTATGAACGCATGATAAAGGCTCACTCCGGTGGACCAGCCTTCGATCCTGCCAATCCATTGCCCCAGCGCACATATAGATACCGCCAAAAACAGCAAAATCGGCGACAGATATATCAGGTCCTGAAAGAAGACTGACAAGAAGGTGCATATATAGCTGACGTCACAACCCATGGCGAAGCTCTCCTTCTCCGTGTCGCGCGGCCTAGTTGAACACCAGCGTCTTAACAGGAAGCAAAATGGCCTGTGCGCGCAAGACTATGGCGTTCGCTATGCCCATCCCGTCCACAATCCGTGCAACAAAAGCCGAAAACCCGGTGATTTTCCCCGCGTCTATTTCTTTTGCGCGGCTCGTGTAGGCAACGCCAACGCACGCACTTCCTGGCGGGATGTCTTCCAGATGTTTAGGGAAAATTGGCGCAAGGAAAGCTGTAACCGTTCCGGGCCGGGCACGATCCTGTTGGTCAAGCAGAGCATCACCGGGTCGAAACTGCCCCGCAGCAATCGCATTTTGCACGTCGTCCACCACCATTGGGATTATGGTCAGGGGTTTGGACGCACAGGTAATTTCCACTAACATTCCCGGCTTGAGCACACTGACCGAAATCTGACCAAAAGCCGCAATAAGGCGACCCTGCCCTGAGACTTCGGGAACCAGAATTCCTGCAGGACGCAGAATTGGATTCACGATGTCACCTGGCTTCAACAAAAACTGTGTGACGGTCCCGTCTACTTCGGCAAAAACAGTGGATTTAGAGATTTCGTTTTCGGCCTCAGCCAAAACAGCACGCGCACTTTCAAGCTGCGCAGGAAGCAGAGTAGATTGGCGCAGTTTAGCGCCGTCAAGGGCTGCAACTGCAGCTGCGCGCTGACTTTCGGCACTGGACACAGCGGTTTGCAAACGCTCCAATTCCTGCTCACTGACAACTGTGTCGTTACGCTCCGCGAGTTCAAGGCGGCGATCCAAATCGCTGGTCGCCTGAGCAAGATTCGCTTCCGCCGAACCAACCCGGGCCTCAGCACCCGCGATCTCGGTTGCTGTCAGTCCCTGCGCTGCCTCGATTTCTTCTATGCGTCGCTGTGCAGTTTCTGCCGCAGCTTCCTGCCGCGTCGTGTCCAACCGGAAGATTGCCTCACCTGCTTTTATCGTATCATTGTTCGCGACATAGACCTCCGAAACCCGGCCCCCGCGATCAGAAAGAATAGTTACCGTGCGAAATGCTGCGGAGACGTTCCGCGTGGACGGATGAAAATAGAAAATCACGGTGATCAAAGTGATTGCCAGGATTGCACAGGCCGTCAAACCCCAACGCAATTCATACCAGACATTGAACAGCGTGATTTCATGGCCCCATCGCTTACCCTGCTTGTAACGCCTATATAGGTAATCCGGGACGATCGTGATCAGGGCAGAAAAGACCAGCTCAAGCATCCTGGCTCTCCGAGAGATCCACGTCACTCTTGAGCGGGAGTATTTCGTGCAAAGGTACGGCAGCGATTAGAATTGCCGCGATCCAAAACGCGTTGTTAAGTGTAAACAGAGAAATCAACCCCAGCACACCAACCAATTGCATTTGAACTTTATGAGCACCTGCTGCCATGCGGTCGGGAATGGCCTGCACGGTAAAGTAGAGTGCGCCGAAACCAAGCAGCACAACAACAAGCAGAATTCCCACCACGATCAGAAAGCCATCCGTCTCGCCCGGAGGTGTCACCCAGAAGGGGAGTCTGGCCATCGCCTCATCAGAAATAGAGCTGTCCAAAAGAACCTCCTGTTTCTCAATGATCTGATGCAAGGATAAACGATTGAAATCAAAAAGATCAATCTTGCCCAAGCCTGTGAAGAACCCTCAACACTTTTTTAGCCACCAGTCTCCATTGCGTAAGAGACGGACGCCAAGCTTCTTCTACCGGTTCAAACAATGGAAAGAGAGAGAAGAAAGGCCGCTTCGGGCTTAAAACGAAGTTTCAATCGGCGTGGGATGAACCAACTGGTGAATACACCGTGAACAACTCTTTCGGCTCATACACGCCGCGCAGCATGTAGCGACCGACCGAGACAAGTTCTTGCTCACAGGGTTGCGCGGCGCGGGCGACGTCGTCCGAGATCAGGATCCTCTGACCCAAAGATCGGTGCATTCCGGCAATACGGGCGGCCTGGTTGACGGCAGCACCGATCACGGTGAAATCCAGTCGTGTCTCGGACCCGATGTTGCCGTAGAGAATTTCACCCGAATGCAAGGCCAGCGTATAGTTTGCCACTGGCAGGCCTTGTTCCTGTCGTTGAGCGTTCAACGCATCCATACGCGACTGCAACAGGGGAACCGCGCTCAGCGCGGCGCGGGCGTCTTCGTCGATTTCGCCGACATCGAACATGGCCATCAGACCATCGCCCATGAATTTCAGGATATTCCCGCCGTTGTCATGCACCACTCCTACCGCCACGGCCAGATAGTCGTTCAGCATATCGATGATCTCGTTCCCCGGCAGATCCTCGGCCAGGGTGGTGAAGCCCTCTAGGTCGAAATTCCAGATTACCGCATCTATTTGTTGTAGCGACCCTCGCCGGATTTCGCCCGACAGAACCCGGCGACCGGCATCTCGGCCCAGATACACTCGCAACAGATCCTTGGTCAGGTTCTGGTTCTTGGCGGATTTAAGCGCCAACCCCAGATGCGGCAGGACGGTATGAATTCGCCTCAAGTCGCTGTCGTCGAACCCGGTTGGTGCGTCGCTGGTCCAAGACATCAGAACGCCATCACTGACCTTTTTTGCGCCGTTGGGGCGGATTTGCTTAACCCCTTCAAAAGACAGGCCCGTAGCATAGTAATCCGTCGCCCCAATTTCCCGCAGATCATTGAGCAAGGGAAAGCGACTAGGCTCGTTATGATCGACCAGCTTGACCCGGATTTCATCCAGATCCTCGTGCAACAGGGCATACAATGGGCTTCGCTGCCAGACTTCACTGGGCGTATCTGTATTCTCGAACCTCTCGGATTCACCACCCGCGCCGTTGTACCAGCTATAGCCGGTGCCGCCGTAAACCGGATGCAGGGTAGATTGCGCCGCGTGAAACCGCATCAAAGGTATGCCCATATCGACAAGCCGGGTGCAAAACCCTTCCAGCAATTCTTCTTGCCCGGCGCCTTCAAGCCCCTTGGCGACCAGCCAATCGATCAGGTCGTGTGCGGGAATCGAAGAAGAGTCCTGAGAAGTCATTTAAATATCCGTATCAAGCATGACCCCCATCTGGGGGCGACACGCATCAATTGCCAGTGGTCAGTCCAAACCAGCCAGTCTTTGCAGCATTTTACGCAGCAGAGCAGCTTCTTCCGCATCGAATAGGCCCGACAGTTTTGCATCATAGGCGGCGGCGACGCCATGCAGATCACGATACACGGTTTGCCCCGTCGGTGTTAGAGTCAGCCATTCCGCCCGCCGATCTCCTTCGTCGCGTGTGCGTTTCAGATACCTTCTCTGTTCCAGCTTGGCGACCGCGCGGCTGATTTTGGTTTTGTGCATTCTGGCGCGCTCGCAAATCTCTTTAGCCGTCATCTCACCGAATAGCCCAAGGTGAAACAGCACCCGCCATTCGGTTCTGAGCATCCCGTAACGGCCTTTATAGACGCTCTGAAACTCCAACGAGGCATGCTCGGCCGCCTGGTTCAGAAGGAAAGGCAGAAAATTCTGCAGATCAAACTCATCATTTTTTTTGGATTCTTCGTGTGTCATGCTTGTTAGTTACAAAATCAACTATTACCCGACAAGCAGCAACGGAGGAAAACACCATGAATCGTCCGAGTGATCCACATATGCTGACGCAGGCTTCAACGCCGGTCGGCACACATGCCGGCTATATGCCCGGCTTTGGAAACGACTTTGAGACCGAGGCCCTGCCCGACGCGCTGCCACAAGGGATGAACAGCCCACAACGGTGCAACTATGGCCTTTACGGAGAGCAGCTGAGCGGCACCGCCTTCACTGCGAACCCGCCCGAACGCACTTGGTGTTATCGCATTCGCCCGTCGGTGAAGCATTCACATCGTTACGAAAAAATCGACCTCCCCTATTGGAAATCGGCACCGTGCATCGACCCCGATGTGATCAGTCTGGGTCAGTATCGCTGGGATCCCGTCCCACATTCTGAAGAAGGTCTGAACTGGATGACCGGGATGCGCACGATGACCACGGCGGGGGACGTGAACACGCAAGTGGGCATGGCCTGTCACATCTATCTGGTCACCGAATCCATGGTGGATGACTACTTCTTCTCAGCCGATTCCGAGCTGTTGGTTGTTCCGCAGGAGGGACGTCTGCGTTTTGCGACCGAGCTGGGCATCATCGATCTGGAACCCAAAGAGATCGCGATCATTCCGCGTGGTCTGCTATACCGGGTCGAGGTTCTGGAAGGCCCCGCGCGCGGTTTTGTCTGCGAAAACTACGGGCAAAAGTTCGAGCTGCCGGGCCGTGGCCCGATTGGCGCAAACTGCATGGCCAACCCGCGCGACTTCAAAGCGCCCGTAGCTGCGTTTGAAGATCGCGAAACCCCGTCGACCGTGACGATCAAATGGTGCGGCCAGTTCCACACCACCAAGATCGGACACAGCCCGCTGGATGTGGTTGCGTGGCACGGCAACTATGCGCCCTACAAATATGACTTGCGCAATTATTGCCCGGTTGGCGCGATCCTGTTCGACCATCCCGACCCGTCGATCTTTACGGTTCTGACGGCACCGTCTGGCCAGCCTGGCACGGCCAATATCGACTTTGTTCTGTTCCGCGAACGCTGGATGGTGATGGAGGACACGTTCCGCCCGCCGTGGTACCACAAAAACATCATGTCGGAATTGATGGGCAACATTTACGGTCAGTATGATGCAAAACCACAGGGCTTCGTGCCCGGTGGCACAAGCCTGCACAACATGATGATCCCGCACGGCCCCGACAGGGAAGCCTTTGACAAAGCATCATACTCCAACCTAGGGCCGGACAAGCTGGACAAGACGATGTCGTTCATGTTCGAAACCCGCTTCCCGCAGCATCTGACGCCATTTGCCGCCACCGAAGCGCCGTTGCAGGATGATTATATCGACTGCTGGACATCGCTGGAGAAGAAGTTCGACGGAACGCCGGGTAAGAAATGAGCTTGGATATCTGGTTCACCTATGTGGCAACAGTCCTGCTGCTGATGAGCACACCGGGACCCAGCCAGTTGCTGATGTTGTCAAACTCGGCCGCCAACGGGCTTCGGCGCGGGTTGTTCACCGCTGCCGGAGATCTGACGGCGAACTTCCTGCAGATGTTGGCAGCAGGGCTGGGTCTGGCCGCCCTGATTGCCACATCCGCAACCGCGCTGACCGTCATCAAATGGCTTGGTGTGGCCTATTTGGTTTACCTTGGTGTCAAACAGATCCTCAAGGCGCGCGTATCTGAAGCGCAAACCGCGCCCAAGGCAAGTCGCAAATCGCTTTGGATGCAGGGGTTTATTACCTCTGCCGCGAATCCCAAAGCCGTGGTCTTTTTTGCAGCGCTGTTCCCACTGTTCATTGACGGAGCACTGCCTTTCTGGCCGCAATTCACCATTCTTTCGGCCACCTATCTGGTCATGGACGGGATGTTCCTGACCGCATATGGCGGCAGCGCAAGCTGGCTGGCCCGCCGTTTGCAAGGTCCTGCAAAGCTGTGGCTTGACCGCATTGGCGGCAGCTTCATGATCCTGGCTGCTATCTTGTTGGGGCTGAAATCCCTTCGCCCCTCAACTTAACCAACAAAACAGGGACATCGTATGCCTCTAATGACATCCTGGGTGACGTCGGCCAATGACGCGACACACCCGTTCCCACTGAACAACCTGCCTTATGGAGTCTTCTCGACCGAGGGCGACGATCCGCGCTGCGGCGTGGCCATTGGGGACATGATCCTCGACGTCACAGCTGCCGAAGCCGAAGGGTTGATCACCCTGAGCGATGAGCCTCTGTTCGACATGCCGTTCTGGAACCCGTTGATGGAGGAAGGCCCCGCCGTCTGGGCCGCCCTGCGGGAACGTCTGATCAGCCTTCTGGCCGAGGGCTCGGACGAGCAGAGCAAGGTTGAACCACTGCTTGTCAAACAAGACGACGCCGAGATGCACCTGCCCTTCGCGGTCAGCGAATACACCGATTTCTATGCAGGCCGGAACCATGCCTTCAACGTAGGCACCATGTTCCGGGGGCCGGAAAACGCGTTGCCGCCAAACTGGCTGCATATTCCCATTGGGTACAACGGGCGCGCGTCTTCGGTCGTGGTATCGGGCACGGATATCCGCCGCCCATGGGGGCAGCTAAAAGCGCCCGACCAAGAGCTGCCCGCCTTTCTGCCCAGCCGCCGTTTTGACATCGAGCTTGAGATGGGCGCGATTGTCGGCACCCCTTCGGATGGCCCAATCTCGGTGCAAGAGGCGGACGACAATATCTTTGGCTACGTCCTGCTGAACGATTGGTCTGCGCGTGACATCCAGGCCTGGGAATACCAGCCGCTGGGCCCGTTTCAGGCCAAGGCCACCGCAACCTCGATCAGCCCTTGGATTGTCACCAAGGCAACGCTGGAGCCATTCCGCTGTGACACGCCTGCACGTGAGTTCGAGCTACTAGATCACCTGAAAGACTGTGGCCCGATGCTCTATGATATTGATCTGTCGATCACCATGGCACCCGCAGGGCAGCCTGCTACGACAATTGCACAGACCAACTACAACCAGATGTACTATTCCGCCGCGCAGCAACTGGCCCATCACACGACATCCGGCTGTCCGATGAATGCAGGTGATTTGCTGGGCTCGGGCACCATTTCCGGACCAACCAAACCTGAACGCGGTTCGTTGCTGGAACTCAGCTGGGGCGGAAAGGAACCTCTGACGCTGGACGGCGGTGAAACCCGCAGCTTCATCGAAGATGGCGACACGCTGACCTTGACCGGCGCGGCCAAGGGCGATGGTTACACAATCGGCTTCGGTGATTGTGTTGGCACCGTCTTGTCCGCTCTTGAAAACCCATACACACGATAAGGAACCCATCATGGCCAGAGCATTCGCGTCCCAGGGGGACATGTCGGAGAAAAAGATCAGCTTCACCGAGGTGGGCGAAGGGCTCTATGCCTTTACGGCCGAAGGCGACCCGAACTCGGGCGTCATCATCGGCGATGACAGCGTGATGATTGTCGAGGCGCAGGCGACACCGCGTCTGGCCAACAAGGTGATCGAGTGCGTTCGATCAGTTACAGACAAGCCGATCACGCATGTGGCCCTGACCCACTACCACGCTGTACGCGTTCTGGGCGCAAGCGCGTTTGGCGCTCAGCAAATCCTGATGTCAGACATGGCGCGCGCCATGGTCGTGGAACGCGGGCAAGAGGATTGGGACAGCGAGTTCCAACGCTTCCCACGTTTGTTCGAAGGGCATGAAAGCATCCCCGGTCTGACCTGGCCCACCACCACGTTCAGCGACACAATGACCGTCTATCTGGGAAACCGTCGCGTTGACCTGATGCATCTGGGCCGAGCCCACACTGCCGGGGACATCGTAATTCATGTGCCAGATCAGAACGTGATGTTCACAGGCGACATAGTTGAATATCACTCGGCCTGCTATTGTGGTGACGGGCATTTCAGCGACTGGGGTGACACGCTGGATGCGATCAAATGGTTCGACGTGGATGCAATTGCACCAGGTCGCGGCGACGCGCTGGTTGGTAAGGACATGGTCAATGCGGCCATTGAAAACACCCGCGATTTCGTCAGCAGCACCTACCGCCCGGCCGCCAAGGTGGCTGCACGCGGCGGCAGCCTGAAGGAAGCCTGGGACGCCGTACGCGCCGAGTGTGATCCGAAATTCGCTGACTACGCAATCTACGAACACTGCCTGCCCTTCAACGTCGCCCGCGCCTATGACGAGGCACGTGGCATCGACACGCCGCGCATCTGGACCGCCCAGCGCGACCTTGAGATGTGGGAAGCCTTGCAGGGCTAAGGAAAAACGGCTCGGTTTGATCCAGATCGTTTTACGCGTCTGGATAAAATGAAACCATAAGCCAAGGCCTCCGGCGCCTGTCGCCGGGGGCAGGACATGCCGCACATTGGTGCATCTGCTTGGGGGAGCCCATGAACAAGATCTTTGAAACGCCGCTTTACGGCTATGAACGCAGCCCGGACCAAGACAGCCCCACGCCCGTCAGGCACAAGGTCATCGTGATTGGTGCCGGTCCGGTTGGATTGGCCGCCGCTATTGATCTGACCCAACAAGGTGTCGAGGTTGTGGTTCTGGACGAGAATGACAAGGTCAGCTTCGGCAGTCGCGCCATCTGTTTTTCTCAACGTACTTTGGAAATTGCCGACCGTCTGGGATGTGGACGCCACTTGGTCGACAAAGGCGTCTTGTGGGATCGCGGCAAAGTCTTCTTCGATGATCGTCAGGTCTATGACTTCAACCTGCAACCGGATGAAGGCTATGCCAACCCCGCCTTCATCAACCTGCAGCAATACCACTTTGAAAACTACTTTGTAGAACGTGTGCGCGAGCTGCAGGCAGAAGGCGCTCCAATTGAAATTCGTGGCCGCAACAGGGTCGAGGCCATTGGCACGCACGAAGATCACGTTCGACTTGAGGTCGAAACCCCCGAAGGTCCCTATACGATTGAGGCCGAGTGGCTGATCGCCTGTGACGGAGCGACCTCTCCCACCCGCCGGATGCTGGGTATCGATTTCGAAGGGCGCGTGTTCGAAGACAACTTCCTGATCGCTGATGTAATCATGGACGCCGATTTCCCATCGGAACGCTGGTTCTGGTTCGACCCACCGTTCAATCGGGGACAATCTGCGCTGCTCCATAAACAGCCTGACAACGTCTGGCGCATCGATCTGCAACTGGGGTGGGATATCGACAAAGAACGCGAAAAGCGCCCCGAGAATGTGATTCCCCGCCTAAAGGCGATGCTGGGCGACGACGTGGATTTTCAGCTGGAATGGGTCTCGATCTATACCTTCCAGTGTCGCCGCATGGAAAGCTTCCGCAAGGGGCGTGTTCTGTTTGCGGGCGACAGTGCGCATCAGGTCAGCCCCTTTGGCGCACGCGGGGCAAATTCGGGCCTGCAAGATACCGACAATCTGTGCTGGAAACTGAAGCTTGTGCTCGACGGCAAAGCGCCTGAAAGCCTGCTGGACAGCTACAACGCGGAACGTGTGTACGGGGCAGACGAAAATATCCAGAAATCCAGCCGGTCCACCGATTTCATCACGCCAAAATCCGAGATGTCGCGGGTTCTGCGCGATGCGGTTCTGGATCTAAGCGAACAGTATGAATTTGCCCGACCACTGGTGAATTCCGGGCGCTTGAGCCAACCCTGCACCTATGACGGGTCTTCGTTGAACTCGGCCGATGCGCTGAACGGCCCAGCCTGCACACGCCCGGGGTCGGCCTGCCCGGATGCCCCGCTGGGCGATGAATTTCTGCTGCCCAAGCTGGCGGGCAAATTTACCTTGTTGACCATTGATGCCGATGCCCCAGACTCTCTGGAAGAGGATGGGATTGAGGTAACTCGGCTGGCGTTGTCGGTCAAAGACGATCTGACGCTGGCTCTCAAACGTCGTTACTTGGGTGATGCAACCAGCGCTGTGTATCTGATCCGCCCGGATCAGCACGTAGCCGCTCGGCGGGACAGCTTTGAAGAAAACAGTTTTCGTCATGCGATCCGCAGAGCTTGCGGTAAGGAGTAAGCGCAATGTCAGACTTGATCCTAACCCCCAATTTCGACAACGCCGACGACTTTTACGCCACCCTTTTGGCGGCGCATGAAGGGCTTGAGAAAGCCGACAGCGACGCGCTGAACGCCCGACTGGTGTTGGTACTTGCCAATCACATCGGAGACGGCACCGTTCTGTCTGATGCCATCCTCGCCGCTTCTTTGTCCAACGATTGACAGGATCCCGTGTGAGCGAAGTTGTCCTCTTTGACTATTGGCGGTCTTCGGCCAGTTATCGGGTGCGGATCGCCCTGAACTTGGCCGGGATCGACTATGACTCGGTTGTTGTCGATCTGGTAGGCGGCGAACACAAGAGCGCTGAGCATTTGTTACGCAATCCGCAAGGGTTTGTGCCAGTTCTGGAAATTGACGGGCTGCGATTGACGCAATCGTTGGCCATCCTTGAATATCTGGATCAAACCCGAGGTCTTGGCCTTTTGCCATCCGACCCGGTGCAGAAGGCAAAAGCTCAGGCGTTGGCATATGCGATTGCAGTCGATATTCATCCGGTCTGCAACCTCTCGGTTGCGCGACATGCGACCTCGCTCAGCAATGACGCCGACGACATGCCCGGAGATTGGATGCGGCACTTCATCCGGCCCGGCTTGCAGGCCTTTGAGACCATGTTGGGCAAGTTTGAACAGGCCCCTTATTGCGTCGGTTCGCAGCCTAGCCTCGCTGACCTCTGCCTGATCCCTCAACTCTACAACGCACGCCGCTGGCAGGTGGACCTGTCGGACATGCCACGTGTTCTGGAGGTTGAAACAGCCTGCGCTAGTCATCCGGCCTTTGTTGCAGCGCACCCCGACGCGCACGCCCCCCAATAACACTGCACAAGCACTGTGTGCTTGTGCGCCTAGTCGTTTTTCCTGTTTGACCTTAGCTTGGATACACCAAAGCTATGAGGTCACCATGCCTGAGATCACCGGCTACCACGCCCATGTCTATTTCGATGCCGACACACAAGCGACGGCACAACAGGTCTGTGAAGAGGCCGCACGCCTATTCCCGGTTCAGATGGGGCGTATGCATGCCCGCAACGTCGGCCCCCACCCACGCTGGAGTTGCCAGTTGGGCTTTGACGCCGATGCATTTGATCAAGTCATGCCATGGCTGATGTTGAACCGGCAGGGCCTGACCGTGTTCACCCACCCCGAAACCGGTAATCATCTGGAAGATCACCGTGATCGCGCGCTCTGGATGGGTGAGATGCTGGATCTGGACCTGTCGATCTTCGACAGGCTTTAACCTAACGCCCGCGCCTGATCCCGCAGGACGAATTTCTGCACCTTGCCGGTTGATGTCTTCGGCAGGGTGCCGAAAACCACGGTCTTTGGTGCTTTGAAATGGGCCATGTTGTCTCGGCAGAAGGCAATTAGGTCTGCCTCTGTAGCGGTGGCATCCGGTTTCAGCTCGACAAACGCACAAGGCGTTTCGCCCCATTTCTCATCCGGTCGCGCGACCACAGCCGCCTCCATTACCGCCGGATGTTTGTAGAGGATACCCTCGACCTCGACGGACGAGATATTCTCGCCACCCGAAATGATGATGTCCTTGGATCGATCCTTGAGTGCGACATAGCCGTCAGGGTGCATGACGCCCAAGTCACCGGACGCAAACCATCCGCCTTTAAAGGCCCCGTCCGTGGCGTCTTGGTTCTTTAGATACCCTTTCATCACCACGTTACCCTGCATGAAAATCTCACCCATGGTTTCACCATCCGCCGGAACAGGTTCCATGGTATCGGGATCAGCCACCATCAGGCCAGACAGCGCCGTGTACCGCACACCCTGGCGTACTTTCAGAGCGGCGCGGTCTTCGGGGCCTTTTTCATTCCATTCGTCTTTCCAGGCACACACGACCGAAGGCCCATACGTTTCGGTCAGGCCATAGACATGCGTGACCTCGACGCCCATCGCCTCCATCGCTTCGATCACAGCTGCAGGCGGCGGTGCACCCGCCGTCATCACCTTGATCTGATGATCAAAGTCTTTCAGCTCATCCGGCGCATGGGCGAGCATGTTCAAAACGATGGGCGCCCCGCAGAAATGCGTGACTTTCTCATCGCGGAAAGCCGCATAGATCGGCTCGGCCCGTACGGCACGCAGACAGACCGACACGCCTGCATTGGCGGCCATGGCCCAAGGGAAACACCAGCCATTGCAATGAAACATCGGAAGGGTCCACAGATAAACTGAATGCTTGGGCATATCCCAATCCAGCAGATCCGACTGCGCATTCAGCGTGGCACCTCGGTGATGATAAACGACCCCTTTCGGATTGCCTGTAGTACCTGAAGTGTAGTTCAGCGTGATTGCGTCCCATTCATCCTCGGGCAGAGACCAGCTGAATTCCGGGTCGCCTTCATTCAGAAGGGCATCGTAGGTCAGGTTGCCCAGCTTTTCACCACCTTCAAAGCCAGGGTCTTCGATGTCTATGATCAGAATGTCATGGTCGACCTGCTTTAACGCTTCTTTCACGACGCTCGAAAACTCTGGATCGACCAGCAGCGCCTTAGCCTCGGCGTGGTTCAAAATGAAAGCAACAATCGGCGCATCCAGGCGCGTGTTGATGGCGTTCAGAACAGCTCCGGCCATTGGAACGCCGAAATGCGCTTCATACATCTCGGGGATGTTCGCTGCGATTATGGAAACGGTATCGCCTTTTCCTATCCCGCGCGCGCTCAACGCGCCCGCCAAACGTCGACACCGGGCATAGGTTTCAGCCCAAGTATACCTGCGTTCACCATACACCACCGAAGGATAATCTGGGTAAACCTGCGCCGTCCGGTCCAAGAAGGTCAGCGGTGACAAGGGTGTGTAGTTTGCCCGGCATTTATCCAAATGACGCTCGTAGATGTTTGTGGCTGTCATCTGCTCATCCTCCCAAATCGCAGTACGCGCGACTTGAACATAAACTTGGTGGCCTGACAAATCCGTAGTAATACGGTGTGCACCCATTCTGGCAATACGGGATGGTGTTATCTGGCCCTACTTACAAAGGGCCTTTCGCGGTGATTTGGAGCATCTTAAACACATGCAGGGGTCTCGCTTGACCATCGACCCCAGAAGCGCATCTCAGTGAAAGGACTTGTCATGGACGGCACGTTCAACGAAAACGATCTTTCCCGCGTGGTCGAAGCCGACCGCGCCCATATCTGGCACCACCTGCTGCAGCATAAACCCTTTGAAACCAATGACCCGCGTATCATTGTCGAAGGCAAAGGTATGCGCGTCTGGGATCAGAAGGGCAAGGAACACCTGGATGCTGTTTCGGGTGGCGTCTGGACTGTGAACGTCGGCTATGGCCGCGAATCAATCTGTAAGGCAGTCTATGACCAGTTGATGAAACTGTGCTATTTCGCCAATACCGCAGGTTCGATCCCCGGCTCCATCTTTGCGGAAAAGCTGATCGAAAAGATGCCCGGCATGAGCCGCGTCTACTACACCAACTCGGGATCCGAAGCGAACGAGAAGGCGTTCAAGATGGTGCGCCAGATCGCGCACAAGAAATACGGCGGCAAGAAAACCAAGATCCTGTATCGCGACCGCGACTATCACGGCTCGACGCTGGCGACCATGTCGGCGGGTGGTCAGGACGAGCGTACCGCGCAATACGGTCCCTTCGCGCCTGATTTTGTGCGCGTGCCGCACTGCATGGAATACCGCAAGCATGAACTCGACGGTGCACCCGTCGAAAACTTCGGCGAATGGGCAGCAGACCAGATCGAAGAAGTCATCCTGCGCGAAGGCCCTGACACCGTTGGCGCCCTGTGCCTTGAGCCCGTCACCGCCGGTGGTGGTGTGATCGAAGCGCCTGAAGGGTATTGGCAGCGCGTGCAGGAGATCTGCAAAAAGTACGACGTGCTGCTGCATATCGACGAAGTTGTTTGCGGCGTAGGCCGGACTGGGACATGGTTCGGGTACCAGCAGTATGGCATCAAGCCCGACTTCGTAACCATGGCCAAGGGCGTTGCATCGGGCTATGCCGCTATTGCTGTGATGGTCACGACCGAGGAAGTCTTTGACATGTTCAAAGACGACGCGTCGGACCCGATGGGCTATTTCCGCGATATCTCGACCTTTGGCGGTTGCACCGCCGGTCCGGCAGCGGCGATTGAGAATATGCGCATCATCGAAGACGAGAACCTGTTGGGCAACTGCACCGACATGGGCAACCGCATGTTCGACAACCTGCAAGCGCTGATGGAAAAGCACAAGGTTATCGGCGACGTGCGCGGCAAGGGCCTGTTCCTGGGGGCCGAACTGGTCACCGACCGTACGACCAAAGACCCGATGGATGAAAAGCGGGTTCAGGCCGTTGTCGCCGATTGTATGGCGCAAGGCGTGATCATCGGTGCCACCAACCGCTCGATCCCCAGCCGTAACAACACGCTGTGCTTCTCGCCCGCACTGATCGCAACGGCGGATGACATCGACCAGATCACTGACGCCGTTGACGGCGCGTTGGGGCGTGTTTTCGGGTAAGCTGACCAAATATTAAAAAAAGAAAAACCGGCACATCGAGTGTCGGTTTTTTTGTGAATGGTCGAAGTGCGGACAAAGCGGTCATTTTCTTGCGCCGAATCTTGTCATCCGTATGCTCATATTCACGACTGAACAAACGGAGCATTCTCCTAAATGAAGTTTTTCTCCCGCAGATATTTCTGGTCACTCTCAATGGCTTTGGTTTCGTTGACGACTGTACCAAGCCCTTCATTCGCACAAGTTTCGGAGAGTGTAACATCTCAAGTCATCTATGTTCCCTCCTACTCGCGAGTTTTCACGCAGGAAGGGCGCAGCGAACCGCTCGCGTCTACCCTCGTTGTGCACAACATTAGTCTTCAATCAGAGATCAAAGTTGAGCGCGTCGAATATTACGACAGAGCGGGGCAGCTTCTGGAAACCCTCATAAATGAGCCCGTTCAGCTGATGCCATTTGGGTCAATGAATGCGCTTGTACCTATTGGTAGCGTCGGAGACGGCATCGGCGCGAATTTCGTAGTCACATGGTCGGCAGAAGTTCCGGTGTCACCCCCTATCGTAGAAGCAATCATGGTCGGTGGAAGCGGCACTCAAGGGATCTCGTTTACAAGCCGAGGTCAGGTGTTGTCACAAGAACCGTAACACCGACCACTACTTTGCTTCTATGTGACCAGCTCGACCATTAAGCTAATACCTAAGCAACAGTGACTGGTTCTTTGCCACTGCGACTGGAGCTAAGTTTGGGCTCAAAGCCGACATTCTCTACGTTCAAAAAAGGCCGCTCCAATCGGGACGGCCTTGAACTCGCAATCTCTCGAAAGAGGATCAGGCAGTCAGAGCGGCCAGCGTTTGGACCACTCTCTGCTTTGCATTTTGCCCAAAGCGGTTCGTCAATGCCTCAGGCTGTTCCTGCTATTTCAACATGACGCTGTTCCAGCTCGATTTGCCTCTGCACCGCCACAGGATCAAGATCGCTTTCAGCGGGAGTGTCGATGCCAAAATGGCCGAAATTGTCTTCGCCGCGTACCAGCATTGCCGTATCGAGATCATGTTTGGTCTGACGTACATGCGCCGCAAGATACTGGATATTCAGCCCAATTCGGCGATCCTTGCTTTTGTTCGGCATCGAGGCATGTAGCGTCCAACCATGGTGAAAACTCGCCTCGCCCGGACGCAGCGGACAAAGCTTGGCTTGGCTCTCATCAACTCCAAGAACAGTCTGCCCCTGCAAAAGAACGTTATCGTCGTCTTCCGTTGTTTCATGGCTTATCACACCGTTCGCATGACTTCCCGGGAGCATTCGCATGCAACCGCTTTCCTCGTCCGCTGGCGACAAGGCGAGCCAAGCGGATACCTGGTCGTCATGACTCAGGCCCCAATAAGTCAGATCCTGATGCCAACTGACATGCGAGGTCGAGCCAGGTTCTTTGATGATATAGGTAACATTGTACAAAAGAATGTCGGGCCCGATCAGCGCTTCGATGAGATCAAGCATCAGAGGGTGCGTAGCAAGCTTGTAGGGCGAAGTTAAGATTGTGTGTGCTTTGGACTTGTAATGCATGGACGCACCCAGTTGGCTCTCGGCCCATTCCAATGCGGCCCGGTGTTCTTGCGCTTCGACTTCAGTCAGGATCGGAACACCACCTACATAACCGTCCCGATTGTAAGCGTTCGCCCAAGTTCTTACCCTTTGGTTTACTCCCATAGTCGCCTCCCACGAAATGACTAAGCAATCGTTAGTGGAAAAACATAACCTGCCAAGCCTGTTTCGGCTCTGGTTTGCGTCGGCGCCAATGAATTTAAAGCATGACATATCGAATGCGCGCTTGGGGCATTCGAACCCATGATGCAAAAAGACCGCCCCAAAAGGGACGGCCTTTCATTCACTGTCTCTCTAAAGAGGATCAGGCGGTCAGAGCGGCCTGAGCTTTGGCGACGATCGCGCCGAACGCTTCCGGTTCGTGCACGGCCAGGTCGGCCAGAACTTTGCGGTCCACTTCGATACCGGCCAGGTTCAGGCCGTTGATGAAGCGGGAATATGTCAGTGCTTCGTCATGCGAACGGACAGCAGCGTTGATACGCTGGATCCACAGCGCGCGGAAGTTGCGCTTGCGGTTCTTACGGTCGCGGGTTGCGTACTGGTTGGCCTTGTCGACCGCCTGACGGGCAACCTTGAAGGTGCTCTTGCGGCGACCATAGTAACCTTTGGCAGCCTTGATGACCTTCTTGTGACGGGCGTGAGTTACGGTTCCACCTTTAACGCGGGACATCTCTTAATCTCCTCTTAGCGGTCGTAGGGCATGTAGCCCTTGACGATCTTGGCGTCGGGGGCGGACAGTGTGGTGGTGCCACGGGCGTCGCGGATGAATTTCTTGGTCCGCTTGATCATGCCGTGCCGCTTACCGGCCTGGCCTGCCATGACCTTACCGGTCGCAGTCACCTTGAAGCGCTTCTTGGCGCTCGACTTGGTCTTCATCTTAGGCATTTCCGTCTCCTTTTTCGGGTTCGGTTTCAAACGCGACTCGGCATGCCATCTCGGCCGGTCACGCGATCAGAAGCGCCATTTACGCAAGTTCCGTCATACTGGCAAGGGGGATTCGACCAGAATATGCGCTTTGTGCGCGGCTGGTCTGGCACCGGGGCGACATTGGCCGCCCCGGTGGATTGGATCAATGCTCGAACTTGCGGATTTCTCCGCTTTTCAACCGCTCAGCATAAGACGCCAGTTCCTGACGCACGACTTTCATCAGGAAGTAAAGCGCAAAGACGTTCACCACAGCCATCGCAAAGATCGCCGCGTCCGAGAAGTCGATGACCGGGCCAAGGTTGGCCGCTGCGCCAATGACCACGAAGACGCAGAAGATGACCTTGAACACCAGCTCTTTGGTGTGACCTTCGCCGAACAAATAGGTCCAGGCTTTGAGGCCGTAGTACGACCAGCTGATCATAGTCGAGAAGGCAAACAGAACCACGGCAATCGCCAGGATGAAGGGGAACCAGCTGAACGCGCTGCCGAAGGCGGCAGAGGTCAGGCTGACACCGGTGTTGCCATCAACGGTGGCGATGGCGCTACCCGCTTCGTTTAGCATGTAGTTGCCCGTCTCCGGATCAACGATCAGCTGCTGCGTGATGATGATCACCAGCGCCGTCATGGTACAAATCACAACCGTGTCGATGAACGGTTCCAGCAGTGAAACGAACCCTTCCGTGATCGGTTCCTTGGTCCGAACAGCCGAGTGGGCGATGGCAGCCGAGCCCACACCCGCTTCGTTCGAAAACGCAGCACGGCGGAAGCCCTGGATCAGCGCACCAACCATACCACCAGCGACGCCGAGACCAGTGAAAGCGCCCGCAAAGATCTGGCCAAAGGCCCAGCCGATCTGATCAGCGTGCATGATGATGATGACCAGCGCTGCCAGCACATACATCACGCCCATGAACGGTACGACCTTCTCAGTCACACGCGCGATCGACTTCAGACCACCTACGATTACTGCAAAGACGATGGCCGCAAAGACCAGACCAGTGATCCAACCGGGGTAATCCCCCACGATTCCTGCAATCTGCTGATGTGCCTGATTGGCCTGGAACATATTGCCCCCGCCCAGCGCGCCAAGAATACAGAAGATCGAGAACAGAACCGCGAGGATTTTACCACCGGGCAACCCAAGTTCAGCAAAGCCCTTGGACATATAGTACATCGGACCGCCCGAGACGGTGCCGTCCTCGTATTCGTTGCGGTATTTCACGCCCAGCGTACATTCGGTGAATTTCGACGCCATGCCCAACAGGCCCGCGACAATCATCCAGAACGTCGCTCCCGGCCCGCCGATTCCGATGGCAACCGCCACACCGGCAATATTACCAAGGCCAACCGTGCCGGACAGCGCCGTGGCCAGAGCCTGAAAGTGGCTAACCTCACCGGCGTCATTTGGATCGGAATAGTCGCCTTTGACAAGGCTGATCGAGTGTCCAAAGAAGCGGAACTGCACAAACGCAAAATAAAGCGTAAAGACAGTGGCCGCGATCACCAGCCAGCCGACGATCCACGGAAAACCGGTTCCCGGGAAGGGTGCAAAAATAAAGCTGACAAAGGGCCCGGTTGCATCTGCAAAGGCTTGATTGATCTTATCATCCAGGCCCGGCGCCTCTTGCGCCGAAGCTGCAGTGGCCATGAAGGCGGCAAGCGCCGCAAGGTACAGGTGTTGTAGCGTTTTCATTCTTCTGCCCACCTCAATTTACAACTGTAACCGGAACATCGGCATGCATCACAAGGTTCTGTGTTGAACTGCCGAAGATACGTTTCTTGATGCCGTCCGCTGAAGCCCGGCCCACAACAATCTGAGAGGCTTCGTTTTCAACGGTGATGGCGTTCAACGTTTCCGCCACATCGCCATGGCGCACAACGCCCTGCGCCGCGAAACCAGCTGCCTTGAGGGCATCAACGGCGGGCGTCACAATACGTGACGTCGCCAACTCGACCTCTTCCTCACGCCGCTTGTGGCGCTGTGCGTTTTCTTCCGGTGTCTGGAATGTATAAGGGGACCATTCAATCACATATGCGACCAGCAATTCACATGATCCGATCAGCTTTGCCAGGTCCGTGGCAAAGGCAATCGCGCGCTCACCGGTCTCTGTCCCGTCGAGTCCTATGACAATCTTTGTTGTCATCTTGTTCCTCCTTTTTTGTTGTTTGGTCCGGGGCCCGTGCCCCCGGCAGGGCAGCCGGAACTTGGAACTTTGGCTGAGAATGCCCTTAGGTCATTTATCAGGAAATTCTACCCACGAATGAAGACCATTGTGCCAAATTCGCCCGTAACGGTCAAATTTCGCTTATAAATCAAGTTTTTCACCCGTCACAAAACAGGAAAACGGCAGCTTAAACAGTAGCCGTTTCCTTAGTTCTGATGTCGGCTTGGGCCCGAACTACTCGGGATCGGTGCTGTAAATCAGGCGTTCGTCACAAGGGGCGACTCGTAGAATGTTGGTGGTGCCGGGAACATTAAACGGCACACCCGCCGTGACCACAATCTGATCTGCCTCGGATGCAAATCCACCAGCCCGCGCAGCGCGGGCTGCGTTCACCACAGCGCCCTTAAACCGTTGCAATTCAGGTGTCATCACACAGTTGCAGCCCCAGCTCAGACACAACCGCCGGGCGGTTCCCCGTTGCGAGGTCATGGCGATGATCGGCACGCCCGGACGTTCACGCGCCGTCAGCGAGGCTGTTGTGCCGCTTTGGGTGAAACAGCAGATGGCCTTGATGTCGGTCTTTTCCGCAATCTCGCGCGCGGCAGCGACGATACCATCGGCCACGGTGCTGCCCTTGGCCGTCCGGGATGCCGCGATGATCTGGGTGTAGGTCGGATCGGCCTCCACCTCGATGGCGACCTTATTCATGGTTTGCACAGCTTCGACCGGATAGGCCCCCGCCGCCGATTCCGCGCTAAGCATGATGGCGTCCGTGCCTTCATAGATCGCCGTCGCCACATCCGATACCTCGGCGCGGGTGGGCATAGGGCTTTCGATCATGCTTTCCAACATCTGGGTCGCCACAATGACCGGTTTGGCCGCGCCTCGACACCTACGGACCAGACGTTTCTGGATCGGCGGCACAGCAGAGACCGGCAGTTCCACGCCCAGATCACCCCGCGCCACCATGATCCCATCTGACGCATCGAGAATATCGTCAAACGCCTCAACCGCAGCGGGCTTTTCAATCTTTGACAGGATCGCAGCACGACCGTCAGCCAGAGACCGGGCCTCGAACACATCCTTGGCACGCTGTACGAAGCTCAGCGCCAGCCAGTCGACACCCAGCTGACAGACAAACTCCAGATCGTCCCGGTCCTTGGCCGACAACGCTGCCAGCGGCAGCACAACATCCGGGACATTCACGCCCTTTCGGTTTGAGATGGTGCCGCCAACTTCGACCGTGCAGTTGGCGAAATCCTGACCGCAGTCCTGAACCGTCAGGCGGATCTTGCCATCATTCACCAACAGGCGCGCACCCGGCTCAAGCGCCGCAAAAATCTCGGGGTGCGGCAGGCATACTCTGTTTATGTCTCCGGCGGCGGGATCAAGATCAAGGCGGAAGGCCGCGCCTTCCTCCAACTCTTCCGCCTCATTGGCAAAGACGCCAACGCGCAGCTTTGGCCCCTGAAGGTCAGCCAGAATGGCAATCGGGCTGTCCAGATCCTTTTCGACCTGCCGAATAATCTTGTGCCGCTCGCGGATCTCATCGTGGCTGCCGTGGCTCATGTTGAGTCGAAACACATCGGCCCCTGCCTCATGCAAAGCACGAATGGTGTCATAGTCACTCGACGCCGGTCCCAGCGTCGCCACGATTTTTACATTTCTCAGGCGTCGCATTGGTCTTGATCTCCTTACGTCGTCTTACTTGCTGATTAGGGTACAGCAAAATGTTACCGCAAACATCGGCTGAGTGCTTATTGCGCAATTCCCTTTTCAAAGCAACTGCCCTACACCTGCGACAAACTAGATGACAGGCTCATGACATACACCCCATTTTTCGTCCATGGCGCGGATCGCCCGTCGCGCTGGCTGATCACATGTGACCACGCGACCAATACCGTGCCGCCAGAAGTGAACGGAGGCGACCTTGGTTTGCCACGTGAAGATATGGAACGCCATATTGCTTATGATGTCGGGGCATACGAAGTCTCCAAACATCTGGGTGAGGTTTTGGATGCACCAGTGGTTGCCGCCAATTTCTCGCGCCTTGTCATTGACCCCAACCGTGGCGAGGACGACCCGACCCTGTTGATGAAGCTCTATGACGGTTCGATCATCCCCGGCAACCGCCACGCGGACGCCGCCGAGCGCGAACGGCGGCTGAACATGTGCTATCGCCCCTATCACGAGGCGCTGGCGCAGATGGCCGCCCTGCCCCACGCGGTGGTCGTTTCAATGCACTCCTTCACCCGCCAACTGCGCGGGCGTGAGCCACGCCCCTGGCACATCGGCGTCTTGCACACCCCAGACGAACGTTTTTCACGCCCCCTGATCGAGCGGCTTCAGGCCGAAGATGAACTGTGTGTCGGCGTCAATGAACCCTATACCGGTGTGCTGCCCGGAGATGCGATTGACAAGCACTGCACCGCTTTTGGCCGCCCCAACGCTCTGATCGAGTTGCGAAATGACCTGATCGGCGACCACGAGGGGCAGCGAGAATGGGCCGAACGGTTGGCGGTTGTCTTGCAGGACGCGCTGGAGTCCAGCGACCTTTGAAGACGCAGGTCGTGCACCTGCGATCCGCACTTCACGCTATTGTGATCGCACAGTCTGATCCCCATATAATGAACGAAAGGGGATCGTCGTGACACATGAGTTTCTGACAACGTTCTTCGGCTGGATGGCCGCCCTCAATATCGCGGTTCTTCTGTTCACCACTGTCATGGTCCTGATGCTGCAGGATTGGATTGCGGGCATTCACGGCAAGCTGTTTCAGATGGAGCACCCAGACGTGAAACGTGCGTATTTCAGGTATCTTGCCAACTATAAGATCCTGACCCTTATCTTTTGCATTGTGCCATGGTTGGCTTTGAAACTGATGTAGGTGGGGCAGCCCGCTTATTGTAACAAGTCTGCTGGATTGTTAGGTCAAGCACAGCACACCAAACCACCCGGAGCAGCCTTATGGACAAGCAAACCGAAATCGAACTTCAGGCCGCCGCGTTTCGTCGGTTGCAAAAACACCTGATGGAAGACCGCACCGACGTTCAGAATATCGACATGATGAATCTGGCCGGGTTCTGCCGCAATTGCCTGTCGCGCTGGTATCAGGAAGCCGCCAATGAAAAAGGCATCGAGATGGGCAAGGATGAAGCCCGCGAAGTGTTTTACGGCATGACCATGGATGAATGGAAAGCCAACTATCAGACCGATGCCAGCCCCGAAAAACAAGCAGCCTTCAAGGTCGCGTTTGAAGAGAATGTAACCAAAAAAGGCTAAGCCCAAAAATGAACAAGGCCCGCCAAATCGGCGGGCCTTTTCTTTAGATCGCCGCCTTGCGACTTTCATCCAGATAAATTTCGCGCAGACGTTTGGCAATCGGCCCCGGTGTGCCGTCGCCTAGCACGACTCCGTCAATCTCGACCACCGGCATGACAAAGGCGCTGGCCGAGGTTGTGAACGCCTCATCCGCTTCTTTGGCCTCATCAATGGTGAACAGACGCTCTTCGATTTCCATTTGCGCTTCGGCCGCCATGCGCAGCACAGCCTTACGTGTTATCCCATGCAGGATGTCGTTCGACAGCGGGCGGGTGACAATCTTGCCGCTCTTGACGAAATAGGCGTTGTTGCTGGTGCCTTCCGTCACGTATCCGTCTTCGATCAACCAGGCATCATCACAACCCGCTTTCTTGGCCATCATCTTGCCCATCGACGGATAGAGCAGCTGAACGGTTTTGATATCGCGACGGCCCCAGCGAATGTCGTCGATCGAGATGATTTTGGCGCCTTTCTTCGACGCCGGGCTGTCAGCCAAACCCGGCTTGTTCTGTGTAAACAGAACGAGGCTGGGCTTGGTATCTGCCGATGGGAACACAAAATCACGGTCGCCATCGCTGCCGCGCGACACCTGCAGATACACCAGGCCTTCTTCGATGCCATTTAATTCCACCAGCTTGCGGTGTATCTCAAGCAATTCGTCTTTGGTGCAAGGCTCGGCCATCTCCAACTCGTCCAGCGAGCGCTTCAGGCGAACCGCGTGGCCTTCGAAATCGATCAGCTTGCCGTCCAAAATGCTGGTGACTTCGTAAACCGCGTCTGCAAACAGAAAGCCACGGTCAAAGATCGACACCTTGGCTTCGGTCTCGGGCAGGTATTCGCCATTTACGTAAACGGTTCGGGTCATGTTTGTCTCCTCAGCCCCAGAGCGCGGACACCGAAGGGTGCACTCCGGCGTCGTCAAAAATCAGCGGGGTGTCGCGGTCTTCGGCCAACAGAAGCGGGCCGTCAAGGTCTGTCACCATCGCACCCTGCGCCAGCAGTGTCGCAGGAGCCATGGCAAGCGAGCTTCCGACCATGCAACCCACCATGATGTCATAGCCTTGGGCAATCGCGGCTTTGCGCAATTCCAGCGCCTCGGTCAGACCGCCGGTTTTGTCGAGCTTGATGTTGATGACATCATATTTGCCCTTCAGCTTAGGCAGGCTGTTGCGGTCATGGCAGGATTCGTCTGCACAGACCGGTACCGGACGATCCATTCCGATCAGCGCATCGTCGTCTCCGGCCGGCAGGGGCTGTTCAACCAGTGCCACTCCCAGACGCACCAGATGCGGGGCGAGGTCGGCATAAACCTCAGCCGACCAGCCTTCGTTCGCATCTACGATGATCTTGGATTTAGGCGCCCCTGCACGCACGGCTTCAAGCCGGGGCATGTCGTCAGGTGTACCCAGTTTGATCTTCAGCAACGGGCGATGCGCGTTATCGGCAGCCTGTGCCCGCATCGCTTCGGGCGTATCCAGCGACAACGTGTAGGCGGTAATCTCAGGCCCCGGAACCGGCAGACCTGCCAGTTCCCAAACCCGTTTACCGGCGCGTTTGCACTCCAAATCCCACAAGGCGCAATCCACGGCATTTCGCGCAGCGCCAGCGGGCAGCAAGTCCATCAGCGACTGTCGGGTAAATTCCGCAGGCAACCCTGCAATCTCGGCCTCAACAGACTCGAGCGTTTCGTCGTAGCGCGCATAGGGGACACATTCGCCCCAACCCTGATGGGTTCCATCTGATATGCGAACCGTCAGAACTTTTGCTTCGGTCCGCGACCCGCGCGAAATGGTAAACACCTGCGCCAGTCGAAACACATCGCGAGAGACCTCTATCTGCACGCAACCGCTCCTTCATTTCTTTTCTAATGCTCTTACCGGAGGCGGATGACCCCACCTCCGGCATGTTGTTCAGCTCACATCGCTGCCAGCGCGTCCACCAGCTTGCCGGACCCGAAGCGGAACGGGTCGGTTGCAGGCAAGCCCATGTCGGCTTCGATCTTGGCCAGATAGGCAACCGCGTCTTCTTCGGACATATGCTGGGTGTTAACCGAAACGCCGACAACCTGACAATCAGGGTTCGCCACTTTGGCCAGTGCCAGCGCGGTGTCGCGCAGGGTTTCCAGTGACGGTTGCTGATAGGTGGGCAGACCGCGCATGTGTTCGCGGGTCGGTTCGTGGCTCAGGATCAGGGCGTCTGGCTGGCCACCATGGATCAACGCCATTGTCACACCGGAATAGGACACGTGGAACAAAGAGCCCTGCCCTTCGATCAGGTCCCAGTGGTCCTCATCATTGTCGGGCGTCAGCCACTCGATTGAGCCCGCCATGAAGTCCGCAATGACCGCGTCAAGCGGCACACCATCGCCGGTGATCAGGATGCCAGTCTGACCGGTCGCCCGGAATGTCGACTTCATACCGCGCTTGCGCATTTCAGCATCGATCGCCATGGCCGTGTACATCTTGCCGACAGAACAGTCGGTACCCACAGCCAGGCAACGCTTACCCTTACGCTTGATCCCGTTGGCAATCGGGTATTCGATTTCGGGCACACGCACGTCGTGCAGCTTTTGACCAGTTGCTTCGGCTACGGCCACCAGATCGGGTTCGTCGCGCAACAGATTGTGCAGGCCAGAGGCAAGGTCAAATCCTTCCTCAAGCGCCATAACCAGAACCTTCTTCCATTCTTGGCTGATAACGCCGCCACGGTTGGCCACGCCAATAACCAGCGTCTTGGCGCCGGCTTCTTTCGCCTCGGTCAAGGTCATATCTGCCAGGCCCAGATCAGCCTTGCAGCCGTCCATGCGATACTGGCCGACGGCGTTTTCTGGACGCCAGTCCTTGATGCCCACAGCCACTTTGGCCGCCAATTGGTCGGGCGCATCGCCCAAAAACAGCAGGTACGGTGTCTCGATCATTGCGGTCACTCCTTTGATTCCGGCTTAAGCTAGAGAAACGGCAAAACGAGCGTTTCGCGTTTTGATCCGCTTGATACGACTAAGGCGCGATATTCTTGCACAAGTTTACTTTGATGCGCAAAAATATTCGAAGTTTTCAAAATGATTAAACTTTAATCACCTTTTCGCAGCTATCCAATACCTCCATTCTGCAGCCGCATTGCCGCAGATGCATAATCGCCCTTGCGCCGCGCCGCGCAATTTAATACCTCATTGAGCAGGAAAATCGCAATTTCATTACTCGCACGAGGTCTCGATGAGCTTTCGCATCCAACCTGCCGCACCGGCACGCCCCAACCGTTGTCAGCTGTTTGGCCCCGGGTCGAACACCAAACTGTTCCCTAAGATGGCAGCGTCGGCTGCGGATGTGATCAACCTGGATCTAGAGGACTCGGTTGCGCCTTCGGACAAGGATGCGGCACGCGCCAACGTCATTGAGGCGCTGAACACAGTCGACTGGGGTACCAAATACATGTCCGTCCGGATCAACGGGCTGGACACGCCCTACTGGTACCGTGACGTTGTCGACGTGTTGGAGCAGGCAGGCGACCGTCTGGATCAGATCATGATCCCCAAAGTCGGATGTGCGGCGGATGTCTATGCGGTCGATGCGCTGGTCACAGCGATCGAGCGCGCCAAGGGCCGTACCAAACAAATCAGCTTCGAGGTTATCATCGAGTCTTCTGCTGGTATCGCGCATGTTGAAGAAATTGCAGCCTCATCCCCCCGCCTGCAGGCCATGAGCCTTGGGGCCGCCGATTTCGCAGCCTCGATGGGAATGCAGACCACCGGCATCGGCGGCACGCAGGAAAACTACTATATGCTGCGTGAAGGCGAGAAACACTGGTCTGATCCATGGCACTGGGCGCAAGCTGCCATCGTGGCCGCCTGCCGCACCCATGGCGTGTTGCCGGTGGATGGGCCTTTCGGCGATTTCAGCGATGACGAAGGCTATATCGCGCAGGCTAAACGTTCAGCGACTTTGGGTATGGTTGGGAAATGGGCGATCCATCCCAAGCAGATCGCATTGGCCAATCAGGTCTTCACCCCATCTGACGAAGCCGTTTCCGAGGCCCGCGAAATTCTTGCCGCGATGGAACAGGCCAAGGCAAATGGCGAAGGCGCGACTGTCTATAAGGGGCGCTTGGTCGACATCGCCTCAATCAAGCAGGCGGAAGTCATTGTGGCGCAGGCCGAACTGATCGCGGCAGGCAGTTAAGTCAAAATTGGGCGCTCAATCGAGCGCCCAATTTTGTTGTTTCAACGACCAAAAACCTCGTTCGGTGTCCATGTGAAGCGTTCACCCTTCTTTCCTGACTTCATCATCAGGCACGATGTTCCCAGTTTTTGGAAATAGACGATCTTCAATGGATACCAGCCCGCTTTGGGCACTTCTACTTCGGTGCGTTGATTGGCTTCACAGCCCTGAATGCTTGTAACACGGCCAATCTGCTGGCCACCAACCCAAGCCTCGATCCCGTCATTTGACCAAGTTTCCAACTCATAAACCCCCGGCGAGTCGAACCGCATATACCCCGTCACCTCGGCGGCAACATTGTAAGCTTGGTCGAAGGTCATGACGTCCTCGCCCTTGCTGGTGTCCCTGTAATCCAACCCACGCAACGGCTTTCCCGGTTTCGCCTGAGAAAGCAAGCTTTTGGCCTGGCTCAGATCGCGAATCTTTTTGTGTTGGTTGCCAGTACCATAGTATTTCACATTCAGCCCCGCTTTCGGAGCAGGTTGCGGGCTGGCAGGTTGCAGTTTCAGCGGGGCAGTCAAAGCAGCCCCGGCAACAAGCGACATGGCTACTGCGGTCGCCACTGTTCGAACGAGTTTCATCGTAATCTCCCTGTTTGCGCGCCGTTTTGGCTGGGCCTATCCCCTGGCAACGTCATTACCATGACACTAGGCTGTGAATTTTTACCCTGCAAGAGAGTGAAACTTCACAATTTCAAGGGTTATGCCCTCAAATCCTTGGGTGATCCCATAACCACATACGACGTGATCGACGTAACATGAGGCAGTGTTCCCAACACCTCGGTATGAAAAGTCTTGTAGGAGGGCAGGTCGGCGCATTCGACCCGAAGTAGGTATTCGATAGTGCCAGTGATGTTGTGGCATTCGACAACCTCGGGGGCTTGTTGCAAGGCGCGTTCAAACCCCTCCTGCGCGGCTTTTGTGTGTTCACCCAAGCCAACACCGATGTAAGCAACAAAGCCCACACCCATGGCGGCAGGGTCCAGAACGGCGCGATAGCCGGTGATCACCCCAGCCTTTTCAAGCTCTTGAACACGACGCAAGCAAGCCGAGGGAGACAGGCCGATCCGTTCCGCCAGTTCCAGATTGCTGATGCGCCCGTCGCGCGTTAGTTCACGCAATATCTGACGGTTAATTTGATCATTCTTCATCATAAGTTGTGTAATTACCGGAAACACGCACAAATAAGCAATTTCATTTTCATGAGCTCGATCAATACTACGCGCTATGACCTATGACATCCTTATGGCCCTGATCGTCTTTGCCTTTGTGACCTCGATCACGCCGGGACCCAACAATCTGATGCTGATGGCATCTGGCGCGAACTTCGGTTTTCGACGCTCGATCCCGCATATGCTGGGCATTGGCCTGGGGTTCACGGTCATGGTGCTGCTGGTTGGTGCAGGGTTGGTGCAGGTGTTCGACAGATACCCTATCAGCCACACCGCGTTGAAAATCGTTTCAGTCGTCTATCTTCTGTATCTGGCGTGGAAGATTGCCCATGCCGCGCCAGCCAAGGGATCAGAGGCGTCGGGCATCCCGATGACATTTCTGCAAGCTGCCGCCTTTCAATGGGTGAACCCCAAGGCCTGGGCCATGGCCCTGACGGCCACGACTGCATACGCCCCCAATCAGACGTTGCACGCGATCCTGCTGGTGGCCCTTGTCTTTGGCGCGGTCAATCTGCCCTCGGTCAGCACCTGGACGGTCCTTGGTCAGCAGATGGCACGCCTGCTGACAAATCCGCGCAGGCTGGTTGCTTTCAACTGGACGATGGCCGCGCTGCTTATTGCCTCGCTCTACCCTGTGCTTTGGCCACACTGAGTGATGATGACAAGCATTGGCACTTAGGCTATTCCGCATGGCATCTGACACGCGACGCGGCATGCAAGAAAGGTACCCCTGATGGCCAACCCACTTTACGATGGTTTGTTCGGCGTTCACGCAGGAAAAGACACAACTTTTTTGTATTTGCCTGATGGTAAAACCCTCAGCTATCAAGCGTTTTTGCACACCGCGGCTCAGATCGCCCATGTGACCGTTAAGCTGGGCCTGAAACCCGGTGATCGTGTCGCCGCACAGATTGAAAAATCACCCGAGGCGCTGGCGCTTTTTGCGGCCTGCGCGCAAGCGGGCCTTGTGTTTCTGCCGCTCAACACCGCCTATACTGCGGACGAGCTGACCTATTTCATCGAAAACAGCGGTGCGTCGCTAGTTGTTTGTGACAGCGGCGCCCTAGACAACCTTTCGCCTATTGCAGCCCGACTTGACGCACAGATCGAAACCCTGAACGCCGATGGCTCGGGTTCTCTTTTAGATCAGACAGCAGGGCTGCCCGCGCATTTCGAAACCGTTGACCGGGACGAAGAGGATTTGGCCGCCTTCCTCTATACCTCTGGCACCACCGGTCGATCCAAAGGCGCGATGCTGTCCCAGAACAACTTGCTATCCAACGCACAGACATTGGTTGACGAGTGGCGCTTTACTTCTGACGACGTGCTGCTGCACGCCTTACCGATCTTTCACACACATGGGCTGTTTGTGGCGACCAACGTCATGTTGGCGGTAGGTGGCAGCATGATCTGGCTGCCCAAATTCGATCTGGACCAGATCATCGACTGGATGCCGCGCGCCACGTCGATGATGGGCGTTCCAACTTTCTACACCCGCCTGCTGGGAGACACGCGTTTCACCAAGGACCTGTCGGCCCATATGCGGTTGTTCGTGTCCGGCTCGGCGCCTTTGCTGGCAGACACCCATGTGCAGTTCGAGGATCGTACCGGCCACCGTATCCTGGAACGCTATGGCATGACCGAAACCAATATGAACACGTCAAACCCCTATGACGGCGAACGGCGCGCAGGAACCGTTGGCTTCCCGTTGCCCGGGGTCGAGCTCAAGGTCTGCGACACCGATGGCAACACCCTTCCGCAAGGAGAAATCGGTGTCCTAGAGGTACGCGGCCCCAACGTCTTCAAGGGCTATTGGCAGATGCCCGAGAAGACCGCTGCGGAACTGCGCTCAGATGGATTCTTTATCACCGGTGATCTGGGCCGTGTTGATGAGGACGGATACGTTCACATCGTTGGCCGCAACAAAGACCTGATCATCTCGGGCGGGTACAACATTTACCCCAAAGAGATCGAACTGGTTTTGGACGACCAACCCGGTGTGCTGGAAAGCGCGGTGATCGGTGTGCCGCACCCGGACTTCGGCGAAACCGTCCTGGGCGTGATCGTGGCCGAGCCCGGTGCGAGCCCCGATTTGGATCAGATACAGACCTCAGTGTGCAAAAGCCTGGCCCGGTTTAAGCATCCCCGCGAACTGATCCTGATGGACGAACTGCCCCGCAACACCATGGGCAAAGTTCAGAAAAACATCCTGCGTGATCAGTACAAGGACATGTTCACAAACGCCTAAGGCCGAGCGTCTTTACACCCTGCCTTGGGATTTCCATCCAAGGATGCTGAGGCAGGCAAACAAAACTGCCGCCACACAGACAATCGATGGTCCCGCAGGGGTGTCAAAAACATAAGCCGCTCTCAGCCCAGCAACGGCTGAAAACGCGCCGATCCCGGCGGCAATCAGGGCCATGGACTCGGGTGAACGCGCCAAGTTGCGGGACGCTGCGGCCGGAATGATCAGCATGGCCGCAATCAGCAGAACGCCCACAACCTTGATCGCCACCGCCACGGTGACAGCTAGGGACAGTGTCAGGATCAACTGCTCTCGCTTAGGATCAAAGCCACTGGCATAAGCCAGTTCTTCGTTCAGAGTGGCCGTCAACAGCTGCGACCAGCGCCAGGTGATCAGCGCGACAACCAACGCCGCACCGCCCCAGATCACGATGAGGTCCGAGCGCGATACGGCCAGAATATCCCCGAACAGGTAAGCCATAAGATCAATGCGTACACCGGACAGGAATGAAACGGCGACCAAGCCAAACGCCAGGGCAGAATGCGCCAGGACTCCCAAAAGCGTATCCATCGCATAGCCACGACCAGCCAAAAGGGTCACAGTCAGCGCCATCATCAGTGCCACGGCCAGCGCACCAGTGAAGATTGACATTTGAAAGGTCAGAGACAGCGCCACACCCAGAATTGCGGCATGTGCGGTTGCATCTCCGAAATACGCCATGCGCCGCCACACGACGAAACACCCAAGAGGGGCCGCTGCAAATGCCACACCAACACCGGCGAGCGTCGCGCGGGTCATAAAATCATCAAGCATTATTCCGCCGCTTCTTTAGGGGGGTGGTCATGATCATGTTCATGATCGTGATGGTGGTCATGCTCATGGCGATACAGCGCCAACGCCCCACCGGTGCCTGTACCAAACAACGCACGGTATTCCGGCGCCGACGCAACAACCGCCGGAGAGCCTTCGCAACAGACATGCCCGTTGAGGCATATCACCCTGTCCGAGGCGCTCATGACCACGTGCAATTCATGGCTGATCATCAGGATGGCACATCCGGTTTCACGGCGCACCGCCTCAATCTGCTGATAGAAGCTGGCTGACCCGCGTTGGTCCAGACCCTGGGTCGCCTCGTCCAGCAACAGAATGTCCGGACGGTTGATCAACGCCCGCGCCAGCAGCACCCTTTGGAACTGTCCACCGGACAACTGCGACATCTGGCGGTGCAAAAGATCCGGCACGCCCGCAGTTTCGAGCGCCAAACCGCATTGCGTGCGAGACACGCGGTCGGTCAGGCGCATGAACCGTTCAACGGAAATGGGCAATGTCGGGTCGACATGCAATTTCTGCGGCACATATCCGATTTTCAACCCTGGCTTCAGGGACACTTGCCCAGAAGACGGACGCGTCGCACCGATAATGGCACGCAGCAAGCTGGTTTTTCCCGATCCGTTGGGACCAACGATGGTGACGATTTCACCCGGTTCGACGGCCATGTCCACACGACTCAGCACGGTATGCGCGCCATAGCGCACGCTGAGGTTCTCAACAGTGATAAGGGCCATCTTTACGCCTTTTCGGTGCAGTCAGGGCAGAGACCTTCGGCTTCTACAACCGTTCGTTCGATCTCGAAACCCGCTGCGCGCGCTGCAGCACCCAGAACACCCTTGGCGGGGGCTGATTGCGCTTCGGCCACTGCATCACACTTTCTACAGATCATGAACGCCGGAGAATGCGACTGCCCCGGGTGCGAGCACGCCACAAACGCATTCAAACGCTCAATCTTGTGGACAAATCCGTTCTGCACCAGAAAATCCAACGCGCGATAGGCAACGGGCGGCTGTGAACCAAATCCTTCGGCGCGCAACCGATCCAGAATTGCGTAAGCCCCAAGCGCACGGTGTTCTTGCAGCAGCATCTCAAGCACCTTGCGGCGCACTGGTGTAAGACGCAGCCCTTCGGTGCTGCATCGAGCTTCGACCGAGGCCAAGGCCGTTTCGACGCAGGTTTGATGGTCATGTTCCTGAAACCCTACCGGAGCCGAGTCCTTGACCGGCGCAGGGCGCGCATCACTTGTCATGTTATTTCATATCATGTATTGCCACTCGCAACGTTATAAAATCACACAGAGGGTCTGATGTCCAGAAAGCTTCTTCCATTGTCGATCACGGCTGCATTGATGGGTGGAACAGCCCTTGCGGACGCGCCAAACGTTGCGGTTGATATTGCACCAATCCATTCGCTGGTCGCCCGCGTCATGGACGGTGTCGGAACCCCGGACCTGATCGTTGCGCCGGGTGCATCACCACATGAATACAACCTTCGCCCTTCCGAGGCCGCAGCGCTGCAGGAAGCCGATCTGGTGTTCTGGATGGGCGAAGATCTGACGCCATGGATGGAGAATGCCATCGATACGCTGGCTGAAGGCGCAACCGTTACATCCATGCTGGAGGTCGACGGTACTGTTCTTCTTGAATTCCGCGAAAACGCTTTGTTCGAAGCGCATGATCACGGCGACGAAGATGACCACGACGACCACGCCGAAGACAAGGATCACGACGATCACGACCATGACGATCACGCCAAAGAAGATGGGCACGATCATGATCACGAAGAACATGCGGACCACGATGGGCATGACGATCACAACCACGAAGATCACGCCAAGGATGACCATGATGATCACGACGACCAGGGCCACGAAGGGCACGCCCATGGCGACCATGATCCACATGCCTGGCTTTCACCGGCAAACGCAGAAACCTGGCTGAATGTTATCGCGGCGCAGCTGTCTGCGGCTGACCCTGAAAATGCTGGCACCTATTTTGCAAACGCCGCAGCTGCGCGCGAGGAAATGGCTGCGCTGTCCGCTGAGGTGGCCGAAACGCTGGACCCTGTTCGGGGCGGCAGCTTCATCGTGTTCCACGACGCCTATCAGTATTTTGAAGACGCCTTCGACTTCCCCGCCTCTGGTGCAATCTCACTCAGCGATGCGTCCGACCCCAGCCCAGCGCGTATTGCCGAGATTCAGGGGCGTATCCGCGATGAAGGTATCGACTGCGTTTTGGCAGAACCCCAGTTCGATCCGGGGATCGTTGAAAGCGTTATGGGTGGCGTCGAGGCCAAAACCAGCGTGATGGACCCCCTTGGATCCGATCTTCAGCCAGGCGCGGATCTTTATCCAAACGTCATTCGCAACCTTGCGAAATCCTTGGCCGAGTGCCTTTGACTCTATTGCTACAGCCCGACCATGGTCGGGCTGCTTGCAGCCCGGGGTAATGCGTTCAACGAGTGGTCCTGTTACGTGACTGCTTCGCCCCGGGCGCTCAGCTTTGCGGGTCCACTTCTGGTACGAAATCGACCCATTTCTTCATCTGCGGTAGGCTGAAACCTGTTCAACCGCGCATCACAGAAAACCCGCGATCTTGTCGAGTGTCGCGCGACTTACAGCGACCCCCGACTGCCGAGATGACAGGCGCTTGGTACGGCGGCCGTCTCCGGGCAGATGCGCAGCCTCCTGCGCACGGATCGCCCCGACCAGTTCGGCAACACCGGTCTCAAACGCACACGACGCCGTTGTCGTGGGATCAATCGCAATGAAGAATTGACCTGTCTTCGGCGGGCCGCCCACAGTTCCGGAAAACGGGGACGCATTGATGCCCAAACTGGCCCCCGTCAGCGCCGCGGCCATGAGCTCTACCATGAGGGCGACGCCGACGCCTTTATATCCACCTGACGGTGCCATAGAGCCCTTCAGACCAACTTCAGGATCGGTTGTTGGGTTGCCATCCGCATCCAACGCCCACCCAACCGGGATTGGTTTGCCTTCGCGCGCATGTTTCATCACTTCGCTTTTGGCTATGGTACTGGCGCTCTGATCGATCAGCAGGGCGGGTTCGCCATCGGGGCCGGGCGCGGCAATGGAAAACGGATTGGTGCCAACCACAGGCTTCGATCCACCGGAAGGCGCGATCGAAGCGGGGGCGTTGGTGAATCCCAGCCCCACTAGCCCGGCCTGGGCCAGCCGATAGGTGTGGTAGCCCAAAACGCCACAGTTATAGCTGTTTTTTATGGCCAGCACCGCGACGCCCTGTTCTCGGGCCGCCGGGATCAGGGCCTCGAACCCTGTGTCAATGGCCGAATGCGCAAAGCCGGTTGCGGCGTCAACCGCCACGACACCGGGTTTGGGGCGTGATAGAACGGGAACCGCTAAACCATCGACCTTGCCGCATTGCACATGCTCGCAATAGATCGGGATATAGGCGAGCCCGTGACTTGCAACGCCATCGGCTTCGGTTGCCGCTGTGGCCTGCGCCAGCGGGCGGGCATTTTCTTCGGATGTGCCAGCCGCAACGAGCGCACGGAAAGACAGGTCTTCGATCTCAGCAAGGGTCAGGGTTTGTGTATCGGTCACTTTGGCGTCTCTTCAATCATTGTCAGAAAGCCCGGACCCTGCACCCAGCAGGCGGGATTCCTCGGTTGCGGGGGCATAGGTGCGGTGGGCATAGCGGTTCAGCATGTCCCAATCCTGCGGGTCAGGATAGGCGCGCGTCTCTTGTTCACGTGTTGCGGTCGGTGCACCGCCTCGGGAAACCACGACCGTGTGGGCCGTTTTTGGCAAACTGTCCGGGGCCATGAGCCAATCCTCGCCCACGACATTCTGAACCGTGTCGATCTCAATCGTCAGCGCTTCGTTCAATATACGCGCGGCGTGGCGCGCAAACGGCAGCATCAAGGCGGGCACTGCGACGTTCCGCATCTCGATTGGACTCGTTTTCAGCAAGTGGGCCGCATCAGACAACAAAGGCCCCGCAGACAAGGGGCACAACGCCTCTTCGCCCTGCCAGAGACGATCAATCTGCCCAGGGCGATGCGTCGCCGGGTCCGAAGCCAGCCCCCGCTCCAACAACGAGGACAAAATCCCGGCCCCATCCAGCCCCTGCGCGCACAGCCAGCGGGCCGCCTTCGACGCCTCCTCGGCCTGGCCCCAGGAATAGCCCGCGCCACGGGTGGCCCGTTTTGCGGTTGCTTCCATCTCGTTGAGCGAAAAATTCATGTTGGTTCCTGCGGGTAGACCCAAAGATCCGCGTTTTCAGAAATCAGCTCCTCCGGGTACGGCGCACCGGAATACATGCAGATTCGCACCCATCGATCCGAACGGGGGTCAAAATGGGTTGCTCCAAAGAAAGACAGCTTTGCCCGCAGCATGTCGATAGGCAGCACCTTTGACCCAATCGTGTTATCCCGGATTTCACCATAGGGTGCGGATTGGGTCATTTGTACGCGCCGGATCGTGTGGCGATGTTCCGGGTGACGCAACAGAAATTCGGCCACGGGCTTGGTGTCTTCCCACCCGCCCAGCGCGTCATAGGCAGCCGCTGCATCCCGCGCCGGGGCCAGAGGTTGTTCATAGTCAGAAATGGGTTCATCAAACCGTTCCCCCATGCGGGGTTCCAGCTTTTCTTCAGAAACATACCACGCTCGCGCACAATTCTCGCGGACGTCCCAATCCAGATCCAAAGCCCAGGCATATGTTTCCCGGATCAGATCACGAACTGTCCCGATGGACATGGTTCCATCAATCACAAACGCCTGCGAACGGGTGTCTGCCATGCACGAGGCCAGCCCGTCCACCAAATCGCCATAAGGCTCCAGGATCAGCGACGCCAGCAACTCCTGACCTTCCTCGCTCAACGCGGTTTCTGACCAGTCCACCAGTCGATTCCACGGTCGATCTGCGGTCAAATTATCTTGGCGCAGATACTCGGAGATCAACAACAGGTCAGCCTTCAATGCCTCGAGCTTTTTGACCTGTATCGGATGTTCAGACCGCCACCACGAAACCGACAGTCGGCTGCGTTCGAAAACATCGCGGAACCGCGCGATCTCGGCGTCGCTGGCCACGTCCACAGACCGAACCCGCGCAATCGCTTCTTCCCGTACCATGATCCAGTTGTTGAACAGAACCGGGTGGTTGACGATAAACGGCGCCATGCCAAGCCCGGTAGAGTTACCAATCCCCAGCCAGCGGGCAATCTCGGGGTCCAAAGTTGCAGCCTGATCGCCGCCTTGGACGTTCGCCATGTGTTGCACCAGATCCCGCACAAATGCCCGGGTCAGAAAGACCGAGAGCATTTCAACCTGAAACGGGGCCTGCGTCTCGGGTCGGTCGGCAACTTTTTCCCGATCCGCCGCGCCAAATTTACCCGAGCCATACACGGCAGTTGTCCGCATCAGGTAGCCGACCTGATAGATCTGCTCTACATCCGGCTGCTGGCCTGCGGCCAAGGATTTCACAACATGGTCCCAAAGGCGGACCGAGCGATTGGCACGAGACAAGGACAGCTCGCTCTCGCTCACCCGCCCGGCCTCTTGCAGGGGTACGTTTCGGGAAAGGCGGTCAATGTCGGCCTCGGTCGGGAAGCCGTCGAACAAAGCAAAGGTGGCATCCCACGCTTCGGCAATCACACGATCCGAGCGTTGCTCCGGCGGCAAGTCATGAGCAAAGGCCACCAGTGAATATGTCCGATCCGGCCCTTGAGCGGTATAGACCGCCCGACCAACACCATTGGCGTCAATGTCGAAGACAGGCCGAGTGAACGACCAGTTTTCCCGCGCCATCCTGCGGGTCAATTGCCGCATGAAACTCAGGCGACACTGATGCAAAGAACCCAACCGCGACAGCCGCATAACTGTGGCCGGGTCTCGTCTTTCGATCGGTGTCTGCGTCAGTTTTTCCATTCATCTACCCTTGAGGCCCGAAGTTTTCGGCAAAGAACCTGTACCAGTTTTCACCCATGATACCGGCCACTTCTTCATCGTTCAGACCGGTCGCCAGCAACCCGGCTTCGATGTTTCCAAAGTCCCGATTGTCCTGAAACCAGGACGGCATCGGGGGGAATCCGGGGTTACTTGCCGACCCCTCGCCATAGTCGATCTGCTTAGACCAACGCCCAACCCGCATCCATTCGACAACGCTGTCGGGCTGATCCTGGCACAGATCCGTACCGATCCCGAGATGTTCCGCTCCGTATTTCTCAGCCGTCCGCGCTATCATCTCGCAGAAGCTTTCAAGAGTGCAGTCCGACTTGTCCTTCAGGTGATGAGGATAGACCGAAAACCCCAACATCCCACCGTTTTCAGTCACCGCACGGATCACTTCGTCTCGTTTGTTGCGCAGGGCCGGGGCCCAATCAAACGGGTTAGCGTGAGTGATCGCAATCGGACGCTCGGACAGCTCGGCCGCCTCGATCGTGGACCGGTCGGCTGAATGGCTCATGTCAACGACAAGCCCAACGCGGTTCATCTCTTTGATCACCTGACGCCCCATGCGGGTGATCCCGGTGTCTTCGGCCTCGTAGCAGCCTGTCGCCAACAGCGATTGGTTGTTGTAGGTCAGCTGCATAAATCGCGCGCCCAGTGTATGCACGATTTCGACCAAGCCGATGTCGTCTTCGATGGGCGATGGGTTCTGAAACCCAAAGAAAACTGCTGTGCGCCCGGTTTCCCGTGCTGTATCAATGTCGCTGGCCCATTGACCCTTCATGATCAGGTCCGGGTATTGTTCGAACCAGCGGTTCCACTTTTCAAAGTTCAGAACGGTTTCACGGAAATTTTCATGATAGGCGATGGTGACGTGGATCGCGTCCACGCCCCCTTCGCGTAATTGCCGAAAGATCTTTTCGGACCAGTTGGCGTATTGCAGCCCATCGATCCGCATCAGATCGGCTTTCCGGCGCTGATATATGCAGTTTTGACCGTCGTGTAGAATTCGGCCGCCGCCTTGCCCTGTTCACGTGGGCCATAAGAGCTGTCACCACGCCCGCCAAAGGGTACATGATAATCCGTGCCCGCTGTGGGCAGGTTCACCGTCACAACCCCGGTGCGCGCATTGCGCCGGAAATGTGTGGCGCGGGCCAGATTTTGCGTGACGATGCCCGAGGTCAGACCGAAATTGGTATCGTTGACCGTGGCCAAGGCCTCATCATAGCTGTCGACCTTGATGACCGAGGTCAGCGGCGCGAACATCTCTTCCCGGTTGATGCGCATGTCGTTGGTGGTGTTCAGGAACACGCCGGGGCTCATGTAATACCCATCATGCGGCATGTCCAAACGCTGCCCGCCGCAGGCCAGTTCAGCGCCTTCGGATTTACCCAGATCAACATAGGCCAGGTTCTCGGCCAGTTGCTGCGCGCTGACGACAGGGCCCATCTGAGTCCCCTCTTCCAGCGCGTGACCGACTTTCATCGCCTGAGCACCCGATACCAGTTTCTCGACAAACGCGTCATGCACAGCGGCATGAACCACCAGCCGCGATGAGGCGGTACATTTCTGACCGGTTCCTCCAAACGCGCCGCCCAATGCCAGCGAAACGGCTAGGTCGAGATCGGCGTCGTCCATCACGGCCAGCGCATTTTTCGATCCCATCTCCATCTGAACCTTGGTCAGGTTCTGGATGGCCGCTGCTGCAATGCCCTTGCCCACCGGCACCGATCCGGTGAACGAGATGGCGTTGACCTTCGGGCTTTCCACCAGCCGTTGCCCAATGGACCGACCCGAGCCCATGACAAGACTGAACAGGCCCTTGGGAATATCCTGACGGTTGATGATCTCGGTCAGGGCCACGGCAGAGGCAGGCGTGATGTTGGCCGGTTTCCAGACTACCGCATTGCCATAGCAGAGCGCCGGGGCAATCTTCCAAGAAGCTGTCGCGGTGGGGAAGTTCCACGGGCTGATAACGGCGACCACGCCAACCGCCTCGCGGCGCACGTCAATCTCGATATCAGGACGTACGGAATCTGCGTTCTCACCGATCTGACGCAGGCATTCAGCTGCGTAATATGTGAAGAACTGACCGGCGCGATAGACCTCGCCCCTCCCTTCTGCAAAGGGTTTACCTTCTTCGCGGCTGAGCAAGGTGCCCAGTTCTTCGGCACGGGCCATCAGCTCGTTGCCGATGTTCATCAGCACCGCCTGCTTGCGTTCGAGCCCGTAGGCCGCCCATTCGGCTTGCGCGACACGCGCTTGGTCCAGAGTCACGTCAAGCTGATCCGCACTGGCTTGTGCGAAATGGCCAACAAGGTCGCTCAGGTCTGAAGGATTGCGGTTTTCGATCTCGCTTTCGCCGGCAAGCCATTCGCCAGCAATCAGGTTCAGGTTGGTCACGGTTCGCCCCAAAAATAATAGAAGTTGGGGCATAATGGACTTCTCACACAATATCAGTCAAATTCAATATAATTGACCAAACTTCAGGAATTTTGAAATTTGACACTAAAAATCGAAATGCTGCGTTGTTTTTGCACGGTCGCGCAAACGGGCAACTTGTCGGAAGCAGCCGACCGGTTGGGGCGCACACAATCTGCTGTCTCGATGACTTTGAAACAACTTGAGGACCACTTGGGAAAAAAGCTGTTTGTTGGCGAGCGTAAGAACCACCTATCTGCATTGGGCGAGCAAGTGTTTGAGTTGTCTCTTAAACAAGTCCGCCAGTTTGACCAAACGGTGCAGTCGATCGAAGCTGCTGCTCATGCCGCCAATGGATTGATCCGAATTGCGTCCGTCCCTTCGGTCGCCGCGTTGGTGTTCCCGTCCGTGCTCGAACACATGACACACCGTTTCCCAGGCGTGAAAGTCGAACTAATGGACGCTGATACGCGACAGGTTTTGGATGCGCTTGCCGAGGGCAAAGCTGATATTGGCATAGCGTCAGGCTTTCACCCCGTTAAAGGGGTTAAAGCGCACCTCTTTTTCGAAGATCAGTTCGGTCTTGTCTGCGCCGCTGATCATCCGTTCAACAAAAAGGCGGTTCCGCCCAGTGTAAATGATGTGGTCACACCTTCATTTGTGCGAAACGCCTTGTGCGACCTCATCGAGACGCCTGAGTTCGTTAAGGCGGTTGAAGAGGCGAATGTCACCATTCACAATACGCAGTCCCTGATAACAATGGTGGGAACGGGCAAGTGGGTCACCATCCTTCCCCAAACCGTTGCTCGTATTATCCCTGAAAGCATGGCCTTTCGCACATTGTCCGATCTACCCGACAGGCGACAGGTCTATTTGTATGTGAAGGAAAGGCCTCGGTTTAAAGCCTTGGCAGATGAATGCAGCGCATTCATTCTTGCCAGCAACCTGACCTGAGGCCCCCCTTTCAATCGCAGCATCTGTTAGCGGTTGTCCCGACCTGCCTCCTGCAAAATCCAATCCCGAAAAGCCCTGAGTTGCGGCTGTTTTATCGCGTCAGATGGGTAAACAAGATGGTAGGATCTGGAAGGTGCAAAGTCTTTGGCAAACGGCCGTATCAACTGGCCGGATTGTAATTCAGCCTCGATCAACGGCAGTAACCCAAGGGAAACACCCTGTCCCGACAACACCGCTCGGAGCAGAACACTCGAATCGTCTATAATCACACCGGGAAGGTGGTCGCCGGTTTCCACCCCGTGTGCATCGAACCACTCCAGCCAGTCGACTTGATCCTTCCAGTGCAACAGAGGTAGGCGCAACAAGTTTGCAGGTTCGGTAGGATGGCCCCCCTCTGCGATCAGAGATGGGCTGATGACGGGCGACGTTGGGAAACGCAGCAGCGCCTCTGACGTCAATCCCGGCCAATCTCCGTCCCCCCAGGCCAGCATCATATCGGTCTGACCATCCGAAAACTCCACACCACCCGGGGAATACTGAAGATGCAGGCCTGTTTCCGGGAAACGTTGCCAAAAGCTGAACAGGCGGCGGGACAACCATTGCGACCCGATCAGCGCGCCGACGCCAACCGTTATTGACGATCTATTAGCGGTCTGGCGCGCGTCCTGCACGGCCCGGTCAAGCCGCGCGAACACCGCCTCGCACGCTTCGGAAAACTGCTGCCCTGCTTCGTTCAAAGCAACCGACTGCGCATGGCGTTCAAACAGGGGGCAGCCCAGATGAGCCTCGAGCGATTTGATCTGTGAACTCACGGCTGTGGGCGTCACACCAAGTTCAGTTGCGGCGCGTTTAAAGTTTCCATACCGCGCGGCAATCCAAAAGACACGAACTGCCCCGAGCGGTGGAACGTCACTGCCGCTTTGCCTCATGAGACCAACTTTAAGTTATCCTAGATATAAAGATTCTATATCTGTGCAAAGCTGCCAGTGCAATGCAGGCTAATGCTGAACAACATCCCCGCGATGCAGCACCACTTTGGCAAACCCACCAGAAGAGACCCCAGATGCCACGAGATTTGCCTTTGCAGGCCAAATATTACACTCAGCCGGACTGGTTCGAGGTCGATAAAGAGAAAATCTTCTTCCGAAGCTGGCAATGCGTTTGTCATGTGTCCGAAGTTGCGGAGCCGGGCGATTTCAAGACATTCACCATCGTTGATGAGGATGTCTTTGTCATTCGCGCACAGGATGGTGGCATCAATGCGTATTACAATATCTGCCGCCACCGCGGTCATCCGCTGGTCGAAGGGTCAGGCAAGGGCAAAAGGGTGTTGGTCTGCCCTTATCATGCGTGGACTTATGAAATTAACGGCCGACTGCGCCGCGCGCCGGGTTCTGCGGAAAGCGATGGGTTGACCTGTGACCAGATCAACCTGCGCACTATTCAGGTCGAGGAGTTCTGTGGCTTTGTCTTTGTGAACCTGGACGAAAACGCTGAGCCTATGGGGCCCGGGCTTGAGGAATACCGCGACAACATCCTCAGCTTTCATTCCGACCCAACAAAGCTGAAATTTGTCTGCGAAACTGAAATCGAACATGACAGCAACTGGAAGCTTTCGGTCGAAAACTACAACGAGTGCTACCATTGCCCGACAGTGCATGCGAGCTCGCTGACCCATGGCGTTCTTGAGATGGACGGATACACAACGGTCCCGCACGGGAAGACAATCTGGCATGATGGCAAGGCGCAGACAAAGAACGAAAAGCAGTATGATTATGATCTGAACGCCGGCCCACGCGCAGGTGATTACGGTGCCTACTGGATCTTTCCCAATGTGTCGATGTGCTGTTACCCCGGAGGGTACTTTACGATCCGTCAGTTTTTGCCTGTGGCATGGAACAAGACGATCTATCGGTATCGGTGGTTCTCAAGCGGAGGCATTTCGGATGAAGATGTGATTGAACTGATGCACAAGCACAAGGAAACAACCGGGGCCGAAGACGAAGTTGTTGTCTCCAAGATCCAGAAAGGCATGCAAAGCCGCGCGTTCGAACCGGGGCCTTATGTCATCGGTGACGGCTCTGGTGCGATGAGTGAGGTCGGGCTGCGCCATTTCCACAATTTGTACCGCGAAGCGTTGGGAGAGGCTTGATGAGTGACGTAATCCGTCAGGACTTGGCCGCGCTTTACCGCCTTGCTCATTACTATGGCTGGACCGACCTGACATCGACCCACATTTCAGCGCGTCTTCCAGAGGACCCTGATCATTACCTGTTGAACTCACACGATTTGATGTTCGACGAAATCACGGCTTCGAACCTGACCCGTATGTCTTTCGACGGGCAGGCCGTGGATGACGGGCCGGGCAGCGGTAAGATCGTCAATTTGGCCGGGCACATCATCCATTCGGGCATTCTGTCGGCCCGGCCTGACGTGAATTACGTGATCCACAGCCACACGCGCGCTGGCGTTGCCGTGTCGGCCATGCCCGAAGGGTTGTTGGCTTTGTCCCAACACGCGGGATTTGTACTGGGTACGTTGTCGAGCCATCCCTATCAGGACTCCACAGCGGTTGAGGACGAAGGTGCCCTGTTGGCGCGCGACCTTGGTAGCAATTTTGCCATGCTGTTGCAGAACCACGGGCTGTTGGTGGTCGGGCGCACGGCGGCAGAGGCCTTCATTTATCACTACTACCTTGAGATGGCCTGCAAAATTCAAGTCGATATTCTGAGTTCAACGGACAATCCGATCACGATCACAGACGATGCAATGGATGCCTTGCACGACTGGGGCGCGCCGCAAAACGGACCACATGGGGGCGTCCAGTGGCCAGCGCTGATGCGTATGCTGGATCGAAGCGTGCCGGAGTTCCGGTCATGAGTGACAATGACCTGATCATGGCCCAACGCGAAGGTGCCTGTCTGACTGTCACGATCAACAGGCCAGCAAAGGCCAACTCGCTGACACCTCAGATGCTGGTCTCTCTGCGTGACGTTTTCCTTGAAGCCGGCAGTGACACAGCGCTGCGGGCTGTGATCATTACCGGCGCATGCGGGCGTGTTTTCTGCGCTGGCGCGGATCTAAACACACTTTCCATCGACGTGAACGGCCCAGACCCCTGGGACGAAATGGCCGAAGCGCTCAGAGCCATCCCGGTACTGACTCTGGCTGCCATTAATGGGCCTTGCATCGGCGGGGGGATGACACTGGCCCTTTCCTGCGACATCCGGGTTTGTGTGCCCGAAGCACGGTTTTCCTACCCGGTGCTCAAGAACAACGTTTTACCCGGTCAATACGATGTAAACAGGATGCACGCCTTGATTGGCCCGGGTCGGAGCGCAGTGATCCTGTTGGGGGGCGATGCCGTCAGCGCAGAGGATGCAGCCATGTGGGGTCTGGTCGACCGAATGGTGACGCGAGAAGTTTTAACAGACACCTGCCAAACGTTGTGTGCACCGGCCATAGCCTCTGCCGACGGGCATCTGAAAACCCTGAAATCCATGCTCGGAAGGAGTTCCAGATGAAAGGTATCCGAATTGTAGACATGACATCCGTTTTGTCCGGGCCGTTCTGCACCTGGCTAATGGCCAGTCTGGGCGCCGACGTTATCAAGGTGGAAAACCCGACTGGTGACCTTGCCCGCACAACTCCGCCGTTCGAGAATGACATCAGCCTCTATTTTGCGTCCCTGAACCGCAACAAGCGCTCGGTCGTTCTGGACCTGAAGACTGAACAGGGCAAAGAAGCCCTGCACAAGCTGCTGGCCACCGCAGATGTGTTTGTCGAGAACATGCGGCCCGGTGTGCGCGACCGGTTGGGATGCGGCGACGCCGATCTGAAACGGATCAACCCGCGCCTGATCTCGGCCTCGATCAGCGGCTTTGGGCAAACCGGAAGCCTTTCGCACCGCCCGGCCTATGACATCGTGGTCCAAGCAATGAGCGGCATGATGAGTATTAACGGAGAGTTGGACGGAGACCCCACCCGCGTCGGCTTTTCGATTGGGGACATCTCGGCTGCGCTGTTCACCACCATCGGCATTCTGCAACGTCTGTATGAGCGCGACGCACAAGGGAGCCAAAGTACCAGTCATCTGGACGTTTCCATGCTGGCCTGTCAGTGGGTTTGCTTGGAAAATGCCTTTGCGCGTTATCTCAATGCCGGGATCGTTCCAAAACCCATCGGCTCACGCCACCCGTCGATGACGCCTTTCGAACCCTATCCGACATCGGATCGGGATATCGTCATAGGATTGGGGAGCGACAAGGACTGGCCCCGGTTTTGCGAGGCCATCGGATATCTTGACCTGCTGGACGACCCTCGTTTTCAGGGGGATGAGGCCCGGCTGGCCAATCGCGGCGCCTTGGATCAGGTCTTGGGCGCACATCTGAAACAGCACACTGCATCTCATTGGATACAGATTTTGATCGACAACAGCATTCCGTGCTCGGTGGTCGAGAACATCCAAACAATTGCAGACGATCCTATCGCAGAAGAATACGCCGCCTTTTCCACCGTAAGCTCTGAAGGGAAGGATATGCGTTTTGCGCGCAACCCCATTGCAGATCGCGGCCTTCAGGAAAGCTCGGCACCCCGCCTTGGACAACATACGAACGAAGTTCTGTCAGAACTGGGATATGACGATGCAGCCATCGCGGTTTTGACACGCTGAACTCAAAAACTCTCCGACCAAGACAGGAACATTCGAATGCCCGAGTTTCAAACACCTGATGGGATAGCGCTGTACTACGAGGCAACCGGAACAGGTGCCCCGATTGTATTTGTGCACGAATTCGGCGGCGATTACCGCAGTTGGTATCGGCAGGTCTCGGACCTGTCGGATTCCTTTTGCTGCATCACCTACTCGGCGCGTGGGTTTCATCCCTCTGCGATCCCCTCAGACCGCGCGCAATATGGGCAGGCGCAATCAACCGGTGATCTTTTGGCGTTGTTCGATCATCTGGGTCTGGACGCCGCGCATCTTGTCGGAACCTCGATGGGCAGTTTCACCAGCCTGGACTTTTCCCTGAACCACCCCCAACGCGTCCTGAGCGTGACGCTGGTTGGTAACAGCTCTGGACCCCGCGATCCGGGCGAACAGGAAAACTATCGAAGAACCTGGGTCGGGCACGAAATTCAGCTGCGTAAAGACCGGGGAGGAGACGGGGCCGTCGCGGTGCTGGAAAATGATGCCGCCTATCAAGGCTTTCAGAAAAACGACCCCGATGGTTGGGCGACATATGCTGCAAACCTGCGCGGTCAGTCTGCCGAAGGGGCTGTGCATGTGTTATCTACCCTGCATTGGTGCCGGCGTTCCCTTTTTGACGACAGCGTTCGGCTGCAGGCTTTCAAAACGCCTGTCATGCTCGTGACCGGGGATGACGATTATTATCTGGTCGGTGAAACAAATGCATTCTTGAAGGACACCCTTACCAAGGTCAGATGGCATCGTTTTCCGGCGACAGGTCATTTGGTCAATATCGAACGGTCAGACGCGTTCAACCGCTTGCTGGCCGAGTTTATCGAGGAGCCGTCACACGAAAGCTGATCCTTACCGATTGCTGGAATGCGGCCCGATCTGTAGCGGTCTCGTGAAAACCAGGAGGCATTTTGAGGAAGTGCAACGCCCCAAACCGGGCGACTAAATTTGGCGCCAATGCGGACCAAGCTTGACCCAACATACATTTGGAACGACCGTCCTGTGCGACACCTTCCACGAAAGGGCATCCCCATGAGCAGCCATATTCGGCAAGAAGAAAGAACGCAGCGCCGTGATCGTTCGAACATGCTGATCATCATCTCGGACGAGCATCGAAAGGACGCGATGGGATGTGCGGGACACCCTATCGTCAAAACGCCCAATCTTGACGCTTTGGCCGCGCGTGGCACGCATTTTACCAATGCTTACACGCCCTCGCCCATGTGTGTTCCAACCCGCGCGGCGATCGCAACCGGTGATCATGTTCACAAGACCCGGTATTGGGACAGTGCATCCCCCTATGATGGCCGCATCCGAAGCTGGATGCGTCATTTGCGGGATCAAGGGGTGAAGACCGTTTCCATCGGCAAGCTGCACTTTCGTTCGGCCGAAGATGACAACGGTTTCTCGGAAGAAATCCTTCCCATGCATGTTGTGGGCGGCGTCGGATGGACGATTGGCCTCCTCCGCGAAACCCCGCAACCCTACGATGCGGCGGCAGAGTTGGCCGCAGATGTCGGCATTGGGAACAGCAGTTATACCGACTATGACCGCGAGATAACCAAAGCTGCCGAAGCGTGGTTGCAGAACACGGCGGACCCGGATCAACCTTGGGCCGCATTTATCTCGCTGGTCAGCCCGCACTATCCGCTGACATGCCCGGAAGAGTTTTACACCATTTATGATCCTGCGCGGATTGACCTACCCGTCGGATACGAGAACCGTTTTCGCCCAGAACACAGAGAGTTACGGAATTTGGCGGGCTTTTTCGACTACGAAAAGTACTTTGACGAACAAAGGATGCGCGAAGCCAAGGCTGCTTATTATGGCCTGACCAGTTTCATGGACGATTGCGTCGGTCGCATTTTGAAGGCGTTAGAGGCAAGCGGTCAGGCCGAAGACACAGTTGTCATCTATGTCTCGGACCACGGGGACATGATGGGTGATCAGGGTTTCTGGACCAAACAAGTGATGTACGAACAATCCGCAGGGGTCCCAATGATCCTTGCAGGGCCTGGCGTGCCAAAGGGGCGCAAGGTGGCCACCGGAACCTCGTTGATCGATCTGGCGGCCACTGCGCTCGACGCCACAGCAGTATCCCAAGACGAAATCAGCCGCGCTTTGCCCGGTGTTTCCCTGCGCCAACTGGCCCGTGAGCCTGACGATCCAGACCGCACCATTTTAAGCGAGTACCATGATGGCGGGTCAACCACCGGAACGTTCATGGTGCGGTGGCAGCAATGGAAGTATGTCCATTATGTCGGCCATGATCCGCAGCTTTTCGATCTTGCGACCGACCCGAACGAACTCCGGGATCTTGTCGCCCTGCAATCAGATGGCGCCTTTGCACTGGCTGCTCTTGCCGAAGGTGAACGCCGGTTACGAGGAATTTGCGATCCCGATGCTGTCAACGCACTATGTTTTGCCGATCAAAAAGCGAGGATTGAAGAACTGGGCGGAGAGGAAGCTTGTCGGACGGCTTATTGCTTCAATCACACGCCGACCCCGAACGAGCAGGAGAAGATGCGTCAAGCAAGCGCCCTGAGAACCTGATTTGGCTTTTTCCGAGGATATTCCGTTTTTGCGGATATTCTTTGCCGAACCAGGGGTTCAACCGGCGTTTGACAGAGCCTGATGGAACTTAATTTGACCGCGTTACGTTTGTGTTATGGGTTTGACGCGTTTAGAATGGTCTGTTGTTAGATATTCTGACGCTGTTTTCGTGATTATGATTTGCACCTCTGACCTTCGGGTTATGAGGCTGACGGTGTTTGATCGTTAAGCAATTGATCCGGTGGATCGATTGTAGTCTGAACGGGCTGTTTGGATTTTGGTTGCGGGGAGAGGATTTGAACCTCTGACCTTCAGGTTATGAGCCTGACGAGC